>NZ_CP092418.1:973055-1281111 GCF_023716485.1 Microbulbifer variabilis
GCCTAACTAATAATATTCCCCATTTAACAAGACTGGATTTACGCCCATTACTTCGCCCTTCCCAGGATATATTAACCGAGACAAATAAAAATGGTTGTATTGTTGGGAAATCAATATCAAATCTACCTCTATTTACTATAGAGCAGAATAGACTTAAAAGGGGCTGGTATATGGTTGAAGTTTTGATTGAATCAGATACAAGCTATCTTGAGACCTTTTTCACAATTCATCATCAATCAGGGCGGAAATCTAAACAGTTGAATTTATCCGTACGAAATGGACGTATGGCAAAACGATTGATTTGGTTAGCCAGAGGAGAAGAAAGTTTATCGTTTTCTCCGGCACAAAATAAATGCAATTTTATAATTAAGAGATTAACACTAGTTCGTGTTTCTAAGTTATTCGCACGCAATCGAATGCGTGCCCGGCTATCTTACAGGTCACTTTCAGTTCCATCAAGATTAACTTATCGATGGGCATATTATGATTCCACTTTCAATCCTAATGGTGTCCGAATTTCCTATAGAGAGTGGATAAAAAAAGTTGAACCAGGCCTTTGGCCTAAGCTAGACGGTTTAACTGAAGTTAGCTTTACCATTTTGATACCAGTTGACCAGTCTAGTAATTTAGATAGCATTAAAAGAACTGTATACTCTATAATATCTCAAAAATATAAGAACTGGAACCTATTCATTATCCCAATGGAATTTCTAGATCGAAAGATAATCTCTAAGATTAAGTCTCTAATTGGTTATAATGAAAAAATCAGATTGATTGATAGAGTTAATTATAGACAATCGATTGAAAAAATTTTAAATAAAGATAGCTACTATCTCATGTGCCCCCCTAGGGCGGTCCTTGCTAATAAAGCCCTTTCTTGTTTTGAATACATTTTACGTAAGAAACCAAAAGCGAAAATTATTTATTCTGATGAAGACATGCTTAATAGTGCTAGCCGAAGGTCTTCACCGAACTTCAAGTCAGCGTGGAATCCAGATTTATTCTATTCAATAAATTATATAGGTGAATTTGTTGTTTTTGCTCCTGGACTATTAGAAGCCTCTTCATTCAGTAACTTGAAGAATGAGATGGCCTGGGATTACAACTTACTTCTTCAAATACTGAAAAAAATAAAGAAACCAAATGATTCTATTTTTCATATACCAAGAATTCTCTTCCATAGGTTTAGTGATTTTAATAAAGATCTTTACCTGGAAAGTTCAAAAAAAATTCTGAAACGATATTTTAATGATAAAGGGCAAAGGAATGTTGAAGTTGAATATGAAAAAGATCAAGGTGCACTGTATGTACGTTGGCCGATTCTGAATGAAAATCCGTTGGTTTCCCTTCTAATTCCTACTCGGGATATGTTACCGATACTAAAACAATGTGTAGAAAGTATTCTCAAAAAGACTTCATATGAAAATTATGAAATATTAATTCTAGATAACCAAAGTAAAGACCCAAAGACGATAGAGTATCTAGAATACATAAAAAACTTTAATAAAGTGAGAGTTATAAAATATGACCAACCATTTAATTATTCAGCTATTAACAATTTCGGGGTGAAACATGCCCATGGAAAAATTATTGGTTTGATTAATAACGACATAGAAGTTATTTCATCGAATTGGCTAGAGGAAATGGTTGCTCATGCAAGCCGTCCAAATATAGGCTGTGTCGGGGCAAAGTTGTATTATAGTGATAATCGAATTCAACATGCTGGGGTTGTAATTGGACTTGGTGGGCTGGCAGGTCATGCGCATAAATTTTTTAAAAAAAGTGTGATGGGCTATATGAACCGATTAATTTGCACCCAAAATTTTTCTGCAGTAACAGCTGCTTGTTTATTACTACGAAAAGAAACCTATGAGAAAGTTGGAGGGTTGGATGAGAAAAATTTTGAAGTAGCCTTTAATGATGTGGATTTATGCCTGAAGGTCCAAAAAGCCGGTTTTCGTAATCTTTGGACACCTTTTGCAGAAATGTATCATCATGAATCTATTAGCCGTGGCCTTGATAACACACCAGAAAAACGTGCAAGATTTGAACGAGAAGCTACATGTTTAAAAAATCGCTGGAGAACTCATTTAGGTATAGATCCTTACTATAGCCCATTTCTTACTCATAAAAGAGAGGATTTCTCTCTCGGTTTAAATGAAGATATTAAAGCACCAATGTTCCGATAATAAGTATAATATTAATTTCAACTCATCAAGGCTGCAAGAAAATTATCTTGCAGCCATATAAATAACTTTTATTATTTTAGACCATATCTGATAGATCCTTCTATAAAAATATAATTTATTGTTTTGATGCGCGTTTAAAAACAAACTAAGGATAAACCTCATGATCCTTACTAATGATCGTTACATTAACTAAAAATCGGATTGTTAAATTAGATATGGGAACATCTACGAAGCTTGGAATATGCTTAATATATCAAATGACTTTCACGTTCTATGCTTAAACTGCTGGTGTAGATACTCTTCTTGAGATGAATCTGCTGGTACCCAACCATAGAAATCAGGCAAACTATGTTATTGAAGTTAGCGTTTGTCTTTTTTGTAAGAGCTTGTCTATGGAAAACTATCCGTTTCCAATGAACTGCCTAAAGGCAGTGTATTTGTTTACTCTATTGGGGTTTTTAATACCTGGCTGTGGCATGACTTGGCTAAGTCTCAATTGTGATTAAAGACGCTTTAAGCCAAGGTACTCAGGAGGTGCCAATTCTTACGGAGTAGCAGGATCAGGCTTCGAATAGATAGCGACATCATGGTGGAGCCTGAGGGGAAATTGAAACTCACCATCCAGTCTATCTAGACTCTCGGGATATCTTGTATGTAGGAAAGTTTAAGGGGTTTGCCATTTTTAACAGCAAGGCTATATCGATGCTTTTTTAACAGAAATTTATTGCAAGCTGTATACCATCGAAATACAAATTGCTTTTTAGGACTTTCTGAAGGACATTGTATTTCCGTTTTATGCCATACATTATCTTACAGTTTTATGTTACCTGAATGATCGTAGAACAGAATATTGTTACAATCTAGTGTAACACGGCTATTAAGTATAAATGAAATATATACAGCAAGCCATTTACAAACCAGTGTATCGATGGAAGATTCCATAAAACTATTTTACAAGAGTTCTACCAACCATCATTATATCGAAAGATTTGTCGGTCAACAGAAGGGTAAAAATTTAAACGAATGGTCTATCTATTATAATATTAATCGCACTTATCAAGCTAAAAGTGTTGTGCTGCATATTGATAGTAACAGTTGAAGATGGGCAGGCCGTTTGAAAGAAAACGTATCAACCGAATCTGACTTGACATAACACATTCTGAAGTATTGGTAATTGTCAGATAAAGTCTGACTCATTATGTTTTAAGTTTAGAGTACTTCATCAAAACTGATATAAGTATTTTTCAATGTAATTTGTTATATTTGCCCTTAGATAACCTGTATTAATAAACCTTAATAAATATTTCATTCCTAGTATACTCTATCCCGTTTGCGGGTAGCTTGAATGTAGGAAAGCTTACAATAAAAGATCATTCTAAAATGAAAAATTTATTATAAGCCTTGGCAGTCGCTATTTCCTGTTCATAACTTCTAGATATAATAAATCCACGGAAGATATATAAGGTAAGGTCTGTTATATTCTTACAGACACCAATTCAATTGAATATCAATGTAATCACAGCATTTGATTAAGAAAATAAAAATTAACATGAATGTTGAAATTAATGATATTTAACTTTTTTAAATAATTAGTGAGGATAGATTTTTTCATTAAAAAGAGCCAAAAGACGACACTATAATAGTTATGGCGCCAATTTAAAATTTTAAGTGGCATTATCAGGAATATTCGCTATATATACGTATAACTTTAGCATAACTCTAAATAATAAGAGTGTACAAGAGACTAGTCGCTAGTATATGAGCATAAAAATTCCTACATCTAATCGAACTATATGGAAGATCCAGAGAGATGTGATCTACTCACTTCTCGTTCGTGAGATGAATACAAGGTTTGGTAAGTGGCGACTGGGTTATGCTTGGATACTACTTGAGCCAGCTCTTCATATTTTAATGCTGGCAGCAATATTTAATTTCCTTGATAGGAACTTTTATCCAGGTATTCCGACAACTTTATTTATGTTGGGAGGAATTGCACCTTTTTTATTTTTTAGTCACTGCTTTTATAAAGGAATTGCTGCTGTATCATCAAATCGTGGATTATTTAACTATCGTCAGTTACGACCATTTGATGCAATTTTGAGTAGAGTATTATTAGAGTTTTTTATTTATATCTTATGCATGCTTACGCTATTAGCTTTATTATCTTGGATTGGTATTAGAGCTGAATTTGGAGATTTTCTATTACTTATTCAGGTAAATTTTTTATTTTTATGCTTTTCTTTTGGGTTATCTTTGACATTAGCGGTCATTGGTGAGAAATTACCTGAGATGTCTAAAGTTCTTCCATTGATTGTAAGACCTCTT
Organism: Microbulbifer variabilis; assembly: GCF_023716485.1. Lineage (NCBI taxonomy): Bacteria > Pseudomonadati > Pseudomonadota > Gammaproteobacteria > Cellvibrionales > Microbulbiferaceae > Microbulbifer > Microbulbifer variabilis. The sequence continues at coordinate 977,570 of NZ_CP092418.1, forward strand.
TACTTCATTTCAGGAGTATTCTTTTCACTTGAACAAATTCCTTCAGAATATCACAGCTACCTTGTTTGGAATCCATTAGTACATATCATAGAATTAACCAGAGAAAGTTTATTTAAAAGCTATCATGGAATTTTTTCAAATTTCAAATATTTAATATATTCGTCAATAATGATGCTTGCTTTAGGTCTTCTGACATATCGTGCTTTCTGGAAAGACTTGGTGCGTAGTCAATGATTAGGCTTGAAAATCTCACAAAATCGTATAAAACAAAAAACGAAAGGAAAACACTTTTTAAAAATGTTAATGCGATCTTTCCTGAGGGCAAGAATATTGGAATTTTAGGGCGCAATGGGGTTGGTAAGTCTACGTTACTTAGAATTATGGGGGGGATTGATTATCCAGATTCCGGTAGAGTAATCACAGATAAGAGAATCTCATGGCCAGTGGGGCTCTCTGGCGGGTTCCAGGGAAGTATGACCGGTAGAGAGAATGTGGCTTTTGTTTGCGGAATTCATGGTGTATGGGGAAAAGATAAATGTAAAATTATGAATTATGTGCAAGAGTTTTCTGAAATCGGCAATTATTTTGATTTACCAATTAAAAGTTACTCCTCTGGAATGCGCGCGCGTTTAGCATTTGGCCTAAGTATCGCCCTAGAATTTGATGTTTATTTAGTTGATGAAGTTATGTCGGTTGGGGACGTACACTTTAAAAAAAAATGTGAAGATATAATTAAAGAAAAAAGAAAAAAAGCATCATTTATTATTGTGGCTCATACGACTCAAGTTTTAAAGAAAAATTGTGAGGTAGGAATCTACATTGAAAATGGTAAGGTTAGAATTTGTCAATCTATAAATGAAGCCATAAGCATTTACCAAAATAGTGTATAAATTTTCATAAATGATAAAACTTAAAGTTTAAATATGGATGTTAAAAGAGTGCTTAATAAAAACTGGTGGAGTAATAAAAAATATATTTACTTTAATTTACTTATTTCTTGGTATAAGAATATTTCTTCAAAAACAAAAAGTTTAAAAATAAAAAATAAACATAGATTACACTTACCTTGGTATTATGGCTTTACTCTGATTGTAATAGTACCCATCGTTTGTGTGAGTGGGTATTATTTATTTTGGGTAACTGATCGTTTTGTAAGTACTACACAATTAATTGTTAAAGATACAGCGTCATCTCAAGGATCGTCAACGGGGATTAGTTTTCTTATACCTAGTATAGGAGTTGATAATCAAGATACATTTTTAGTTGTAAACTATATACAGTCACTTGATATGGCCTTGTATCTGGATAGGGAATTAGGATTAAAAAATTACTATAAAAGTAATCAGTATGACGTATTTTCCCGTTTGTATTCGGATGCAACACAAGAAGAATATTTAGAATACTATAGAAATCATGTAGATGTTAGTCATGATGAGACAAATGGTATAATTTCAATAGAGATGCAAGCTTATGAACCGATCTTTGCTCGTATTCTTGTTGAGACTGTAATACAAAAATCAGAATTATTCGTTAATGCTTTGAGTAATCAACTAGCCAATAAACAAGTTGACTTCGTAAATAATGAAGTAGAACTCTCTCAAAGAAAATTGAGAAATATAAAACAAGACATCCTAGATTTTCAGAATAGTAATAATTTAGTTAGCCCCGAAGAGTTAACGAAAGGCATAAGCAGTATTATTCAAGGATTAGAGACGCGATTAGCAGAAGAGCGCGCCAAACTAACTGCCGCCAAAAGCTACTTAAATACTGATTCATCACAAATAATATCAATTCAAGCTGAAATTGGCGCCTTAGAAAATCAAATTAAAGTAGAGAAAGTTCGATTGGTTGGTATAAGTGACGAGAAAGGTGAACAGCGACTCAATACTCTAAGTGCACACTTTCAGAATCTTGAATTAGATCTACAATTTGCTACTGATGCTTACGCCGCATCACTAAAAGCTTTGGAAAGTGCAAGAATGGAAGCTTCTGGTAAGTTGAAACATCTGATAGTAATTACACGGCCTTCATTGGCAGAGGAGGCTGAGTACCCACATAAAATATATAATTTAGTAAGTTTAACGGTGATTTTATTCTTATTATATGGTGTTGGGATTATGCTGTCAGCCAGTATTCGAGATCATCGTATGTAATTTATAGGCTGAGTTTTCATTATCGAACAATATGTTGAGCTATTCAATAGCTATAAAGGAAGCCTTGTAGAATCATGATACCTATTAATAGAGTAAAGAAAAATATTTTATCCCTGATAATAACTTTACTGATCATTTTGGGTCATGGGTTGGCTTTTGCATTAGAAACCCAGTTAGTAGATGGTATAGATTCTCAGCCCACACCAAAAAATGAGATACCAATTTTTGGTCAATCTTTATTTCAGGGAACATTTAAGGACCAGCCATTCAATGGTTTCAACCCGGACTACAGAATCACGGTTGGGGATCAGATTAATCTTCAATTATGGGGCGCTTATAGTTTTAGCGCAACTTTAACTGTTGATCCAAAAGGAAACATTTTTGTACCAGAAGTAGGACCGGTTCATGTAGCTGGAGTACAAAATGGCGACTTAAATAATTTTGTGTTACGCCATGTGAAGCGTGTTTTTAAAAATAATGTACAAGCCTATGCGAACTTGGAAGCAAGTCAGCCGGTTAAAGTGTTTGTGACAGGGTATGTAAATAATCCTGGTTTATTCAATGGTTTTAGTTCGGATTCAATTCTGTATTATTTGGATAGTGCTGAAGGAATAAGTTCACAAAGTGGTAGTTTTGTCGATATAAAGATAATTCGAAGGGACAAAATAATACAGGAAATAAATTTATATAGTTTTATTGTAGATGGGATAATGCCTGCCGTACAGCTGCGAAATGGTGATGTAATAGTAGTTGGTGGAAAAAAAGGATTTGTTACGGTTAAAGGTGCAGTTCAACAGTCGGCTCAACTAGAATTTATCGGTCCTTATACACAATTAGGAGAGATGTTATTAGTTATTAAGCCAGATCCTCTTGCAAATTTTGCTCGTATTACTCAGGTAGTTGATGGAGTCAAACAAGCAAGTTACCAACCCTTAACTAATGCAATGACAACACGCCTTTACCCAGGCGCAATTGTAGAACTAGTCCGCGATAATGATATTCATTCGATTTCAGTAATTGTTTCTGGTGAATTAGATGGCCCCGCTACTTATGTGCTTCCATATGGCGCAACACTTGAAATGTTGATGACAAAATTAAAATTTCGTGAAAATGCTGATCAAAATTCTATTCAGTTATATCGAAAAAGTGTTGCTGAAAAACAACAGGTTGCATTGGATAGATCACTAGATGCTTTACAAATGGAAGTTTTAACTCGTCAACCGAAAACTGATCTTGAAAAAGATGCTCAGAAAGATAACGCTTTAATGATTCAAAATTTCATAAAAAAAGCTCGAAGAGTCATTCCAAAAGGGCAGGTAGTAATTGCTAATAACCCAGATGCTGGAAAAATGTTACTTGAAGATGGTGATGAAATAACTGTACCTCTGAAAACATCAACCATATCTATAGTTGGGGAGGTAATTTTTCCAACTTCACTTGTGTATCATAAAAAATATACATTAGAAGATTATATCGAATTAGCAGGTGGATTTGCCAATAATGCAAACCGTAACGAACTGATTATTTTACATTTAGACGGGACGATAACACGAGTTCATGATAGAGACTTTGATAATAAACTTGGAAATAGATTACGTCCTGGGGATGAAATAATGGTAATGCCAAAAATTAATTCAAGTGAACTACAGGTAACTAAAGATGTAACGGAAATTTTATATCGTATAGCAGTTGGGACTGCGGCCATACTATCATTCTGAAAAACAACATAAATATCTTATTTTTAAATAACTTCTTTGAAGAAAATATTTAAAATACTACTGTAGAAATTTAGCTGTTTCTAATTTCAAGGATTGATGGAGGAATTATGGCTGAAACTGATACCGAACGAAGGGGAATTATTCTGGCTGGTGGTACTGGTACCCGTCTGTATCCATTAACAAAAGGTATCAGCAAGCAATTAATGCCAGTATATGACAAGCCCATGATTTACTATCCGCTAACAACTTTAATGTTGGCTGGAATACGAAAAATATTAATTATAACTACCCCCCAAGATCAAAGTTTGTTTAGGGGACTTTTGGGTACTGGATCTCAGTGGGGAATTAATCTAAGTTACGCCAAGCAATTTTCACCAAATGGTTTGGCTGAAGCATTTATAATTGGACAGGATCATATAGAGAGCAGTCCCTGCGCGCTAATTCTTGGAGATAATATTTTTTATGCTCATCAATTTAGTGAACTTTTAAAGAGAGCTAATTCAAGAATTCAAGGAGCAACAATCTTTGGGTATAGGATTGCGGACCCAAGCGCATATGGAGTTGCTGAATTCAATAAAAATGGAAAAGTTATAAGTGTTGAGGAAAAACCAAATAAACCCAAATCAAATTATGCTATTACTGGATTATACTTGTATGACAATAATGTTTGCGATTTAGTCAGAGAGATCAGGCCAAGTGATCGTGGAGAGTTGGAGATTACGGATCTCAATAAAATATACCTTGAAAGAGGTGAACTTAGTCTAGAGTTAATGGGCCGCGGTTCTGCATGGTTAGATACTGGAACGCATGATAATTTGCTCGCAGCGGCACACTTCGTACAAACAATTGAACGTCGTCAGGGATTAAAAATTGCATGCCCTGAAGAGGTCGCATTTCGTAAAGGTTTTATCTCACTTGATGAGCTTGAAGTTCAAGCTAAATTATTTATGAAAAGTGGATATGGTGAATATTTGATGCGTATCTTGAATGACGCACAAAGAGATCATAATTTCGTATAAATATCAATGATATCATGAAATACAACAAAATTAACATAAGATTTTTTCTATTATTAATAGTTGAACAGGGTCCCCCCAGTTGCATTAACTTTTCTGGAGTTTGAATTCAGGTTAACCAAATATTTTAAATTAAGATTTTATATTTAGCTTATTAATTATGTTTTAAGTTTATAGAAATCATTTTATTCAAATCCCTTAGTAATTTTAGTTTTTGAGTAAGGCAATTAACAAATTAGATATTTAATTTGAATGGTATAAAAATGGATGAGAAGTATCAGGTGAAGCTACTTGAGAATTCAATATTATTCGACCCTGAATGGTATTTGTCACAACATTCAGATGTTGAGAGTATAGAGATAACACCAGAGCAACATTATCTACGATATGGGTGGAGAATGGGAAGAAGTCCATCATCCTTATTTTGTGGAGTAGGTTACCATAATAAATATCCCGATGTAGCTCTGAGAAATGAAAACCCACTTATCCACTATCTCCGATTTGGAAAACGAGAAGGAAGGGAAGTGCAAGCAGTAAAAGAGAAAAATTTTCTTACAAAAAAAGATTTGAATGTTGATACTAATAAATTGTTTTTTCCTGAGACGGATAATGAAAAAAAAAATTTAAATGAAGAGTTTAAAAATCAATTAAAAAAAACGCAAGGTTTACTTGAAAAGTATGTCAGACGATGCAGAGAGCTTGAATATCAAATCATAGATGAAAAAAATTGAATCTTGTATTTGTAAGGAAGGTTTTAAATGAAGGTACTCATTGTTTTTGGAACTCGTCCTGAAGCTATTAAAATGGCACCATTAGCTTTAAAACTGATAATTGATCAAAGATTTAATACTCAAGTTTGTGTAACAGCTCAACATAGAGAAATGTTAGATCAGGTACTCAGTCTATTCGGATTAATTCCTGATTATGACCTAGATCTAATGAGATCTGGTCAGAACTTAACTGATATAAGCGTAGGAATACTTCAAGGTATGAATAAGATTCTTGAAGAAGCAAAACCTGATATTGTATTAGTTCATGGTGATACGGCAACAACTTTTTTTACAAGTCTTGCAGCATATTATTCAAAAATCTCCATAGGTCATGTAGAAGCAGGCCTACGAACCGGAAATTTATTTTCTCCATGGCCAGAAGAGGCAAATCGGAAGTTAACAGGTGCCTTAGCAGACCTTCATTTTTCACCAACAGAAAATTCAAAGAAAAACCTTCTAAATGAAGGAGTAAGCTCCGAGAAAATATTTGTTACTGGCAATACAGTAATAGATTCCTTGTTAGAAGTAGTACGAAAATTAGATGAAGATAAGAAGATATATGATAAATTTAATAATGAATTTAATTTCCTTGATGACAATAAAAAATTAATTTTATTAACTGGGCATCGACGCGAAAGCTTTGGTGGCGGATTTGAACGTATTTGTCAAGCTATTTTGGAAATTGCGAAATCACATAGAAATGTACAAATAGTATATCCCTTACATTTAAATCCAAATGTAAGGGAACCTGTTAATCGACTATTAAATGACGTAGATAATATTTTCCTGATAGAGCCTTTAGACTATCTTCCATTTATCTATCTAATGAATAAATCATACATTATTCTATCAGATTCTGGTGGAATTCAGGAGGAAGCTCCTTCGCTAGGTAAACCAGTACTAGTAATGCGTGACACAACAGAACGACCAGAAGCTGTTAAAGCCGGAACTGTAAAATTAGTAGGAACAAAAGTAGATGTTATTATTAAGGAAACATCTACATTACTTACTGATAAAGACAGCTATAATAAAATGAGTTTTGCCCATAATCCATATGGGGATGGTCAAGCATCAAAAAAAATAATTAATGTGTTAGCTGATTTTGAAAAAAATTTTAAAAGATTAAATATATAGCTTAAAAAGCTTTTTTAAAAAGACACTTTTGTTCAAATAGGGATATTTATGAACTTTGAAAAAATCTCAGTAGTTGGTTTAGGGTATATAGGATTACCAACAGCTGCTATGCTAGCAACTCAAAAAATTAACGTAATCGGTGTTGACATTAATCAAGACACTATAAATATTGTCAACTCAGGCAATATACATATTATAGAGCCGGGCCTGGAACAAATTGTTCAGAAGGCAGTATCTAGCGGATATTTACACGCAACGACTAAACATCAATCTGCTGATGCATTTTTAATTGCTGTTCCTACTCCTTTTATTGAGGAGTCAAAAGTTAAAGATAAAAAAGCAGATCTAGGATATATTGAGGCTGCATCGAAATCACTAGCGCCTTTATTAAAAATTGGTGATTTAATTGTACTTGAGTCAACCTCTCCAGTAGGTACAACAGAGAAAATTTCGGAGTGGCTTGCCGAAGCACGCCCTGATCTCACATTTCCGCACGCTGATGGAGAGTTATCCGATATAAGAATTGCTTATTGTCCAGAAAGAGTATTGCCTGGGAATGTCCTTCATGAACTTGTTGAAAACGATCGTGTTATAGGTGGCTTAACAAAAAAATGTTCCGAAGCAGCAGAAAGCCTATATAAGATTTTTGTTAGAGGTGAATGCTTGTTAACTACAGCACGTACTGCTGAGATGAGCAAACTTACAGAGAATAGTTTTAGGGATTTAAATATCGCATTCGCAAATGAACTATCAGTTATTTGCAGCAAATTAAATATCAATACATGGGAATTGATATCTCTTGCTAATAGGCATCCCCGAGTCAATATCCTTCAACCAGGTGCTGGCGTAGGAGGACACTGTATAGCAGTCGACCCTTGGTTTATTGTTCAATCATGTCCTGCTGAATCAAGACTCATTCGTACAGCACGTGATGTAAATGACTGTAAACCTGAATGGGTATTGAATCAGTTGGAGGTTATTTTAAAAAATATAAGAGTCAAGAATCCCGGCTACACTAGCAGAGATATTACTGTTGCTTGCTTGGGAATTACCTTTAAGCCAAACATTGATGATCTTAGAGAGAGTCCTGCTTTAATGATTGCAGAGGGAATCACAAATCTTGACTGTAACTTACAAATTGTTGAGCCTAATATCCAACTTTTACCTGAAAATCTCTCCAATAAAAATGTTGAACTAGTTTCTTTAGATCACTCATTAATGAATGCAGATATTTTTTGCATACTTGTAAAGCACAATGAATTTCAAAAATTAGTAAATAAATTCGATCGGAAAGATAATATTATCGACGTAGTTGGCCTTCTTAGCTAGCTATTTAATAATACAGCAAAGTGTTTGATCCCTCTAACTTTCAAACCGTTGGGCAGAACTCAATATGGATGTATTATTAAAACATGCTGAAGATCTTGCTAGTCGTCTTATAATGGATGTGTATTTACCTATTCAAGGTCGTGTTGCCTATGTAGTCAGCCACGGACAAAGTTATGCTAGCAACGGTTATTCAATACGAACACAAGCGATAGCCAAAGCATTAAATATAAATGGATTAGAAACTCTTTGCTTTGTTCGCCCTGGTAGACCATGGGAGTTGGGGGTAAAAAAAGGCTCAATTAATCCTGAGGTTGCAATTAATGGAGTAAGATATATTCATAGCCGATGGAAAAATGACATACCTCCTAACAATGAACAAGCTTCACTTGAAGCAAGTGTGGCTTGTTATTCAGACCTTTTTAGCATTTATCGGCCAGAAATTATATTAGCAGCTTCAGATTATACGGTCGGCTTGCCAGCATGGATTGTCTCTAAATCACTGGGATTGCCTTTTTATAATGAGGTAAGAGGATTTTGGGAGCTTTCAAAAGCAGCCAGAGAACCTGGTTTTGAAAAAACTTTGGATTTTCAAATAGAAGCAGATCGTAATTCTTTTGTAAGTAGTAAAGCAATAAAAATCTTTACCTTAAACCAAAGAATGAAAGCCGAGCTTACAAAACGTGGATTGGACAATAATAAAATATCTATTGTACCTAACTGTATAAGTGAGGTTCCAAAAGTTAGGCAAAGTATTTCTAATTTGAGGGCTAAGCTGAGAATAAATGATGATGACAAGGTTGTAGGATATATTGGTAGTTTCTCTTCATATGAAGGAATAGATTTACTTATTGATGCTTGTAAAAAGTTAAGAATCCAAGAAGAGAAAATCAAATTACTACTTGTAGGAGATTATGAACCAGTAAATGAAACGATATCAACACCACAAAGAATTTCCAATGAATCTTGGTTTATTCAGGTAGGACGAGTACCACATGAATTGGTTGCTGATTATTATGCACTTATCGATACAGTTGTAATTCCACGTAAAAAATTAGCCGTATGTGAACTAGTTTCACCGATAAAGGTTGCAGAAGCCATTGCATTTGGGAAGCAGCTTGTAGTATCAGATGTAGTACCACTTAATGAAATTGTAGGGAAAAATAAAAATATTACTGTATTTGAATCCGGAAATATCAATAATTTAGTGAAATGCATTCACAATTCATTAAATGTTCCTGATTCAAATACGAATCAAATTTCATTATTAAAAGATTATATCTCAGAGTTAGTTTCGGAGTTAAAGACCAAAAACTTTCAGCCAAAATGTGTTAAGTCTTCACGAAATTACGAAGATAGAGAGGAGGAAGTAAAGCAGCTTGAAAAAAGAATAGAAAATAAATTAGAAACTTTAGAAGGAGCTTCTTCTAACATAAGTTTTCAGCTGGCCAATCAAGATCAACTACGAGCTGACTTTAATGGAAATCGATCTAATTCTTATTTAAAAAATATTAAACCAATTACAAATAGGTTGAGTGAAAAATTTCCAAATGGACCATCAAATAAATATACTGAAAATAAAACTGAAAAACAAGAATTAATAAATGAAGCTCAGTATATTAAAGAAAAAACAATTAGACTAAAAGAAAACACAAGAGAAGATGTTGCTCAAATAAAAATTCCTATACATGGATCAATACTAGAATTATCTTCGACGATTGTATATCATGTTAGTAATTCTCAAACTACACGTAAAGCCGTAGTTCTCTTCCAATTTTTCGATCAATTTGAAAAGATCATTAAGCGTATTCCTGGGGTTGGAATTGCTGCTGCATTTGATCAACATTTTCGATATTTGAATAAAAATAATAACTCACTAGAGGATGATGTAAAAGAAATTTTCAAATTGAATCTTCCTGATGATGTCGCGAGTGTGGCAATATCCGTTGCAAGTCTTGGTTTGAAGTCAGATGAACATATTGATATACGTATTCTTGGTAGATGCTATAACATAGAAGCAGAAATGCTTCGTAAGAAAGAGTTCTTAAAGCGTCAGCCTATGCCTCCAGCAATTGTTCATGAACCTACTCATAAGCGTTTAATTAAAGATTTAGTTGTCGCATGTATACTGGATGAATTTACTACAGAATGTTTAGAGCATGAGGTTATTTTAATAAAGATAACGCAAGAAAATTGGGCTTATGAATTAGAAAAGAATCATCCTAATTTTCTTTTAGTTGAAAGCTGTTGGAAAGGAAACAACAATAATTGGGGAACCCTTAGTAAGGGTAGCGGAGCTGGAAAAAAGCTTAGTGGACTACTTACTTTCTGCAAAAAGAAAAATATTCCTACAATTTTTTGGAATAAAGAGGATCCACCTCACTATCAAAAATTCGGCCCTATTGCTAAGTTCTTTGATGTGGCAATTACTACAGATAGTAATATGATTCCTTTTTATAAGAAGGATTATGGTATTGATGTGTATCCACTCTCTTTTGCTGCACAGCCGAAAATTCATAACCCACGAAGTATTCTCATAAGAAAAGCTAAAACAGTATTTGCTGGGTCATACTATGAGGATAAACCTAAACGATGCTCCGATTTTAAATTTATATTTGATCAAATAGAAAACGCAGGCTTAGAATTTGATATTTTTGATCGAAATTTTGGAAAAAATATCAAAAAATTTATTTTCCCAGAAAAATATCAAAAAAACATTATTGGAAATTTAATACCTTCTGAAGTTTGGAAAGCTCACCAAGGTTATAAATATCAAGTAAATATTAATTCGGTTCAAGATTCTGAAACGATGTTTGCCCGTAGAGTTTATGAATCGCTAGCTTCAGGTACACCAGTTATAAGCAATGATTCAGTTGGTGTTAGAAAATTATTTGGTGATATTGTTATCATGCCCAAGAATAACAAAACAATTACTAGTCAACTTGGGGAGTTAGAAAGGTCTCCAGATGAATACCGAAATCTTTCACGCTGTGGAGTTAGAAGAGTTATGAGATCTCACACTTATGGCCATCGTATCCAAGAATTATGTAATTTAATTGGTTTAGACGTGAAAATTTCATATCCAGATGCCACGTTGGCTTTGACAGCTAAAAGTGAAAAAGAAATAGATCAGGCAAAAAAAATATTTAAAGAACAAACAGCTCAAAATAAAAAATTATTTATTCAACTAGGAAACTTTGAATCAGCTTATCATTACTTAAACCAGTCTTCTCATTCTATTACTTATGCTATGGATTTTGCAAAGAAGTTTTATCCTTCAGAAAATAGTTTTTACAACACTGAAAACGTATTAAAAGCTGACATGAAAGATAACATTATTCCGGAAGCCTTAGAGGACTTTATCTATTGGGGGCATCTTTGAAAAATGAAGAAGAAAATATTATTGGTATCTTGGCATTTCCCTCCCTATAAGAGTTCATCAGCATTTAATTTATTTAAACGATTAAAAGACACATGTTTTGAGTTTGATGTAATTCAGGCTTACCGAGATGAGAAACCTGACAACGAGAGAATGTTTAATTACTCATTAAGTTGCTTTAATAGATACGAAGTAACGGTACCCTCGGAAGATGCACGAAATACTGAATCAAGAATGTACTTTGTAGAAAGAGTAATTGATTATTATAGAATCTTAAGAGATCACAACCATTATTCAGTATTACTCTCTCACTCACATGAGAATATTTCACATATGGCTGCAATGGCCATTAAAAAACTTAATCCTCAATTACGTTGGATAGCATCGTTCGGGGATCCAATAGCTGCAAATCCATATAACCATTCATACAAATTCCCCATGCTCAAAGAGGATATTCAACTAGAAGAGGAAGTCCTACAAAAAGCAGATCGCATTATTGTCACGAATCCATATCAGCAAAAAATAGTTTTAAGTTCACAAACTAAATCAATTCAAAAAAGTAAATTTTTTGTTCTTCCACATTGTTTTGATGATCGAATGTATGAAAAGGAATTACAGAAAAAGAATAAAGCCGGTGAAAAAACAAGCATTTTTCGCTTCATGCATATCGGAATGCTTTATAAATTTAAGAGAACATCTGAACCATTTATGCTCGGAGCACAACGGTTACTACAGAAGCATCCCAATCTAAAAGGAAGAATTAAAATTGACTTCTATGGAGCCAATGACTCTTTTATTAAGGCTGCTGAGAAATATGACCTCAAAGAGGTCGTGAGTTTTAAAGGAACTGTTGATTATTTAAAAAGCCTTACTTTGATGACTAAGGCAGATTGCTTACTTTTACGCGATGCAGAATTTAGTGAGCAAGGTCTGGATTACAGTCCATTTTTTCCAGGAAAATTAGCTGATTACCTTGGTGCCAAAAGACCTGTATTGGCTGTTACTATGAAGAATGGTTATGTCCCAGATATACTTTCTAAGTTGGGAGGTGCGTCCCTCAGCGAAGATAATATTGAAGGGATTGCTGATGCAATGTATGGCATGATTAAAGGACGTTACATAATAGATAAGAATGAGGCAGAAAGTTATTCATGTAAACATAATGCCGAAAAAGCTAGAGAGACACTGACATTTAAGGATGATAAAAAAGTCATTTTGATAACTGGACATGATTTGAAATTTGCCAAATTTGTTATTAACGAGGTTAAAAAAAATACAAATTTCATTGTTTTAGTTGATAAATGGGAAAGCCATGAAAAGCATGATGAAGAAAAGAGCCTAGATCTTTTAAATCAGGCTGATGTAATCTTTTGTGAATGGGGACTAGGGAATTTAGTTTGGTATTCCAAAAACAAGAAAAAAGGACAAAAACTTATTACACGTGTCCACGCTCAAGAGTTAAAAACTGAACATCTTAAAAGATGTAATCATGAAAATATAGATTTTTATATTTTCGTGTCACCCTATTATTATGAGCTGATGGTAGAAAAATATTCTCTTGCTAGAAATAAATGCAGAATGATCTTTAATATGATTGACAGGGAATTTCTTGACAAGCCGAAATTGTCTGGTTCAGAATTTAATTTGGGTATGATAGGGGATGTGCCTCAATCTAAACGACTAGATCGAGCTTTAGATATTTTTGAGGATCTATACCAAAACGATAATAGATATAAACTTTTTATAAAAGGAAAAAGGCCAGAAGAATATCCATGGATGCACTCTAAAGCAAAAAAAAATGAATTATTTTTTTACAAGCAGCTATATAAAAGAATTGAAACAAATAACTGGATGAATAATGTCATCTTCGAAGGATTTGGGCCAATTGATGAATGGCTTCGAAAAATTGGCTGGATTCTATCTGTAAGCGATAATGAAAGTTTTCACTTGTCGGTTGCTGAGGGTATGGCCTCTGGCTCAACACCGATTCTGTTAAATTGGCCTGGGAGTGAATACATATATAATAGCAATTATATTTTCAATACAATTAGCACCGCTTGTAATTATATAAAGAAAAATAAAAGCCATGATTCAAACCTTCAGAAAAATTATACAAGAAAATTTTGCCATAAATTAAACTCTGATAGGCTAATTTCACTATTTTGAGGTTTTGAAATGAATTTTAATTTTTTTAATTCAGAAAGAATAATTAGATTGACCCCAATAACAAAAGACACTGTTCAGGTTGCGGATTCAATAATTAGAAATAATATTAAAGTATTCCCCACTTTGCCAAATATCTCTGTAACTAGTTTAAATGATTTATGGTGGACGCGATTTACATCAGCTCAAAGTACCTATTCTCTCTATATATACGCATTTTATCCAATTTCATATTTGCTTAATGCGTATGAGATTACACAGAACGAGATATACCTAAATAATGCGCTTAAATTAGTTGACGGATTTTATCGATGGGAAGCACAAGGTTTTAAAAAAATAAATAAAAAAATGAGAAAAATTTTGCATGGAGATCATGCATTTTCAAATAGAACACAATCTCTATGTTATTTATTAGTATGCATGCGACATGCAGGTAAAAACATTTCCGATAAGCTTATTGAAAATCTTATTAAAAATGGAGATTACTTATCTGATATTAAAAACTATAGTCACTACAATCACGGACTGATGATGGATCTTTCATTATTAGGCCTTATTAATACTCTTGATGGTGAACACATAAATTACCCAGCAAGCTATAAGCTTAATTTAATTGCTCGCCTGAACCATTCTATCTCTAGAGATATTACCTCTGATGGTGTCCATGTTGAAAATAGCCCTGGCTATCATTTCTGGCTATTAAGTTTCTTAGAGAAAGTTATTGACCCTTTAGCTTACATAGATACAGATTTATATAAACTAGCCTCTTGTGTCTTAGAAAAAGCTTCGGCATATGCAATGCTCATTGCAAGACCTGATGGTTCAGTCCCTGCCATCGGGGATACTCATGCTGGTGTTAAATATAAAATATCACAAGGCCTTTCGAGTAAGTATTTGAAAGATGCAAATAAAGTGATATTTAGAGATCCGGATGATACTGTTTGGGCCTACTTTTGCTCTGGTTATAAAACTCATGTCCATAAACATGGTGATAATGGGGCCTTTAATCTCTTTTATAAAGGTCAGGATGTTTTTATTGATCCAGGATTTCTAAATTATGAAAAAACAGATAGCTCAATAGAAATAAAAAAAACATCTTTTCACAATACAGTATGCCCTAAAGGTGAAAATCAAGAAATAATTGAGATCAATCTCTCTCAAGAAAATCAAAACTATCAGGGCAATATTGGCCGATCAAAAATAATTGGATATCGTAATCTAAATGAAGTCGAAATAGCACTAGCAAAAATATCTGACTACCAGTCATGCACAATTGACAGATTGATTATTTGGGTGAAACCTAATATATTTTTAATTTATGATACATTGGATGGAGTGCATCAAAGCATGGAGCAGTTTTTTCATGTAGGGTCTTGCTTTAAGGCGTCTATAGATGGGATTCACGCTAATTTAATTGACATAAACGGCGTCAGAGTCTGTCGAATAGAACAATTTCAGTTTAATGAACCAGATAATATCCCAGAGCAAAGAGCAACTGGCTCTATTCAACCAGGATTTTACGCAAAAAATTTTAACATAAAACATCCAAGCCAACGTATTGTATTCGAAACTAAAAGTGATTATTTTTTAACACTTGTTCAATTAGGCGAAAAAGACGAATTAGATATTACCATTGAATCTAGATCCTCTTCAAAAATTTACTTACAAAAATCTGAAAAAATTATTGAGCTTGATTTAAATTATTATATTTCACTTATTAACTCTTAATTTGCATGACTCTCAAGGAGTTGCGTAATGTTAAATTCTCCGCCTGTAATTATTTTTGGTAATCCTAGAAGCGGTACACGAATGTGTGCAACAGTGCTTAATGTACATCCTGACATTTGTATAACAGATGAATTTTACAATGTAGAGATGTTGTTAAATCTTGCTAATCGACAGATTTCTTCTTTCTTAAGCAAGCGTGTCGATGAAGATTCAATTCCTTTGCGGAAAGAATTGCTAGTTAAAAATTATTGGACTCTTCGTTGTACATTTGACCAAATAGAAAAATCACATAAGGCAGTAATTATTGGAAATAAGACGCCTAGAGCTGAAAAACATTATCAAACCTATGAAGAAATATTTTCTATAAATAAGCCAATCTATATTTACTGCGCAAGAAATGCCTACGATGTTTTAAGAAGTATAAAGAATTTAAAAAACATACAATGGAATAAATTGCCATTTAAAGATCTTTTTGAAAACTACAAGAATAGCTATCGAATTTATACAGAAATAAAGGAGAAGTATCCAGATAGAATAATTTTCATAAATGTTGACAAGCTCGACAAATTACAACCATTTGAAGTTTATCGCCCAATCTTCGATATTCTTAAACTCAAATATAATGCAGATTTTATCGAATGCATTAATAGAATTTCTCCTCAAAACACACTTGAAAAAGTAAAAAAAGTTATTAAAGACTCATCTCCGGTGGAAGAGCTTACAGTTGATGAGGAGGAGTTTATTTCGAATTGTCATGAGTATAAAAAAATAGAAGATCAATTTCTTGAATCAGAAAATTCTTGATATTTATTATGGATATTAATTGCCAATGATGTTTACTCTTTTAGATTTATGATATACTATTTAATTAAACTCGACATTTAATTCATATTATATTCTATAGTGAGGGTTAGATTTATGCATGCAATTAACTCTTTACTGTTTGATAAATTAGCCCTTTTTTTATCGGAACTACCGAACATACCTGAAAATTATTCAACATATATTGATAGCTTAGATTGTGAATATATAAATATAAAAAGCCCAAAGGCGCTAAAGAATGCTTTCTTTGAAGAATCTGTGAGGCTTAACGCCTTAGTATTAACAGGTCAATTTAGGTCATTTATCGGTGCACATTCTTACATAGGCGAGGGTGGATACTTAAAACAATGCTTTATAGGAAGATATTGCTCTATTGGTAGGCGTGTAACCATTGGCGCAGGATCTCACTCCATGAAAAATTTAACAACCTATCCGGGGTTATCAAAAAAAACACCAACAAGTCCAGTAATTTTAGAAAATGATATATGGGTAGGTGATGGAGCTATAATTTTACCTGGGATAAGGATTGGTACAGGTGCGGTCATTGGAGCAAATGCTGTTGTTACTAAAGATGTTAGTAATTTCAGCGTAGTTGCTGGTTCACCAGCAAGACATATAAAATACAGGATCGATTCATCTCTATTTTCATCAGTTTTGGATAGTCTTTGGTGGGAATATTCTAAAGATATTTTATTAGAAACAAAGGATTTGGAACTACAAGATCGCTTGATGGTCTTAAATGCCTTAAATAAAAATAATTTCAAAAACTATGACACCTATCATATTTCATAAAACGCTCTTTCTATTTGGTTTAATCTTTATTATCTTTTAAAAAATGTGTTATAATTGATTTTCTTCAAATGGATTTTCTGTTTACTATTGTAATAATTTTTGAATATTGATATTTCTTGATTTATAAGTAATTCTAAAAAATAACTTCACAGTTGAGAATGAAATTGGATGATCTTGATACCATATTAAAAAGTATTGAAGAGAAAATTATTCAATCAGGAAAAGACAATGCTAGTAAGCTTACACGAGACTTAATAACTGTTCAGAATCGTGTTTACGCTCAGCTTGAAAGCCTTAGCTGGCTTCAGAAACGCCTGTCAATTAAGGGGCAGTTACCACCATTACGTGGATGGGCTGCATCTCCCGACGTTTTGCTTCTATTACATACACATATTATGTCTACTCGTCCAGCTATAGTCGTTGAGTTGGGCAGCGGTGCTTCTACACTGGTCATTGCTGATGCTTTACGCCAGAATGGAGTGGGTAAGTTAATTTCTATTGAGCATAGCGATAATTATGGAGCTCAAACATTATCTACACTCGAGGTTGAGTATTTGCAATCTTGGGTTGATCTAAGAGTTGGTGATTTAGAACTTTGGAGCGGTAAACATTTAAACTCTGACGATTCCAATAGTCCTTGCCACTGGTATCCTTTGTCTCTATTTGATGGAATTGATAATATTGATCTGCTTTGGATAGATGGACCACCGGGAGCTACTTGTCCATATAGTCGGTACCCAGCGCTACCTGCTCTTTTCAATAAGTTGACCAGCAGGGCTGAAGTTTGGATGGATGATACTATTCGTAAAGAAGAGAAGACCATATGCGAGCGCTGGGTAAAAGACCATAACTTTAGTTTGGAATACCTAACTTTAGAAAAGGGATTGGGTCGCATGAAGAATTTAAATAATATAGAAGATTCTTTAAGTTCACAATTTCTGAAGAATTTCACAAAAAATGATCCTAAGTACCTAAAATCTCTCGAAAGAAATATGTCTTTTTTTAAACAATCAAACCTTTGATTGATGTTTATTTAAATATAACACTCATAATGAATATCTTTTAGTGGAACGAATTAGATTTTTTTATCCATAGAAACCGAGTGTAATTGGTGGCGGGAGTTCAGTTAGTGACTTTAAGAATCTAGAAAGAGATACGGAAGAGTCACTATTAGCTGAGCAACTTTTAACAATAGTATATTTTCAGTCTAACGAAACATGATAAGTTTACAGAGCGATTACAAGAATTTCTTTGAAATATCACGACGGTGAGTCGAGAGTCCCGATCCAATCAGAGTTTTGAGGATATACCGTTGGTCAGGCACATTACTTGTGTACTTTCATTCCGGCATATGTATAAGACACAAAGGGTGACTTATGGGGTGTCATTACAAATTGTTAAACTAACCCTTAAATAAGCACACAAAAAACTCGGAGTTATTGGGGGCTTAAGTATTTCATCATAACAAGTTTCTAATATTTAAAAAATATTAATATTAGTTAGCTAAGATCAAAATGATTCCTCCTAGATTGATAAAAATATATTTTCTAGGGCATCGTAATAAATTTAGTTAAATAATTTAACCTATCCCTAATACAAGCTTCACATCTTTTTCAAAAGAAAATACAAGTTATTTTGTTATTAGATTTTCGGGATAATTGTTACAAAGAATAACTAAGCTATACTTATTAGTAATTGCAAGGGATACAAGTCTAAAAAGGAACTTAGAAATGCAATCTGAATTAGCTATAAAACCAGCGATCAATACTCTAGCTCAAAGTTCCATGTTTTGGAAGCCAGATTATCTTAAGACTTCTTATTGGCTTGAGCATGTCCCTTTTTTGTTCTGGTTAACAGAGGCACATCAACCAAAAGTTTCGGTTTCCTTAGGAATGGAGTCTGGGGTCGCACACTTTGCACTTTGTCAGTCTATACAACGACTAAGGTTAGATAGCTGTTGTTATGTTATTTGTAATGAACAAATAAATGAAAGCTCATCCTTACGAAATCAGACACGAAACTACAATGATAAGCATTATGATAGTTTCTCTTTTTTCCTTGACAGCCCCTTAATGAGAGCCGTAAATCAATTTGATGATTCCAGTATTGATTTAATTTTGGTAAATCCTGATGTCGATGAGGATTTAGAAAGCTTGCTTTCATGCTGGTATTCTAAGATGTCCCCTCATGGTATTTTGCTGGTACCAGGCATATCAAAACGCGTTAAAAGTAATACTACATTTAGTACATTTAATAATCTTGCTCAAGATAAACCATTTTTCATATTCCAACATGGAGAGGGATTAGGTGTTGTTTCATTAGGAAGTAAGTTGAGTCCATTGCTAGTAAAACTTTTCGAGCGGAGTGAATCCAATTCAGCAATAAAGATTGTTCGAGATGTATTTGCTCGTTTGGGAAAGACTTGTAAAGACTCTTTATTTGCTGGTGAATACCAGCAGAAGGCTGAGGCTCTGCAGGCACGTCTTAATGAGAACGAAGGGAAACTTCAGAAATTAGGTGATAACTATGATAAAACTAGAGATCTATTAGAATCCAAGCGAAATGAATTAATTATTTTCAATCAACGTTTTGAGCAGTCTTTAGAGCGACATGCCCAAGAAAGGGGCCAATTAGCTGAACGGGTTAGTATCCTGCAGGAGTTCCGTGATGAATTAAAGTCTGAAATAATTCAGCTACGCCAACGGTTGGAAAACCAGTACCTCCAGATGGATGAGCGTAATCAACAGCTACTTCAGTTGCAAGCAGCAAGTGGGGAATATCGATGTGAACTTTCAAAGTACCAATTAAAATCTGAATCAATCTCTGAAGAATTGATTAGGACACAGAATAGCCTACAGGACCTTCAACAAAAGTATGAGCAACAACGAGATAAGGGGAGCACACTCAACTCTTGCATAGAGGCTTTGAATGAGCAGCTATCTACAAGAAATGAAGAGGTGGATAAATTACAAGTAGAGCTGTCAAAAAATATCAAGGAAAGACAGTCTCAAAATAAAACTTCAGTATCACAAGGTGAGAAGATTAAGTCGCTAGAATCTGAACTAGCTATTGAGCGACAATCCCGCAGAAAACATGGTAAAGAACTCTCATCTTTGACAGATCAATTGGATAATGTAAATAGAACACTTAATAACAAAGAGGAGGCTCTCGATGCTCAGCGTGCATTAAATGAAAGCTTAAAATCTGTATTGGTAGAAAAGGAAGACCAGCGACAAAAAGAGCAAATCCGGTCTGAAGAATTTGAAAAAAGTTACTTGGAACTCTCGAAAAAATCTGAAGACATAATAAAGGATAAGTTAGCACTTGAAAGAGAGTTAAATGAAATTGAGAAGAAGCAAAAGAATTATTCTCAGATTCGCAATCAAGCTGAGAAGATGCAGATTGAGCTTGAACAAATAACGCGCAATTTTAAATCTATTACTTCAGAAAAGAATAACCTCGAAAAGGATATCCATGAATTACAGGAAAAACAATTACTGTGGAGCCAGGCTCAAATCTACATAGAAAAATTAAAAAGTGAAATTAAGGAAAAAGAAATTAAATATCAAAGTGTTATCTTTAAGAAAGATGAACTTGAAAATATAATCATAGATTTTCAGATAGAGCAAAAGAATTGGAAGTCTTCACAAAATCGGACCAAGCAGCTTGAAAAAGATTGCTTAGATTTAAGAGCTGAAAATGAGAAAGTACTTTCTGCAAAATATAAATTAGAAGAGAAAGTACAACTCTTTGATGAGGAACACTCACTTAGAAAAAAATATCAGGCCCAAGTAAAATCCTTGGAAAAAGTTCAGGCTGATCTTGTAAGTAAGCAAGAGAAAAATGAACGTGAGAAAATCAATCTTAAAGAACAAGTTAATTTGCTTTGTAAAGAACAAGAACGCTCGCAAGTTTCTCAAGAAAAACTTGAATTAATAAACGAAGCTTTTAAGGAGTCTGAAAATAAATATAAAATAATTAGTTCAGAAAAGGAACAGCTTCAAGATCAACTACAAAGAATCAGTGTACAACGACAGGAGGAGGTAAAACATGCAGAACAGCTGCATAAAAGTATTTCTATTTTACAAAGTAAACTTGATGATGGAGAAGAAGTTAAGAAAAAATTAAAAAATAGAGTGCAAACTTTAAGAGAGAAGCATCATGAGTTACGTGAAATGGAAGTTCTCTGTAAGAAAATGGGAAAAGAGCTTGAGAAAGTTAGCCGTAAGCATGAATCTTCTATTTCAGCTAGGAATAAACTTGAGAATGATTTGAAGACTCTTAATCTTGAAAAAAAACAGTGGGAGTATGCTAAAACTAAAATTGAAAATCTTGAGAAAAAAATTAAGGAATTAATTTGTAAATCTGAGACGGATTCTATAGAGAAAAGAAAACTTAGAGATCAAATAAAGGAGCTTAAAACTGAGCAAGATAAATGGGCAGAAGTCAAGAGTCATGCCGATAAATTAGAGATAGGTTATAAGAAATATCAACTTAAAGCTGAAAAAGATTTATTAGAGACAGCAGATCTAAAAAGCCAAGTAAAAACTCTTAATGTCGAAATTCAGGAATTGCAGCCTTTTAAGATTAGAGCTGAACAATTAGAGAGTGACCTTACTAATTTGTCTCAAAAATATGAACTTTCAAAAAAAGAACATAAGAAACTTTCAGTTCAGGCACATGAATATCATATAAAACAGCAACATTGGGAAAAAGACCGAACCATTTTATCTGATTTAAAAAATCAACTTGGTGAAAATGCCAAAAAAATAAAATATTTGACAGTAGAGAAGGAAAAGCTTACTTCGGAGTTAGAAAAGTTTAAGTCTCAGAAGGATATTTGGAAAAAATCAAAACAAAGTATTGAAAAATTAGAGAAGGAGCTTTTAGCATCTCATAGTAAGTATGACTCCATTTACACCGAAAAAGTCAAGCTTGAAAAGCATGTTCGGAGTTTTGAGAAAACCAATCTGGAATTGGAAAAAACTAGGAAATATGTCGAAACACTCGAGCAAAGAATATTCGATTTAGATAATAAATTACAACAATTGACGGTTGAAGAGGGCGAGCTTGATCAGTGGATACAAGCTATGGAGATTGAAGAAAAAGAGAAGGATCAATCACAACGGTTGGCAGATAATCTCAAACAAAATATTAGTGTGCTTGAGCAAAAATATGAAAATGCTAAAACACAAAATCATGATCTCACTCAACGTTTGAAGTCTTTAGAAAGTAAAAACAAAAGTTTAAATGAGATGCGAGATATTAAATTTAAACTTGAGAAGGATCTTGCAGAACATAAAAAAAGATATGAAAAATTATGGCTTGAAAAAGATGATCTAGAAAAAAGAAAAAACACCTTAAATGATAGTTTACAGAAAGAACAAGAAAATTCAGAGCACATAAAGGGCGAACTTTCTGAACTTAAATCAAGTTATTCAGACGTTGTAAATAAAAATCAAAACCTAGAAGTTGAATTAAAATCTTTAGAAAGGGAATTTGATGAAAAAAATATATCTTTGAATGATCGCAATCTTGAGCTGGAGAAGCTTGTTAGTGATCTTAAAATTCTTAAAAAACAGAAAGATGAAGCGGATGTTTTATACGAGAAAAAGTACCATAACTATCTGAAAAGTATCAATAATCTTGAGCTAACCATTAAAAATTTGGAACATCAGCTCGAAGAGCGAAGTACCATACTTGATGAACAAAAGAAAACTGAGAAAAATCGTGATGTAGTAATTGATAATTTGAGAAAAGATCTATCAAATCGCAATAAAGAGTGGGATGAACAAAATAAGAATCTTAAAGGCTCACTTAAATCCACGGAAGAAAAGCTTAGATTAATAGAGCTAAGTAAGGCGGGACTTGAGGAGTCGCTGTCTGAACTTGATTCTCGCTGTAAGAGTATTGAGCAGAAGCGAATCATTGTTGTAAAAGAACGTGATAAACTTCTTCAAGAAAAACAACAGTTACAACTGCGTATACAATCATTAAAATCCGACCTTTCTGGAGCAACAAGCTCGGTTGAAGAACGATTTAAAGAATTAGCATTGCTGACAAAATTATTAGAAGAGAAGGAGATGGTAATTACAGATCTACGATTGTCTATAGAAGAGAAGAGTAAAAAAATTGCTACACCAGAGAATCGCACTAACAATAAAAAAGGACTTCTTGTTAATATTCCTTTTGCAAGGAAGGCAAAAGAATTACGCAAGCAAAAAAAGGAACTAGAACAAATTTGTCACTCGGATTTATTTAATGCAGAATGGTACCTAACAACCTATCCAGACGTTACTGAGGATAAATTTTTAGGCAATAATCCTGCTTTACACTATCTGAAACTTGGCGCTTTTGAAGGTCGTAACCCAGGTCCTAATTTTGATAGTCAGTGGTACCTTGATAGTAATCCTGATGTAAAAGATAGTGGATTTAATCCATTGATTCATTATATATCGATGGGTAAGGAAGAAGGTAGAGAGCCATTACCTTGCTGAGTTTATTAATATAAAAATTAATTCCGTATAGCTTTACAGTTAAGTTTTATAGTAAAAAATTTTCACAAAAAATTATGGTGGATTTTATTTAACTTTAGTTTTATTACTATATTATTGCAATAATCCGTTTTTCTATCTGATTTATGTTCTATGTTTTTTAAGGACGCTAAATTTTTAAGATATCACAAATTATTTATATGTATAATTCTAAGCGGACAAGCGCAAGGACAAGGTTTGATGTACCCCGTGTAAGCGGATCTCATATAACTTTTATTCCTTGATTATTTCCTTGCAATTTCATTTTTACTTATTTGTTTTTTTAAAATATGAAGGATAAAATCGGATATTACGTTAATATATCTGAATTAATCACTTAATTTTTCGATTTATAACTACTTGAAGTAATTGAATTGGATGTTCTAAAAGCAAAAAATCTTTTCAATTGTTATCTAGGATCACAGTCTGTCAGCGATTGGTTGAAGTACTTCCATTTATAAACTAAGGCTGGTAGTTTACTTCAATTTAGGATGTTAAAGGAATAGAATTTAGCTGGAATTATACTGTGAAATGCAAATTTTATTGGCTTTTATGTTTACATATTTTCAGAAAGAGTAGTGTAAGTATGCGTAAAGCTAATATGAAATTAACCAGCGTGGAAACCCTTTTTTGAGACAATCACTAAAAATTTAACTTTCCAACAACTACAGTAATATAAATATATTTTTGGTTATCTTTATTCTTGAGCTTGAAAAATAAAGAATATATTTTCTGACATGTTTGAAATATACTTTGCAGTAATAATATTTTTGTTTTTTACAAAAGTGAATATTTTTAATGCGGATTTTAATCTATGGGTTGAGTAAATCTGGGACCACTTTTCTACATACGATGGTGAAGAAATCTATGGAAAATATACTTCATGGGAGCTCCCAAGAAGTTTTTGAGCCATATGATATCTATGAAACTAATGGATCTCTACTGTATTCTAAAGATGGAGTAAATTGCCATGTGGAATCAAATGATAATGAGATTGTTAAAGCCTTACTTGATTCTGGAGTATCGCCCACAAAGATATTACGCTATCAGGACTATTTCGATAAAAAAATTTTTATTGTTAGGGATCCTCGTGATAGATTCATCAGTCAGACTTTATATAGGTGGCACCGGGCACATAACCCAGATAAGAATAAATTTGAAAGGACTCTCAGATTAGTCAGACATAAAGAGTTATATCCGAAAGATATACCTACATTTTTTTTGTTTAACCAGAGTCACAAATCTTTTTCAAGATTTGCAAAAAAAATCACAGATCTACATCTAAAAGTTGAAAAATTCCTCACTGCAGTTAATAAGGATTGGCTTATTTTGAAATATGAGGATTTAATTGATAGAAATTTGGGGCAGTTAGAAGAATACCTTACCTTTCCTGTTGAGAATAATATCTCCGTTGATAAAAATCACAAAGGAGTAATCAGAACTAAGTCCTATGGAAATTGGAGGGAATGGTATTCGGAAGAAGATGTAACATTTTTAAAGCCTATTTTCAAGAGATATATGTGCTACTTGAAATATGATTTCTCTGATTGGAAGTTAGAATATCCAAATTCACTTCCTAAATCCCATGGATCTGAATATATGGTCCATATTTTCTCTGGTGGGAATGTTGAGCTAGAAGCTTATTTTAATAGTCAAGAAGCTGCAATAACACAATATAGTATTACTAGAGACTTCAAGTCTCTTTTATTTAAATTATTTGGTTCATCTAAGTTTAAATAAATTAAATTTATCGTTCAAGAGTATAGGTTTTTTTCTAGGATTACAGTGCTTTAACAAATGATATGAAAATATTGAAGAGTTATTTAATGTTTTTATGAAAACTGAAATTTCAAAAATTACTATCCCTCATTTCACTAGATACGATTTACGTCCACTTTTAATTCCGCTTCAGGGATTAGAAGTTAAGAGTGAGACCCATGGTAACGTAGTGGGAAGATCAACAACCAATCAGCCAAATTTTAGCATAGACAACAAATATATGTCACGTGGATGGTATATGGTCGAGGTTTTAATTGAGTCTAATCTAAGCTATTTAAATGCGATTTTCACCCTACGGCAGAATGACAGGAATAAATCTCAGAAGCTTCACCTACCTGTTCGTAATGGACGTATATCCAAGCGTTTGCTTTGGTTTGCTAGGGGAGGAGAAGAATTACAGTTTTCTCCCGCTCAAACTGAGTGTAAATTTACTATTCGTCAATTAACCCTTGTTCGAGTATCGTTTTTTTTTGCTCGTGATCGAATGCGCTCACGACTTAAGCGTCGCCAATTACAAGTACCATTCAGGCTCACAAACCGTTGGGCTTGCTACGACGCCACATTTAGACCAACTGGGGTACGTGTATCTTATAGAGATTGGGTGAATAAAATAGAACCAACCTTTTGGCCCGATCCGCTTGATTCCTCAGATAAAATAAAATTTCTATTGTTAATGCCCATTGATATAAATGATCCCCTGAAGTCTATTCGAAGTACTATCGATTCAATTCTTGACCAAGACTATAAAACTTGGCAACTTTTTATTTTACCTTCAGATGAAATTACAAAAGACACTTTTATCGCGCTTGATAAAATTGTGAATGGAAATGATAGAATTAAATGGTTTGATAAATCTATATCTGTAAATCAATTTGCAAATCTTATCTCTTTTGATGCTTACCAACTTTTATGTCCTCCGCGTGCATCACTTTCCTCCAAAGCTCTCACTTGTCTACAGCATGTTTTACAGAGCAAGCCGCATGCAAAACTAATCTATGCGGATGAGGATTTTCTTAATGAAGCTGGGAAAAGATGCCTGCCTGATTTCAAGCCTGCTTGGAATCCAGATCTATTCTTCTCAAGGAATTATATTGGTGAATTTGTTCTTTTTGCCCCTGGTTTAGTAGATATTTCTGAAATTCATAGACTATTTTCTGAAGATGCATGGGATTACTCGTTATTCCTCTTGGCTTTACGGAAGCTAAAGAAGCCGCAACGGGAAATTATCCATATCCCTAGAGTCCTTTTTCACAGGCAGAAATCCTTTTATAATACAAGATATTTACAAAAGAGTGAGCATATTTTAAAGACATATCTAAATGATGTAGGATGCAGAAATGTTGAAGTAAAGGCTATGACAAACCATAAGGTTCTTAAGCTTCGTTGGCCCCTTCAAAAAGAAGAACCCCTGGTTTCTCTTTTGATACCCACACGAGATATGTTATCGATACTTCGTCAATGTATCGAAAGTATTGTTAATCATACTACCTATAGGAACTATGAAATACTGGTTCTTGACAACCAAAGTGTTGATCCGAAAACACTAAAATATTTGTCTGCGTTGAAAGGATACCCCAATGTTAGAGTGCTCAAGTACGATGCACCCTTTAATTACTCGGCAATCAACAACTTTGGTGTCCAACATGTTCGTGGTGATTTTATTGGTCTGATAAACAATGATATCGAAGTGATTTCTCCTGACTGGCTGAATGAAATGGTTTCACATGCCTTAAGGCCAGAAATAGGTTGTGTTGGTGCCAAATTGTATTATGGTGACGGTCGTATACAACACGCTGGCGTCGTTGTTGGTCTGGGGCGATTAGCAGGTCATCCTCATAAATTTTATCATCGCAATGAAGAAGGGTACATGAATCGTCTGATGTGTACACAAAATTTCTCTGCGGTTACAGCTGCTTGCTTAGTGGTGCGAAAGAGTATTTATGAAACTGTTGGAGGGTTAGACGAACAACATTTCGAGGTGGCCTTCAATGATGTTGATTTCTGTTTGAAGGTTAAGGAAGCTGGTTATCGTAATTTATGGACACCTTGGGCAGAAATGTATCACCATGAATCTATTAGTCGAGGTATTGATAATACGCCAGAAAAGCGGGCTAGGTTTGATCGTGAAGCAATGTGTTTAAAGACCAGGTGGTCAACATACGAGGGAAAGGATCCCTACTACAGCCCATTCTTAACTCATACCAGGGAAGACTTTTCTTTAGGTCTAAATGAAAAAACAAAGGCTCCTTTGTGGCGCTGAATGATTGTGTCAGTCGATAAAAAGCTGATTTTCCCTAGAGGGCATTGGCAGACTTATCAAAGCTCCACAGATGACTCCGACTATATTACTAGAGTACTTACTATAAGTGGAATGTGCTGTAGTGTGTGTGCGATATAATGTTAAAAAGTTGCGCGCTGAGGGGCGTTTGTGAATTTCTGGGGTGTGCCCAAGAATTTAATTTTAGCCCATGACTTTTCCTATTATTGCTTCTTAGTAGATAATATTTGGCCTATGCACCGTAAATAGTATTGGTTCTTCAAAATATGCCTCTTTAAAACGTAGCCATTTGTTTTGTCGTTATTCCACAATCCATAGCTATATACTTTGAGAATTTGCTCGTAGTTGGCGCAAAACATCTTGGATTTGTTGCCACAGATTTCATATCGGGTTTAGAGGAGGTTTTTCGGGGGTAGTTTTTTATCTGTTGAGTAATTTTTGAGCAACCCTAAGATTGATACCTGTTTAATTTATGAGCAGGTAGTTTATTGTTCATGCACTGGCATACTTAGGGCTGAACAACCCAATCTCTTTAGTCACTGATAGAAGCTATTGGGCTAGTATGCTTCCATCTTCATCCCTGCGAGAAGAACTAGATTCATTACGAGGTTGGGAGCAAAGCTAGGCGTTGGGTGCCGGCAACAGATTTAGTATAGTTTGCCTTTGCCAAAGATATCTTTTAGGTGAAATATCTACCTAGGTAACCAGAGCGACCCCCCAATTTTATGACTTTTTCCCAATTATTTGTTGCTGGCACTTTCGGTCTAGTTATCTTTACGCTGATTTTTACTCGTGTTCGTCCCTCCTTGGTTTTTGCCTCTGCTGCTATTGTATGTTTTTTGACCGGGTTAGTTCCAGCCGAGTCGGTGCTACAAAAGGCGGTTAACCCCGGCTTGGTGACATTGGTCGTGTTACTACTAATCTCTATTGGCTTGGAGAAAGCACGCTGGCTCCGGGCGATATCTGATGGTTTGATCGGTGGGAAGTTAATATCCAGCCTACTTAGACTTACCAGTGCTACCGCCCTGAGTTCTGCCTTTTTAAATAACACAGCTATTGTCGCGGCGTTGGCATCCAGTGTTAAGGCTCAGAAGCGCCATCCTTCAGGTAAGCTCCTGTTGCCTTTATCTTATGCAGCCATTCTCGGTGGTACACTGACACTAATAGGCACCTCTACTAATTTGATTGTAAATAGCTTTGTCTTGGATAGGGGGGCGGCGTCACTGGACTTTTTTGCTTTCCTACCTATTGGTAGTGCCGCGGTTATGGTAGGGCTGGTAGTATTGTTACTGTGCAATCATCTACTCCCCGAGGGGGGTGCCGTAGAGGAGGAGGCGGCTCAGTATTTGTTGGAGGCTGAAGTCATTCCCGCTTCACCGTTGGATGGCCACAGTGTCGAGCAAAACAATTTACGCCAACTCGAAACACTCTACCTAATCGAAATTGTTCGTGGAGGGCAGAGTATTAGCCCTGTAGCCCCCACCGAACTTATTCGTAGTGGTGACAAGCTGATTTTTAGTGGTGATGTACGTGACCTACAAAGGCTCCAGGCTATAGAGGGGCTGCATTTGTTTGCATTGGATGATGATACTCTGCATATGGACCTGACAGAGGTCGTTCTAACTCCCAATTCCAGTATCGTCGGTGAAACCTTAAAAAGTTGTCAGTTTCGAACTCGTTTCGATGCAGCCGTGGTGGCAATGCGCCGAGGCGGTGATCGCCTGTCCGGAAAGCTTGGTGAGGTTGAGCTTCAACCTGGTGATGCCTTACTTTTGGCGGTAGGGCAGGATTTTAAGCACCATCGTAATATTGATAAGAATTTCTATGTAATCAGTGGTACTGATGTACAGCGCCAACTAACTTCTAGGGACAGTTGGTTACTGGGGCTGGGGTTCGCTAGTGTTGTGGCAGGATCAGCTC
The DNA here is from genome assembly GCF_023716485.1 of Microbulbifer variabilis. Classification (NCBI taxonomy): domain Bacteria; kingdom Pseudomonadati; phylum Pseudomonadota; class Gammaproteobacteria; order Cellvibrionales; family Microbulbiferaceae; genus Microbulbifer; species Microbulbifer variabilis. The sequence continues at coordinate 1,007,081 of NZ_CP092418.1, forward strand.
TGGGGCTCTTTTCACTACTAAAAGGCTTGGTGGTATTGCTAGGTTTTATGGTGATATTGAACATCGTTACTACCACTGAACTACAACGGCGCTTTCCATTCCAGATCTGGATCATTATTGCCAGTGCGTTAGTCTTAGCAGAAGCTTTCTCCGGTAGTGGACTGGCAGATAGTCTTGCTCTGTCAATGCGAGATTCACTCCAGGGGGCTGGACCATTTGTTGGGGTTATTGGTATTTTTTTGCTGACTCTGTTGTTAACCGAATTGATGACCAATAATGCTGCAGCGGCGCTCACATTTCCATTAGCCTGGAGTTTAGCCGATAGCTTTGGCGTTAGTTGGATGCCGTTTGTGATGGCTGTAGCTTATGGGGCCAGTGCAAGTTTCCTGACGCCTTTTGGTTATCAAACTAATTTAATTGTACAAAACTTGGGTGGCTACCATTTACGTGACTTCTTACGTGCAGGCTTACCCCTCACAATTGCCTATTCAATAACAGTTTTGATACTACTGCCAATCATATTTCCTTTTAAGTGATGACCCTATATTTACCTGAACTACTGGAGTATGAATGGAAGTAGCTAGCCGTTGGATCGTTGTAGAGGAGGGGCCTAATCCCTCGACCGATTACTTTGTTATTCCCTACTTACGCAAGCTTGGGGTAAATATCAAGCGCTTAACTTTCAATGAGCTTCCTTCTGAAGGTGAGCTCAAAGGGGTGCAGCTCATTTTTGTACGTTATATTTCTCGTTCCTGGCAATCACTGATACAACAGAATTTAAGCAAGTTATCTGGCGTTTCGGTATTTCTTGATGATGATTTGTTGGATTGGTCTGCCTTCGCGAGGATGCCAGTGCGCTATCAGTCCAAAATCCTGCGCTATAGCTGGTCCAAACAGCGTTGGCTAAAGTCTATAGGGGCGAAATTACTGGTCTCAACTCCATTTCTACAGAATAAATATCGGGATTGGTCCCCTGAATTATTGTCGGCAGAGCCACTGGATCTAGATAAAGGCCAGCAACTTTCTATTTTCTATCATGGATCAGCGTCCCACTATGAGGACATCAACTGGCTCTATCCAATTATCAAAGAAGTAATGGCAGAAAATCCGGATCTGAGCTTTGAGATTATTGGGGATAAACATGTAAATCGTTTATTTAGTGGTGTACCAAGAGTACGGGTACTGTACCCCATGAAATGGCCTACTTATTTATCCTTGCTACGGAGGCCGGGACGTTCTATAGGCTTAGCTCCTCTTTTGGACAGCCCCTTCAATAGGGCAAGATCCCATACCAAATTTTATGATATTACGCAGGCAGGTGCGGTGGGCATTTATGCGGAGGGGGCTATCTACGGTAAGGTGGTTCGACATCAGGAGAATGGAATTCTATTGCCTATGGAGCCATCACTCTGGATAGAAGGCATTTTACAATTGGCAGCTGATGATGCTTTAAGAGGAAAACTGCTGAGTGAGGCAAAAAAATGCCTGTAGTTGGGCACTGCTCTTTAGGGCTTAGCAGAATGCGTACCCTAGAGCGTTTTCTTGGTGCTAAGTGTCAATATGTATTTTCCAGGCCTAATAGAAACGTAAGCCAAATGGTGGGCTGGGGGCTCAAGGCTACGTCGATAAAGGCAAAGCGAATAGCCACACGGAATGGACTTCCTTACTTCTGTATTGAGGATGGTTTTTTACGCTCTCTGGGGTTGGGAGTGGAGGGAGCACAAGCGCATAGTTTGGTCATGGACTATAGCGGTATTTATTACGACGCCTCTCGCCCCAGTGATCTTGAGGGCTTGATCAGTGCAAGTGATTTTAGCGTTGAAGAACTCAATAGGGCTGAAAATGGACTTTATCTTCTTCGTACCCACCGTTTGTGCAAATATAACAAATCGGTTGACATCCCTCTGGATTTAGCAGATGAGCGTCCGGCGATCCTGGTGGTAGACCAGACTTATGGTGATATATCAATAACCGCTGGGTTGGCTTCCGAGAGCCACTTCAGGGAAATGCTGCGAAGTGCGATTACTGAAAATCCAGGTGCTGAGATCTGTGTCAAAGTACATCCTGACGTTATTTCAGGCAGAAAACGTGGTTATTTGCAAGAGCTTGCAAAGCAAGAAGGCTGTAGGATTATTGGACAGGATTTATCTCCATGGTCAATATTTGACCGCGTTGAAAAAGTCTATGTAGTTACCAGTCAGCTGGGTTTTGATGCATTGATCGCAGGTAAGGAAGTGCACTGTTTTGGTGTTCCTTTCTATGCAGGCTGGGGGCTCACAAAGGATCGCCAGTTTGTTGACAGACGCAATGTAAAACGAACACTGACTGAAATTTTCTGTGCGGCCTATCTTCGCTATTGCCGTTATATCAATCCTTATACGGGTGTTACATGCGAATTTGAAGATACGTTGTCATTGATTTTGGAACAAAAAAGACAGTGGCAACGTTTTCAGGGGACATGGTTAGGAATTGGATTTTCCCCATGGAAACGCAGTTTTATTCCCAATTTTTTGGGGGATAAATCTAGGATTACTTTCTTCAGATCTCTTGATAGGGCTGCAATAACCAGACCTAATACCAATATTTTGGTGTGGGCCAGTAAGGTTACAGATTCTTTGGTTGAGCAGTGTCAACAAAATCAATTAAATTTATGGAGAATTGAAGATGGTTTTCTACGCTCAACGGGTTTGGGTGCTGACCTGGTAAAACCAAGCTCATTGGTATTGGATGCGTGTGGTATTTATTTTGATGCCCGCTATTCCAGTGATCTGGAAGTGTATCTCAATAGTGCTAGATTTTCATCGGAAAGTTTAATTCAAGCAAAAATATTGCGAGATAATTTAATAAATAAAAGAGTAACTAAATATAACATTGGTCGAGAATTGTCACCTTATGAGCTGGAGATTCCGAGGGATAAAAAAATTATTCTAATTCCCGGTCAAGTTGAGAGTGATGCTTCCATTGCCACTGGATCGCCGCTAATAAAAAGTAACTATGCTTTGTTGAAAGAGGTGAGGGCGAGAAATCCTAGTGCCCATATTATCTATAAGCCCCACCCAGATGTTGTTGAAGGTGCAAGAGAAGGGGGGATGCCTGTAGGTGCAAAATCCCTTTACGACAGTTTAATTGAAAAAGGTGATATTTCTCTGCTTTTGGATAAAGTGGATGAAGTGCATACCATGAGTTCACTGTGTGGTTTTGAGGCTTTGTTGCGAGAAATCAAAGTGGTAACTTATGGGCTTCCTTTTTATGCTGGTTGGGGGCTTACAGAAGATATACTTCTCAGTGCGCCAGTATATGACGCTTTCGATTTGCAGTCTTTTAAACTTCGGCGGCAAAGAGCGTTAAGTTTGGAGCAGTTAATCGCTGGTACTCTACTTTTCTATCCTGTATATGTGGATTCGGTGAGCGGTGAATTTATTGATGCAAAAACCAACATTGAGATCTTGCAAAAAAGTCGCAAATCCGATCAATCGGCAAGCTTTTTCTTGCAGATATTTCGTTGGTATCGGAGTCGATTTTTAAAGTATTGAATTTCAGCTCAATACTTTTTATCTATGTTTTGTCAATTAATTTGGCAACAAATATAAGTCGGTTTTGAGTGTTTGATTTTGTTGGGCCTCCCTCTTTTTTGTGGGAGGGGTAAAACCTGCTTAGAACATATTTTAATTTGGGGAGTGTTATGTGGCGTTCTATGGTTGGGCTAAGCTGGAAAGTACCAAAGTGGATTTTTGAGTCGCTCAGCTGGGGTAAAAGTTTTAAGAATAATCCCCTGCTGGGCAATAGCTTCTTAAATCGCTGTGGGTTACATGTGATCAGAGTTATTCTGGCCCACCTGCTTTTTCGATTTCGTCTTTTACTATTATCTCCTTTGGTCTCCTCAGAAGATCGGCGTGAATTCATACGTAATGGTTATTTACTTAAGAAAAATTTTCTTTCTCAGGCTGAGTTTCAACGCTTGACTAAAGAGTTGATTGAGCTGAAGGCCCCTGTCAGAGAGGTTATTGAGGGAACTACCATTACCCAACGAGTCTTTATGGACTCTACGGAGAGAGCTAAAACACCAAACTTTCAAAGGCTTTATTCCCATAAAGGTTTGGATAGATTGATGCGTTATTGTTCCTCAAAGAATCGACCTCCACTCTTTTATATTGAAAATTTATGTAACCATGCGAACGTTACTCCACGTCCAGATCCTCAGCGGGATTTGCATGCAGACACGTTTCATCCATGTGTAAAAGCCTGGTTATACATAGATGATTCTTCAGATACTAATGGCTCATTTGTTTATGTTCCCGGTTCCCACCGGTTGACATGGAGGCGGCTCAAATGGGAATACAGGCAGAGTTTAGAAGCATGTAAGAAAGGGGCCGATCGTGCTCCAGGGCGCTATTGGGATGGCTCATTTCGCGTAAGTACTCAGGAACTGGCAGAAATGGGTTTTAAAGCGGAGAAGCTATCCGTGCCGAAAAATACGCTTATCATTGGCAATGTTTATGGTTTCCATTGCCGTGGTAGAGCGCTACAAAAGTCACACCGAATGACGGTTTGGATGCAGGCGCGTGATAACCCATTTAACCCCTTGTTCACCCCTTTCCCGAGATCAACCGCGTTGCTATTTGAGTGGATATGGAAGAAGGCGTTGATGAAGATTGATAGCCGGAAAACAGAAGGAGGAGAACAGAGTAACTATTTTGGTACCTTTAATCGTGCTAAAAGTGTGATGGCTTCCAAAATACTTGAGTCTGAATAATTCTGAATGCAATCGATTGAAATACATTTTATTTTAAGTTGGGCACTGTAGTGCAGAGAAAAAGTTGGCTCTTGAAAAAGTGAGCGCGCATCAAGTTATTTGAAATATATTAGAGGATTTTAAACCTGCTAGAGACGAACATTGCTGGCGAGCTCCTCGTGTAATAGGTTGTCTTGGCATTATTTTCTTTACTCTCTAGAATAGCCGTCCGTGAAGTACGCCACACTCTTCAAATGAGCAATCTCAGAGAGTCATCTGTTCTGCTATATATAAAGTGAAGGCTACTGGTGTCTATTCCGGTTCCTATAGAGCCTGCTTCCAACCCCATTACTGAAATGAATTTTGAATCTGCATCAATTTACCAGAGAAGTATCCACAGGCCCGCATCGTTATTTATCGGGCAAACTTGTCTCTAAAGGTGGCTTTTCAGGCTATCGCCTGATGGATAAATTTGCGGTAATGTATCCTGAAGACTTGTTTATACCGCTAAATTAGTGCCTGTACAATCGATGTTCGTTTTTTATTCGGAAATTTTTGGGCTATTGAATGACCAGCTTTGTGTTTCTTGTTGCGATGTTTATTGGTCTGCTATAGCAGTCGTTTGTATGTGATGAGTTATCGATCGTCCCCTTGATGTTTCATTGTTCAGTTTCAATGCCCCTAGTAGGGTGACTCCGGAGTAGGCCTATTCATGTCTGTGGCAGTATTTTTACAGGGACCGCATGGCCCGTTTTTTGCCCAGCTGGCAAAGCGGTTTTCGCAACTCGGTGTTGTTACCCACAAGATCAACTTCAATGGAGGTGATCGCTACTTTGGCTGGGGGAACTACCAAGTAGATTTCACCGGTAGAGAAGCTGACTGGCCATCTTTTTTTCGTCGTTATCTTTCTGAGCATGGCGCTGATACGGTTTTTGCATATGGCGACTGCAGAAGGCTGCATGAAAGCGCCAAAAAAGTATGCCAATCGATGGGAGTTGCTTTTATCGTTTTCGAGGAAGGCTATCTGCGCCCCGATTTTGTCACTATGGAGTGGGGTGGGGTTAATGCTTTTTCCTCAACTGATTGGTCCAGGCAGGCAATAGACCAATATCTACCTAGAGGCTGTACCCCGGCGGCGCCAGTTGGTCATACTTTTTGGCGGCGTGCCTACTTCGCATCTGCTTATTACTTGGCTATGCGTTTTGCCCAATCAGAGTTTGCCAGTTATCGCCATCACCGGAATCGCAGTTGGTTACAGGAGGGCGTCTGTTGGCTGAGAAGCTTTTATCGTAAGGGACTCTATAAGTTCAACGAGCGCGGCCTTATCCGCCAGATGACTGGAAAGTACAGTGGCCGTTTTTACCTGTTTCCTCTGCAGACCTGCGATGATTTTCAGTTGCGCAAGCATTCTGACCTGCTCTCGATTGAGAATGCGATAGATGTCGTGTGTAAATCTTTTGCACGAAATGCGCCTGAAGATACGGTCATTGTTTTTAAGCACCATCCGATGGACCGCGGCTTTTGCCACTATCAAAGGCTGATCAGTGTACTGGAAGCGCGTTATCGGATAAGTGGGCGGGTGATTTATTGTCATGATCTGCATTTACCGACCTTGTTGGACCATACAAGGGGTGTGGTAACTATCAACAGTACTGTGGGCATTTCCGCACTGCTTCACAAGGTGCCTACCAAGGTAATGGGGCGGTCCTTATATGATTTGCCGGGTTTGACGCACCAGGGCAGCCTTTCTAGTTTCTGGAAAAAGCCAGAGCCGGTAGACATCAATTTTTTCCGGCGTTTTCATACTTATCTGTATGAGCGCACACAGGTGGATGGCAGCTTTTCCCGAGGGCTTAAGTCGACAGTGGACAGGATTTGTGCCCGTTTGAAGGAAGTTGGTAGAAAAGACTCCATTTTGCCGCTATCAAAGCCTGTCGGCACTAATATCAGGACCGATGCAAAATGAGTGTTCAGTGGTTTTTTAACTAGATTGCGGCCCCTGCCTGGTCTTTTCTCTTCTATCATTCTCCCACTGTGGGGCCGAGATTTCGCAGCTGTTGTGGCTTTCTTCTGGTATCTGCTTAAAAAACAGGCTGATCTGGGACGCCTAACCTGTTAGACTGCGCGACCTTTTGACCCACCGCTCCGGTCCCACGATAGGGACTTAGGCTTCAAGTGAATTCCGAAATGACCGATACCCCAAAACCGGCCGGCTTCGACCAGCTGGGCCTGCCGCCTGAAATCCTAACTGCCATCGAAAAACTGGGCTATGAGACCCCCTCTCCGATTCAGGCACAGACAATCCCCTCCCTGTTGGAGAATCGCGATGTGCTGGGCCAGGCCCAGACCGGCACCGGCAAAACAGCTGCTTTTGCACTGCCTTTACTGTCCAAACTGGACCTGAAAAACCGTCGGCCGCAAGCTTTGGTACTAGCGCCGACTCGTGAATTGGCTATCCAGGTAGCTGAGGCTTGCCAGGCTTATGCTTCTAACCTGAAAGGCTTCCATGTGGCTCCAATTTATGGCGGTGCCGACTATCGTGGACAGATCCAACAATTAAAACGCGGTGTGCAGCTAGTGGTGGGTACCCCTGGCCGAGTGATGGATCATATGCGTCGCGGTTCCCTGGATCTCTCCAATCTGAGTACCTTGGTGCTGGATGAGGCCGATGAAATGTTGCGCATGGGTTTTATCGACGATGTGCAGTGGGTATTGGAACAGATTCCGGAAGAGCGCCAGATCGCGCTGTTCTCCGCCACCATGCCCAAAGAGATCGCTCGGATAGCTCGCGAGCATTTACACGAGCCAGTTGAAGTCAAAATCCGTGTCAAGCAAGAGACTGCGGAGACCATCCGCCAGCGCTACTGGCCCGTGGGCGGTTTGCATAAACTGGATGCCCTGACTCGTATCCTCGAAGCCGAGCCGGTAGATGCCACGATTATTTTCGTACGCACCAAAAACAGCACTGTTGAGCTTGCAGACAAGCTGGCCGCGCGCGGTTTTGCCAGTGCCGCCCTGAATGGCGATATGGCGCAGAACCTGCGCGAGCAGGTAATCGATAAGCTTAAGAACGGCAAGCTCGATATTGTTGTGGCCACTGATGTGGCAGCGCGCGGACTGGATGTGAAACGTATCAGCCACGTGATCAACTACGACATCCCTTACGATACCGAAGCCTATATTCATCGTATCGGTCGTACCGGCCGCGCCGGTCGTGAAGGGGATGCCATCTTGTTTGTGGCGCCGCGTGAACGCCGTATGCTACGTGTTATTGAGAAGGCCACCAAGAAGCCCATTGAGAAGCTGGAGTTACCCAGTGCCGAGATGGTTAACAGTGCCCGTATGCAGCGCTTCCGCGAGCGTATTACCGCAACCCTGGAAGGCCAGACAGACCTGGCACCCTACCGCTTGCTGGTGGAGGAATTCCTCGCCCAGAATGAAGTGGACCCACTGGATGTCGCTGCTGCCTTGGCCTCCATGGCCCAGGGTGACCAGCCGCTGCTGATCAAAGAGCAGGAGTCCAAGCCGCGCAGGGAAAGGGAACGCCGCGAGCGGGACGATGATTTTGAAGGGCGTCGCCGTAAGAAAGACGGTTATGAAAAAGACCGCAAGATGCCGGCACCCGATGAGGGGCTGGAGCGCTACCGTATCGAAGTTGGTCGCGAGCACGGTGTGCGTCCGGGTGGTATCGTTGGTGCCATTGCCAACGAGGTGGATCTGGATAGTTCCTATATAGGTCGTATTGAGATCTATGGAGACTTCACCACCGTGGACCTTCCGGAAGGTATGCCCAAGGAAATCTTCCAGCATCTGAAGAAGGTACGGGTGGCTGGTAAGCCCATGAAGATTTCCCGTTTTGATGAGTCGGCCGTTAAGGCGAAGGGCAAACCTAAAGGTAAGCCCAAAGGCAAACCCAAGGGCAAGCCCAAGTTCAAACGGGATAATGGCGGGGAGTAATCTTTTCCCAGCAAATATCCAAGGCATAAAAAACGGCGCTTATAGCGCCGTTTTTTATGCCGCAAGTCTAGGGTAGCAGTGCTTAGCGCTGCGGTAACATACGGGTCAGAGTGCTATCGCGCATGACGAAGTGGTGCCAGAGCGCGGCGGCGATATGCAGTCCCACCAATATCAGCAGGGCCGGCCACAGAACATCCTTGTGCAGGAAACCGAGCTGCTTGCCCAGGTCTGAATTCTCTGCCAGTAGGCGCGGTAGGGCAAAAAGGTCAAAAAACTCTGTATCCCTGCCGAACAGCTGACGCATCGCAATACCGGAAACCGGCATTGCTAGTAAAACCAAGTAGAGAGCACCATGGGTCAGGTTGGATAAGGCCTTCTGCCAGGAGCGGCCCTGGATCTGCGGGCGCTTGTGGCGCGCACGCCAGTAGAGACGAACTGCCAGCAGCATTAACACCGCGACACCCAGAGAGAAGTGCAGGCGCATAAACCAGCCGCGCATTGGATCGTCGCGTTCAAAGAATTCGTGCAGCTCTACGGCGCCCCATACCGCCAGTAGTAGAATCACAAACAGCCAATGCAGGCCTTTACTCACTGAGTTCCAGCGATCATTCGTTGTGGACATAGAACGTCTCCTGTAAAGCAGCGCCCAGCGCGGGCGTTAGGTTGCGGCGGGCGTGTGCACCCGCTCCAGTTATCTGTTGCTGATAGTAGTGGCTAGTTCGCTTAACTCGCCGCGCGAATCCCGTTTAGATGGCTAAAACAGGTATCCCGGGCGGTCCGCAGAAAGTCAGCGGCATAGGCTTGCTCCAGCATTTCCTCGCGTACGGCGGCATAAAGAGTACTCCATAGACCCTTTTCCCCCAGACGCAACTGCGCCACAAATCCTTTTTGCAGATATTCGTGCAAGGCCCAGTTGGGCAGGGCGCAGACACCTCGGCCACTGGCCACCAGCTGCACCATCATAACCGTCAACTCTGCCGTGCGTACACCCGCGGGCTCGATGCCAGCGGGCTCGAGGAAATTCTGGAAAATATCCAGTCGCTCCCGCTCCACCGGGTAAGTGATCTGTACCTCTCCGGCCAACTCCCCGGGAGTCACCCAGCGGCGCTTGGCATCATCTTGTAATAGTGGATGTTTGCGGCTGAGTGCCAGGCACATCTCAAAGCTGAATAGTGGCTGATAGTGGATGCCTTTCAAATCCCGGTCTGGATTAGAGGTGACCACCAGATCCAAGTCACCGCGGGTAAGGGCTGGCAGCGGTGCGAAGTGAAAGCCACTGCACAGATCCAGCTCCACCTCGGGCCAGTCGTCGCGATAAGTATTCAAAGCCGGCATCAACCACTGGTAACAGCTGTGGCATTCGATAGCGATATTCAAGCGTCCCGACTGGCCGGAGGCCAGCCGTGCCAAGTCTCGCTGGGCTAGAGCCGCGCGCGGCAATATGTCATCGGCCAGCTGCAGCAGGCGCAAGCCGGCGCTGGTAAAGCGCAGCGGGCGGGATTTACGCACAAATAGTGGCAGGTTGTGGCGCTCCTCCATTTCCCGGAACAGATGAGAGAGGGCCGATTGGGTCAGGTGTAGATGCTCAGCGGCGCGCACCAGGCTGCCAGTCTCGCGCAGAACAGAGAGGGCGCGCAGATGGCGCATTTCTATCATCATTAAAATTATTCATGTTCATTGCAAAAAATATGAAATTGATTGAATAACACTACAGGCACACAATCAAGTCCTAAGCCTCACAAGTGGTGAAGCCGCAATCGGTAGACAAATAGCGCCGACATGTGTGGGCAGGAAAAAAGGGCTTGGCCCTCTCACAGGAACGGACTTGGGAAAGTAGAAAATGGTGCAAACGCATGTCCTCGGTTATCCGCGCATCGGCGCTGATCGCGAACTAAAGAAAGCTCAGGAAGCCTATTGGCGTGGTGAAATATCTCAGCAGCGGCTACTGGAAGTTGGTGAGAGTATTCGTCGGGAGAACTGGCAGGCCCAGGCAAGTGAGGGGCTCAATTTAGTGACGGTTGGCGATTTTGCCTGGTATGACCAGGTACTCAATCATTCGCTGATGTTTGGTGTGGTTGCTGAGCGCTTTGCCGAAGGCGCTGCGAGCAATAAATTGGACCAGTACTTTCGTCTAGCCCGCGGCCGCGCGCCCTCCGGTCAACCGGTTGCGGCGAGTGCCATGACCAAGTGGTTCGATACCAATTATCACTATTTAGTGCCAGAGCTTCACGAGAAGCAAACTTTTACCCTGGATAGTAATTGGTTGCTGGAAGAAATACGTGAAGCACAATCCCTGGGTTATAAGGCCAAGCCGGTGGTTCTCGGGCCGCTCACTTACCTCTGGTTGGGGCGGGGTGTTGATGATGTTCTGGATTTGCTCGCCAATCTATTGCTCTGCTATGCCGAGCTGTTTTCCCAGTTTGAAAGCCTGGGGGTGGAATGGGTGCAAATTGATGAGCCGATTCTCGGTTTGGATTTGCCAGAGCAATGGCGCAGTGCGTTTCACACTGTGTATGCCCAGCTCAACCAGATGGCAGATTTGCAATTATTGCTGTCGACCTATTTTTCCCCGTTGCGGGAAAACCTGCAGTTGGCTTTTTCCCTGCCGGTTGGGGGAGTACACATTGACTGCGTAAGGGCGCCAGAGGAGCTTGCGGAAGCCGCGCAGTTGCTTGGGGAAGATCAGGTACTTTCCGCGGGGGTACTGAATGGCCGCAATGTTTGGCGAGCGGATTTGCAGAAGTGGCAATCACAGCTGAAGCCTCTGGCGGATCGTTTGGGCGAGCGCCTATGGCTTTCGGCCAGCTGTTCACTACTGCACAGCCCGGTGGACTTGGATACAGAAACATTGTTGCCGGCTGAGCAAAAACAAAAGCTTGCCTTCAGTCGCCAGAAGTTAGCGGAGTTGGCCCAGTTGCAAAAACTATTGGCCGAGCCAGTTCCATCAACGGCAACTCCAGAAGAGAACCCTATCGCCGGCAACTCCGTCACTGAGCGCTTACAGGACAGCTGGCGTGCACAGCGCTATCAGGAGCGCGCGGTACTGCAGGAAAAATGCTGGCAGTTACCACTGTTGCCGACCACCACGATCGGCTCTTTCCCACAAACGGACCTATTGCGCAAGGTACGTCGCCAGCATCGCAGCGGTGAGATCAGTGAGTTGGATTACACCCAGCATTTGCGTGCGGAGATTGCCGAGGCGATCCGTCGCCAGGAAATTCTTGGCTTGGACGTGTTGGTACACGGTGAAGCCGAACGCAACGATATGGTGGAGTATTTTGGCGAGCAACTGCAGGGGTTTGTACATACTGGCAATGGTTGGGTACAGAGCTATGGGTCCCGCTGTGTAAAACCGCCAATTATTTTCGGTGACATTTCTCGTCCACAGGCTATGACGGTGGAGTGGAGCAGCTATGCCCAGAGCCTGACCCAAAGGCCGGTAAAAGGCATGCTCACAGGTCCAGTGACGATTCTCAACTGGTCTTTCCCTCGTGAGGATATCCACCGAAGTGAAAGTTGCTTGCAGATTGCCGAGGCATTACGCCAGGAAGTATTGGATCTTGAGAATGCGGGTATAGGAATCATTCAGATTGATGAGCCGGCTCTGCGCGAAGGGGTCCCCCTGCGTGAATCCGAGCATGCTGATTATTTTGCCTGGGCGGTGGGATGTTTTCGTTTTACCTGTAGCGAGGTAAAAGCGGAAACCCAGATTCACACCCACATGTGTTATAGCAATTTCAATGCAATCATGGAGGCGATTGTCTCTTTGGATGCGGATGTCATTACTATCGAATCAGCCCGTTCAGATCTGCGTCTGCTCAGTGCTTTTGCCGATAGGAATGGCGGTTACCCCAATGAAATAGGGCCGGGAATTTACGATATCCACTCCCCTAATGTGCCTGAGCGGGAAGAGCTGGTTGAGCGTCTGAAGAAAATTGCCGAAGTAGTGCCGATACAGCGGCTTTGGGTGAACCCAGATTGTGGCTTAAAAACCCGCAGCTGGGCCGAGGTGGGCTCCTCCCTACTGAATATGGTGGAAGCGGCGCGTACTGTGCGCAGCGAGTTGGCCTAATATTTGGCTAATAAAAAAACCGGCAGTCTTTCTGACTGCCGGTTTTTACTTTTCTTTTTTTTGCTTGCCGCTTTGTCTTTTTATTCAGACTTGGCTGCAATGGTAGTCGTACCATTTAATTCAAATGGCACCGAGGGGTGGAACGATTTGATGCCCAGGGCTTGATACAGTTCATCGGGACGATAGAGATTTTGCCCTTCAATAACCAATGCGGTGCGACGCAGTGCGCTGATATCTTCCAGCGGATTACCTTCCAGTAAAACCAGGTCTGCATTTTTACCCACGGTGATACTGCCAGTATATTGATCGGCTCCCATTACCTGGGCGGGTACCAGTGTGGCAGTACGTAGTACATCCATAGCGGATATACCGGATTTGGCATAGAGCTCCAACTCGCGCAGCAGGGTAAACCCGGGAATACCATCGGAACCCGCTACCATGGTCACCTTGTGCTCATGCAGTTTACGCATCATTTTCAGCAGGGCATCGGCGGAGAGGTCGTAGTCATCCCTATGTTCCGGTTTTACATCCAGCTCGGCACCGACAAATGCGCGCTGAATATTCACCGGTAAATGGCCGGCGATATCTTCAAACTCCGGATCTACTTTGCCAGGCTGGCGCAGCAACATAGAGCTAAATACGGTAGTCGTGGCATCTACCACTGTGCCTTTTTCAGCGAGTTTATCCAGGAAATCGCCAACCTCTGCACTTTCCAAGTCCAGCTCGTGGGCATGTTCACCAATCTCGGTAAAACGCAGTTTTTTGCGGGTGTCGATCTTGCCCATAAAATTGAGGAACAGCATATTGATATGCTGGATTTCATCAAAGCCGGCATCCACTGCTTCCTCTGCGGTCATAAAGGCGGGGATATGCCCGGATAAGCGCATGCCGTTTTCGTGGATATGTTTGGCTAAGGGGGCGATCCATTCAGGTTCCATGGAGCTGTAAGTTTTTATCTGTTGGTAGCCATGTTCCGCATACCACTCGACAATTTCCTTGGCTTCTTCCAGGCTATCTGCCGTTTTACCCATGCGCATGGCATTTTCACTTTCCCTGTCCATAAAGCCCGCACGGAACAGGTCACCGCCGATAATCTGTTCGGACTCATACAGGCCGGAGATGCGCATAATATTTTCGTGGGTATTACCGATATCGCGCACATTAATAATACCGGCGGCCATATTCAGGGCACCATCAGTGGGTGACAGGTGTGCGTGCATATCCCACAGCCCGGGAATCAGGGTGTGGCCTTTGGCATCGATACGGGTGGCGTTTTGGACTTTGATTGGGCGGCGGCTAATCTTGGTGATTTTGCCGTTTTCCACCAGTAAGTGGCGACGCTTGCGGAGCTTGCCCGCTTCTACATCCACCAGATTGACGTTGCTAATCAGGATCGGCTGGGCGGAGGTATGGGTGTGCTTTTCGGCGATATCCAGTAAATACTGGTCGGAAGCGGCAACCTGGTGTTCTTTGAGTTGTTGCAGGTGAGATTTATCCCAGCCTTTGCGCAGTATGGCGAACCAGCCTCCTTCATCGGCGGCAAACAGATCACCGGATTCATCGTACCAGGCCAGGTCCGGAGTAAAACCCAGGCCACTCACACCGTAGAGATACACGGTTTTTTTCTCATCGCCCTGCTCAAGAGTGAGCTGATCTAGCTTGTGTAGCTGGGCTTGTCCTTGGGGGAGTAAACCTATGCTATGATCCTTATCGGCAAGTAGCGCTTTTACCAGCTGGGTTTGTACGGCCAGAGTCGAGTTTTTGGGAATATAAAACTGCGCTTCGGAAGTTTTTGCGCTGCCGTGTTCATCGGTGCCTTGCCAAGTGGCCACACCATCTTTCAGTGTAAATTCTTCATTAACTGGCGCGCCAAAGGGGCTGATACCTTCAATGTGGACCTGCTCGGGCATTTTGGCAGCGCCGATCGTGAAGCTCTCCTTTAGATTGAGTCGGCGGTTATTCCAACCGAGCTTTAATTCCCCGGAAATTTTCGAGCCCTTTTGTTCGATCACCTCGCTGCCGGCGATACCCTCTTTATCGTAAAAGATATATTCGATTGATTTTGCATAGGCGCAATTGGCAGTGGCAAATACCGCTGCGGCGACCAGTGTTGCTAGCCTGGACTTTTTCATAGGGCGAACCTTTCTTGTTGTTTTTGCGCAGGGGAGGTTGGCTGTTTTTTTCTATTCAGGCAAGAGATAGCAGTACAGAGAGTGATGGCTTTAGGAGTAATTTCGGCAGAAGGATGAATCAGGGCGACAGGGCGTTGGGATAAACCTCAGTGGTTTTTTATTTTACCTATTAAGGGTGAGGGAGAGCTTGAGGAGATCCGGCAACCTGGAAGACAGCAAAACCTGCCAGATTGCCTTACTCTTGGCGAGAGCGAGTTAGAGTATCTATTTACCTATGGCATTAATACTCTACCTCGCAGGCGCGGGTGAGGTTCTCGTTCGCTTCGGCACCCACCACAATATTGTCCTCAATACGCACGCCGCCGTAGGGGTGGAACTCTTCAACCTTATTCCAATTAACTTCACTGGCAAGGGGGGAGGCTTTCAATTCTGCCAGCAGACTATCGATAAAGTAGAGCCCCGGCTCAATAGTAAATACTTGGTTTTCTTCAATAGTGCGGCTGGTGCGCAGGAAAGGGTACTCCGCAGGTGGGGGTGTGGTACCGCCATCGGGGCCACTCTGGTGACCACCCACATCGTGTACCTGCAGACCGAGGAAGTGGCCCAGACCATGAGGCATAAATGGCCGGGTTAATCCGGACTCCACCGCACTCTCGGCAGAAGATTTGATGATATCGAACTGGGCCAGCAACTCGCCAACTTTCAAGTGGCACTGGCGGTGTAGATCCGGGTAGGGCAGGCCGGGTTTGAGGCCGTCCACCAGCTGCAGCTGCTTTTCATCCATTGCCGCCACCAGCTGAGCAAACTCGCTGTCGGCATAGCTATAGGTGCGGGTGATATCCGCACAATAGCCGTTGCAATCGGCCCCTGCGTCTATCAGAAAGGTCTTTAATTCTGTGCCGGGCAGGCGCTGGGTGGAGAGGTGGGTGTAGTGCAGTATCGCTGCGTGTTCATTGAGGGCCACGATATTGCCGTACGGCATGGTGTTCTCGCCCTGGCCGGTAGCACTCAAGTAGGCTTGGTTGATCTCGAACTCGCTGGCGCCACCGCGGAAAGCCAGTTCAGCGGCTCGGTGCCCTGCCACCGCAATGCGGTTGGCCTCGCGCAGGCAGGCGACTTCATAAGGGGTCTTGTTGGCGCGCGCCCAATGTAGACGGTTGATTAGGGTTTCGGGGTTGATCTCGCCGAGTGTCCAGTCCTGGAACCTATCAGCGTCACCAATGAAGGCGGCGTTATCCGCGTTTAGGAATTCCCGGGCATCTGCTGGCTTACTCAACAGCTCGATATCGTAGAGCTCACTCCAGAAGGTCTGTGGCGCGGGTGGGACATAGTGCCAGAAGTCCACCGGGCGGTAGAACAAGAGTTTGGGCTTCTGCCCACGCCTGTAGATCACCCAACTGTTGGGGTTGTCGGTGATTGGTACCAGGGCCTTGAACTGGGGATTGACCTTAAAAGGGTAGGGATTGTCATCCAGAAACTGCATCCTGGGTGCACCGCTGAATACATTCAGGGTATCGAAGCCGCAGGACTCCAATATTTCATCGTAGCGGCGGCACAGGGTGGCCATATGATCTGCGTAAAGGTTTTTATCCATGTTCTCCCCGGAATGGATCGCTGAATCGATTAGACGGCATAGTGTATAGTCTGAACTCTGGATATTTGGCCTGAAATTCGACCATGGAAAAGAAGATACTGCTAACCGACTGCCCCGATGATAAGGGCCTGATCGCGAAGATTACCAATATTTGCTACAAGCACCAGCTCAATATCATCAAGAATGATGAATTTGTAGACCGCGCGGAGGGCCGCTTTTTTATGCGCACCGCCCTGGAAGGTATCTTCAACGACACCACTTTCCTGGAAGATTTGGATATGGCCCTGCCGCAGAGAGCCGAGCGGCGCCTGGTGTCCACCAAACGCAAGCGCCTGGTGTTGATGGTGACACGCGAGCCTCACTGCTTGGGTGACATCTTGATGAAGTGCTATTCGGGCGCGCTGGATGTTGAGATAGCCGCTGTGATTGGCAACCATCCAGACCTGGGTGGGTTGGTAGAGAAGTTTGATATTCCCTTCCACTGTGTACCGGCACAAGACCTGAAACGCAGCGAGCACGAGGAAAAAGTGGCTGCCCTGGTAGATGAGTACAATCCGGATTACCTGGTTCTGGCCAAGTATATGCGTGTACTCACCCCGGAGTTTGTCGCTCATTATGCTGGCCGAATTATTAATATTCACCACTCCTTCCTGCCGGCCTTTATCGGGGCCAAGCCCTATCAGCAGGCCTATGAGCGCGGAGTTAAAATTATCGGTGCCACCGCTCACTTTGTGACTGATGATCTGGATGAGGGCCCGATTATTGAACAGGATGTAATACATGTGGATCATGCCTATTCGGCGGAGTCCATGGCGGATGCGGGCCGCGATGTGGAAAAGTTGGTTTTGTCCCGCGCACTGCAGTTACTGTTGCAGGAGCGGGTATTTATCCATGGCAATAAAACCGTGGTATTCAAATAATTGATAAAGTCTCCTGAGGCTAATAGCCTTTTATGGAAGCTATTGATGAGCCAAGAGGGCTTGCTGTGCTGAATAAAAATAAATTTAACTCCCCATTTTCCCCAATACGGCTATTTGGGGGCTTGGCAATTGCCCTGATATTGACAGGCTGTACCAGTAACAGCCCGATACCAGGAATGAAGGAATCCTTTGAGACAGAAGTTGCTCCCAATGGCGCCAAGCGTTTTACTTTTACGTTAAAGGGAAAGCAGCGTGATATCCCTGCGCCAGTTGTGGCAGGTTCCAGTGCTCAGTCCCGTATGCCGAGAGGGCCAGTGGAGAGCGGTGGCCTTTCAAGTCGTCGGGTAGAAGCCTATTTTGATCGGGCTCTGGAGCAGAAGTTGATAGAAACCGGTTTCTGCGAGCGTGGTTATTTTGAAATTGAGCGAATTATCTCCCCACATGGGGGAGAAGTGCGGGGTGAGTGTAGAGAGGGGGCATTTTGATACTTTTAGTGTCTTGATTAGAAAAACTTATTGAGTTTGTTAATTTTTAAGAGGTTAGTCAGTAAGCTCAGCTATATTCCAGTTTTATACAAAATGTAAATAAGAATAATGAAGTATAAATCAGTCTTGGAACAGGTCTCTACGCAGCAGATCATTGCAGTGTTTGACCTTATATCAGATATTATTTTCTGGGTAAAAGATGAATCCGGCTATGTGGTGCATTGTAACCGGGAATTTATTGAGCATGTCGGCTGCAGGTCATTACATCAGGTAGTTGGCCGTTCAGATATGGATTTTTCCCCTTCTTATCTCGCTAAAAACTATATACGTGATGACAAAAGGGTGATGTCAGGAGAGACGATTACAGATCGTCTGGAATTGAATATTGGTAAAACAGGCGAGTTAGTTTGGTTTACGACATCAAAGCGCCCATTAAAGAGTGCCAATGGAGAAATCATAGGAACCTATGGTGTAGCTCGAGACCTTAAAGAAACGGTTAAGACTCTCTCTAGAATGGATAAACTTAAAAGGCCAGTTGAATACATAAAAAATAACTATAGTCAGCCAATTGCCGTTGAAGATTTGGCAGAGATCGCGAGTTTATCGGTTAGTGCACTAGAGCGGCGATTCAAAAAATATCTGGATAAAACACCCATGCAATTCGTTCGTGAAGTCAGATTAGAGAACTCTCGTCGTATGTTGGTGGAAACACAAAGCCCAATATCTGAAATTGCTTATCGGGTTGGCTTTACATCTCATAGTTACTTCAGTAGACACTTCAAAGGCATGTTTGGACAGCTTCCAGCAAATTATCGTAGTGAAGTTCAGTCCAATATATAAACACCGAACAAGCTGAGTGTCCTCAGCAACTTTAGAGAGAGCAGTACGCTAACTTCCCCCGATGAGTTGACAGCCGCCCATTTAATTCATTTCCTGAAATTCTAGACCCGAGTTTGACTTGGGATTTTCCTCCTTAAAACAGGTAGTTAGTCGATTCATTTTTGGCTTTCTGCGACTGCTTGTTTTTTCTTAAAAATCTAAAACGCCGATTTTGTTTCATTAGTATCCCAGTATTGATTACCTCTCCATCAAGGTTTTTTTTTAGGGTTTTAGTGCTCAACAAATGAACTGTCTTTTTGGGGTTTAGGGTCCCCTGACAGTTTTACGCCAGCCCTTTGAAAGGGGCTGGCATTTTTTGAACCGGTGAGAGAAAAAATAGAAAGTTGGGATGCTATGAAAATAATGAAGAATAATAGCCGAAAAAGGGTTAATACCTGGAGCAGAGGTTTCAGGCAGAAGTCTATGGTTACTGCTATCTCGCTGGTCGTAAGTAGCATGGCGATCGCGGAAGATACTTCGGACTCTGATGAGAGAATTGAAGAGGTTCAAGTCATTGGAATTCTTGAGAGTGCTACCAAAAACCTTGAAATCAAACGGGATTCCCTTGCTGTAGTAGATGCTATTACTGCAGAAGATATTGGTAAGTTCCCCGATAAAAATGTAGCTGATTCTCTTCAGCGTGTGCCAGGTGTCACTATCGATCGCAGTGGTGGTGAAGGTAGCACGGTTAGTATTCGGGGAACCAGCTCAGAGTGGACTCTCACCCAGTTAAATGGGAATTACATTGCTACTTCCGGTAGTGGAGCTCCCTCCAGAAATTTTAACTACTTATTGCTTCCCTCCAGTATGATCAGTAAGGCAGAGGTTTATAAAAGCCCCGAGGCAAGAATTGATGAAGGTGGTGTCGGTGGTACCGTTATCCTACATAGCCACAAACCTCTTGATCTTGATGCTGGACAAGGTGTAATCACCACAGAGGCGACTTATTCAGATACTACCGAAGAGTGGGACCCACAATATAATGCTTTCTACTCCTGGAAAAATGAGAGCGAAACTTTTGGTATTTTAGTGGGGTACACCAGCCAGGACCGTGGCGTAACCGGAGTTACCAATTATGCAAGTGGCTGGCGTTTGCACTCGGATACTGATGAAAATGCAGATTTGTCAGCTCTTGTTGATCAGACCACAGAAGAAGTTTTCAACAATGTGTGGGCGCCCACGCAGGTCAGTATTCACAACTCTAAGGAAGACCGAACCCGTGATGGATACCAGCTTGCCGCACAGTGGCGACCCACTGAACGCCTGGAGTTTGGTTTTGCTTATTTCGGTTCCAAGCTTGGCTATGACACTAATACTCAAAGCCTGACATTTGCGGAATGGAATGATCATGACGATGCATACTATGGCATTGAAGTGGATGGAGATACAGTCGTCACCTATGGTTTTAACGACAATGGTGACCTTAATGAAAATAACTGGGGCGATGGAGATGTAAATGGTGGTGTAGACGTATACCGTGGTTTGATGTCTCCCCAGCTGACAGGCTATACCCGCAAGGGTGAATCGGAATCTAACACTTATGATTTTGAAGTTATCTATGAAGGGGATTTTTATACCGCGGCTATAAATGTTGGGCATACAGAAGCAGAGGGGGGAACTTCTGAACTCACATACGCTAATATGGATGCTCGTTATGGTTCCGTGGATAGCTGGCTTTGGTCAATTGCAGATGGTAAGCCGAGCTATGAAGTTTCCACAGATCTCACTAAAGATACAGAAGCTTATCCCTACTATGACTGGTTTGGCTCAGATGCTACGGAAAATAGCGATGAAGAGAGTTACTATCAGCTAGATTTGGCATTTGATACTAACTGGGGAATTGTTAATAAGTTTTATGTGGGCACAAAGTATAGGGATCATGAGGCTAGATCCTATAGAGATATCTATCGCTGGGATGACGAGACTGATGATAATGGCGGTTACCGAGGTTGGTTACCTGGCGATCAATGGTTCCACAATCCTGATTACCACCCAGATACTTCAACTTTAATTAGCGATAAGGTAGTTGATAATAGTGCTGGTAATACAGGTGCCATTGATTATCTGGCATTTGATACCGATGCCTTGATGGACTATGTGCGTGGAAACTTCAACCTCACTGTTATGCCAGTACTATCTGGCACTTATACAATTGATGAAGAAATATTCTCAACCTATGCCCAAGCTGATTTTATATGGCGAGACTTCCGCGGAAACTTGGGGGTTCGCTATGTCAGCACAAAATTATCTACTGAAACGTATGATGATATTACTGGAATGGAATCGGATGAAGTTATTGCTAACTCCCGCAGTAATACCACAAAAGAATTTTTGCCAAGTTTGAATGTTGCTTGGGATCTAACTGATGATCTGGTAATAAGATTTACAGCCTCTAAAGCTATGTCAAGGGTGAGTTACGCTTATTTGGGGCAGGCTGAAACTTATGGTCCACCAGTTCATATTATTTCTCCGGATGAGTGGACGGGGCGAGGAAGTGGCTTCTTTGCGAATACGGATCTGGAGGCCATGATCTCCAAGCAGTTCGATCTGGGCCTAGAGTGGTATTACGCCGATGGTTCTGCATTGGGTGTAACTTTATTTGACAAAGATATTGACAATCTGCCAATCCAAGTAACTGAAATTGTTGAGCGTGAGCACGATTGTTGTAATGGCCCTATTGAAGTGGAAATGAAGGGGCAGATAGGGGGAGGAAACGCAACTTCTAGAGGGGTGGAGTTGTTTGCCCAGCATGCTTTCGAAAGTGGCTTCGGTCTTATGGCCAACTATACATTTACCGATACCGGCACTTCCACGATCATTCTTGCTAATGAGTCAATCGAAGCTGAGATACCTGGTACCGCGAGACACCAATATAATTTATCTGCATTTTATGAGAATGAAAATTTCGGTGTTCGTGCCTCCTATAATTGGGTGGATGACAGGGTTACAAGTTTACATCGTGGGTATGCGGTATACGATAAGGACTACGGACAGTTGGATCTGAATGCAACCTATACCTTCACTGATAACTTTAATATCTCTGCCTCTATTATCAATTTAACTGAAGAAGTGGCGGAGGGATATTGGAAACAGGAAAATCGGATGACATACAACAACTACTCTGGGCGCCGATTTTATATTGGTGCAAACTATAAATTCTAACACCTCGTTGATCGTAGTATTGGGTGTAGAGCAAATGCACTACACCATTTTTTGACTTTAGATGTTAGATTGTAAAATTCACATAACTACATAATAAAAAATGAGCATAGATATGAAACAACCAACACTTAGAGCAATGCAAGCTGCTTGTGCTACCTTTTTATTTCAGGCTGGTGCCTACGCAGATATTGAAGTGGTCAGTTCAGGCGTATGTCCTTCTGATGCTACAACAGTAAGCTATTCTGAAGCGCTTAATTATCCTGATGAATTTTGTGGTCTTCTCAATAGTGGTGATTTGGTCGGCCTGTCTGGAGGGGCTTCAATAGAGCACCTGGGTGACAATTGCCAATTGACGGATAATGAAAGTCGTCAAATGTCCAAGACACTATGTAAGTCTGAACCTTCAGCACCACATGTTGTTAGTGGAAGCAGTTGTTCATCCGATGCAGACCCGGTTACCTATCTTGAGGCACAAATTTATAAAGATGAACTGTGTTCGGCTCTGGGGGACTGGGAAATTGCAAACCTTGCCGATAATGCCTCCATGGATGGCAGTGGCTATGGGTGTGGTTCACGCAAGAATGAAATCCGTGAGCTGGGCTCAACACTGTGTAAATCTGATACTCCTCAGGAAAGTGGATCTGCTCCGAAAGTTGCCTACGTAGAGGTTAACAGTAATAACCTGGGCAATGCGGGCTGTTTTACAGAGAGCGATGGCAGTCAGTTGTTCGATATAGCTGTGATCTTTGCGGCAAATATTAATTACGATGGTCAGAAAGCTGTACTGCATTTTAATGACCAAGTGTCAGACTTGCTCAATAACAATTTGAGTACAGTACAAGATTTGCAAGACAAGGGTACGAAAGTAGTACTCAGCGTTCTCGGAAATCACCAAAATGCAGGTTGGTCTTGTTTTGCCGATGAGCAATCCGCTGATGACTTTGCTCAGCAGTTGAAAGATGCAGTGGATCAATATGGTCTGGATGGTATTGATATTGATGATGAGTACTCACAGTGCAGCCAAACCTATTCTGACTCCCTGGTAAAAGTGACTAGTGCATTGCGAGAGAAAATGCCGAATAAAATCATTTCCAAAGCACTCTGGAGTGATACCGATGCTTTTCAGGCTGAATGGAATGGCAAGAAACTGGGCGATCAACTAACTTATGGCTGGGAGATGAGCTATTGGTTGGGCTCAAGTTGTACTTCAAGAATCCAGAAGTATATCAATCTGGGTGTTGATAAATCTAAGCTGGGTGTTGGAGCTTCCACTGTTATGAATGGTGCATCTACTGCAAGTGCTTTGGCCTCCTGTAACGAAAATAATAACCTTGGTGGCGGCACTATGATATTTAATGTGACTAAAGATTCTAGCAGCTACCTTTCTACAGTTTGGCCAGGTACTTCAGCGGTTCCTAGTTGCCTTAAGTAGTTCAAAAATATTGATAGTTGTGATTTAGTTAATTCTCTTTAGTAAATCTATTTCGGAGTGGGTAGTAAACACTCCGAAATACAACCCTTATACTCAGCTCCTAAGGAGTTGTTTCTGACTCTTGGCGGATACACTTCTACTCTTTTTTAATAAAGCTCTTTTTAAAGAAGGCCTCATTGGGGTGTGGCTTTTTCTTTGCCATTGCTTCCATATGAGCTTTCTGTTCTGCCTTCGCTTGGTTTCACTTTTTCCTACAGGGCCGGCAGCTAACCGTAGAGGTCTCGAAGTCTCCCTTGGCGATTTCATACCACCATTTTTGTTGCTTTGCTGTCCATACTTCTTCTGAGCCACAATCTTTACATTGGAATTCTCGATCCAAGTAGTAGAGAGGAATGTCAATGTAGTAAGAGTGGTGCACAACTGCTGCCCTATCTACCGCAATAGCCCAGCCGGGATTGGGGCCACTGAATTGACCAAGAATCTAGCCCCTATTTAACTTCTCTATTCTCATTTTCTCCGAGCTTGCTTAATTTCGGTTCTTCTTTGGTTACCGCTTTTCATTGGGTGTTCCTTACCACTGATTGAGAGAAAAAAGGGGTGCTTTTTAGGTGGTGCGAAGTTTAATTCGCCCCAATAAAAACGAAAAAAGCGGGCAAAAGCCCGCTTTTAAATCCACCTGTGAGAGTGTCGGATTTTACTCGGCGTAGCTCTCGATCGGAGGGCAGGAGCAGATCAGATTGCGGTCGCCGTATACGTTGTCGATACGGTTGGCAGCTGGCCACACCTTATGCTCTTTTAACCACGCCGCCGGGCGCGCAGCGATATCGCGGGAGTAGCTGTGGGTCCACTCATCGCTCATCACGTCCTCAAGGGTGTGGGGTGCGTTGTGCAGCGGGTTGTCTTCAGGAGTGTACTTACCGCTGGTGACATCTTCCACTTCCTGGCGAATTGTTGCCATCGCTTCGATAAAGCGATCCAGCTCACCTTTAGATTCACTTTCGGTAGGCTCGATCATCAGGGTGCCGGCTACCGGGAAGGACATGGTGGGAGAGTGGAAGCCAAAGTCCATCAGGCGCTTGGCGATATCCTCTTCAGTGATACCGCTGGCCTCCTTGAGGGGCCGCAGGTCAACCAAGCACTCGTGGGCAACAAAGCCATTGGTGCCGGTGTAGAGCAGGGAGTAGTGCTCACCCAGCTTCTTGGCTACGTAGTTGGCGTTCAGGATTGCCATCTCGGTAGCCTGCTTCATACCCTGCTTACCCATCATGCGGATATACATCCAGCTGATCGGCAGGATACTGGCGGAGCCCCAGGGAGCAGCGGAGATGGTGCCGTTATCCAGATTGGTTTCCGGTACTTCAGTCACCGGGTGGGCCGCCAGGTAGGGCTTCAGATGTTCGCCAACAGCGATCGGACCCATACCGGGGCCGCCGCCACCGTGAGGAATACAGAAAGTTTTGTGCAGGTTCAGGTGGGATACGTCACCACCGAACTGGCCCGGAGCGGCGACGCCGATCAAGGCGTTCATGTTGGCACCGTCGATATAAACCTGGCCGCCAGCCTGGTGAACCAGATCGCAAACTTCGCGGATACCTTCCTCGAACACCCCGTGGGTGGACGGGTAGGTAACCATCAGTGCGGCAACGCGGTCGCCGTGCTCTTCGATTTTGGCTTTCAGGTCTTCGATATCCACATTGCCTTTATCATCACAGGCAACCACAACCACTTTCATGCTCACCATCATGGCGGAAGCCGGGTTGGTGCCGTGGGCAGAGGCGGGAATCAGGCAGATGTCGCGCTGGGTTTCGCCCTTCGCTTCGAAGTACTTCTTGATGGCAACCAGGCCAGCGTATTCGCCCTGGGAGCCGGCGTTGGGCTGCAGGCTCACCGCATCGTAACCGGTGCAGGCGGACAGCATTTGCTGTAGCTGGCGGAACATTTCCGCGTAGCCTTCTGCTTGATCTACTGGTGCGAAGGGGTGCAGCTTGCCGAACTCGGGCCAGGTGACTGGGATCATCTCGGCGGTGGCGTTCAGCTTCATGGTGCAGGAGCCCAGGGGAATCATAGAGTGATTCAGGGCGATGTCCTTGGCTTCCAGAGACTTGAGATAGCGCAGCATCTCGGTCTCGGAGTGGTAAGTGTTGAACACCGGGTGAGTTAGGAATTCAGTATCGCGCACCAGGGAGGCGGGTACACCCAGAGAGCCCTTGCTGGCAATTTCGCTGTCCAGAGTATGCAGATCGATGCTGTGTTCGGTGCCGATAAAGGCATTGATCAGGTCGGACACATCTTGCAGGGTGGCGGTCTCACTCAGGCTCACACCCAGGGCGTCTTCACCAATTTTACGCAGGTTGATCTCAGCGGCCAGGGAGCGCTGGTAAATCTCTTCCTGCTTGGCGCCAACAGTGATATTCAGGGTATCGAACCAGCTGTCGTGGGCCAGGTTAAAGCCTTCCTGCTGCAGGGCGGAAGCGAGAATGTCTGCCAGGCGCTGGATGCGGGCAGCGATGGTTTTCAGGCCTTCAGGGCCGTGGTAAATCGCATAGAAAGCGCTCATTACCGCCAACAGCACCTGGGAAGTACAGATATTGGAGTTGGCTTTCTCGCGGCGAATATGCTGTTCGCGGGTCTGCATAGCCATGCGCAGGGCACGCTTGCCTTTGCTGTCGACGGAAACACCGATAATACGACCCGGTGCGGAGCGTTTGTAAGCTTCGCGGAAGGCGAAGAAACCGGCGTGGGGACCACCGTAGCCCATTGGGATGCCGAAGCGTTGGTTACAGCCAACAACTACGTCTGCACCCATATCACCCGGTGCTCTCAGGGCTACCAGGCTCATCAGATCTGCGGCCACGGTTACCAGGGCGTTGGCTTCGTGCACCTTGGTGATGATGTCGGTCAGGTCGCGTACGCGACCGGTGCTGCCGGGGTACTGCAGCAGGGCACCGAACAGCTCGGCGGGAATATCTTTTTCCACATCACCTACAACGACCTCGAAGCCGAAGTGCTCGGCGCGGGTCTTAACGACGGCGATGGTCTGCGGGTGGCAGTCCTGGTCCACAAAGTAGACGTTGGATTTGTTGCGTTTGACCTGGCGCTTACACATGGCCATGGCTTCAGCTGCTGCGGTACCTTCATCCAGCATGGAGGCGTTGGCCAATTCCATTCCGGTGAGGTCCATAATCATCTGCTGGAAGTTCAGCAGGCCTTCCAGGCGGCCCTGGGCAATTTCCGGCTGGTAAGGGGTATAGGCGGTGTACCAACCCGGATTCTCCAGCACGTTGCGCAGGATCACATTGGGGGTAATGGTGTCGTGGTAACCCATACCTATAAAGGTGCGGTAGATCTTGTTGCGCGCCGCGATATCTTTCAGCTCTGCGAGGGCCTCAACTTCATTGATTGCATCGGCCAGATCCAGCTCATCGGTCTTGCGAATGGCTTCGGGCACGGTTTTCTCGATCAGCTCTTCGAGGCTGGCAACTCCGAGGGTTTCCAGCATGGCCTCTACCTGTTTGGCATCGGGGCCAATATGGCGATGGATAAAGGCGTCGTGTTGTTCCAACTGCTGCAGCGATGGTTGGGTCATAAACTTCGTTCCTGTAGTCGCAGGGAGTCGTCGCGGTGCGCTCGCGGTTAAAAATAGCACCTGGCCTCGGTACCGCTTTTCCTGTGGAAAGCCTCGGGCCTCCGCGTAGCGGATAGGCGAGGGTAACGCTTGGGAGAATCGGTTTGATGGCAGCCCCAGTGTTGCAATACGGAACCAGAGGGGAAGCCGGGCCATAGCGGCAGGCGCGCATCTTAGCAATCGGCGCGAGTAGGGGCAATCTGCGGGTTTTGGGCGGGGAAACTGCTAAATTTTGGCGCAAAAAGTGGGTTAAATCCTGTAATGTGGGATATTGAGGTATTTTGTTCTGGGTGAGCCGAAGAAGTTATGGTTTTAAGTGCGAACAAAGGGTATGAGTGAACATATAGTCCCAGACCCTACGGTAGCGAGTAGCCTTCTACTAGGGCATCGAGTATATGTATATTCAGTAACGGCTGGAAACTAGAGATCTCCTTAGATGGGTATAACCTAATTTTGTCTCCAAGCTCATTCATTTAGCTTTCATCTAAGGTGCCTGGCTAAATTTTAAATGAATGATATAAAAGTTAGTAATCTGTAAAAATGTACTATTACAGCTGTTACTTAAATCTAGCAATATTTTTAAATAGAAGAAATATTCTGAGCTGTTCCAATCAAATTTTGTGCTTCAATCAAAATAATCCTTTTCCAAGACCGACGTTACTGGATGGCTAAACTTTTAACTTCAAGAATAATTTCTAAGCACAAAAAGAAATTTTTGAATATATACGCGTTAGATATCTGACGTTCATCAACGCCAAATTCTTTGAGTTTTCATTTGATAGCATAGCTTTACTATTTAATGGCTTTATACGGTAAGAAGAGGTATTTAATTCATCTTTACCTGAAAGATATAGCGTTAAATGAAGGTTGTCTTTTTGTGTAATCTCTATCTCTTTCAAAGTAATCCTTACTGCAATCGCTGTTTCATAATTACTATATATTCTAAGGGGTGGTACATCTAGTTATATCATGGGTTTCCTTTTGTGAAGCAGGTTTATTACTTGATCGACTTTTTTACAACCCCACTTCAGGCTTTAACTCTTCATAAAGTTGGTGGAGATAATCATTTAGACTGTATTTTTAACCTGAAAATGGTGCAAGAGAATGGTTGGGAGGTTAGTAATTATCGATGCTAGTAATTTATGAAGCCGTATTTTTATCATGCTGAATCTGGAAAAATGACATGAGATGAATTTAAGGTTAATCTTAACCGGTTATTTATCTTATCGGTTCATGATTCGGGATCTGATAAGGTTGGTATCTAACTAATAGCAAGCTACCGTAGTTTGATAAGTAGGATGTTTGAGTTTTGATACTATCCGGTAGCGGAGCTTATTAAAATGTGCAAAGGATTAGCGAGTGAAAAATAATAATTTATACATGGTGGTAACAATACTCATCCTAAGTGTTTGCAATACTCAAAGAGTAGAGGCTAACGGTGGTAATACCAACAGAATAACAGAAGTTCTAAAGTCGGGTGAGGTTGGAGTGAACCTTCGATACCGTACAGAGTATGTCGAACAAGATAATATGTATGAAGATGCAGTAGCCTCTACTTTAAGAACACGTATTAACTGGAGAAGTGGTAGCTTTCAGGGGGCGAACTTCTTCCTAGAGTTGGACAATGTGAGTGAGATTGGTGTAGATAAGTATAACTCTACGGTTAATGGTAAGACTGAATATCCGGTTGTGGCTGACCCCAAAGGTACAGAGATTAATCAGGTATACTTGAGATATAATTTAGAACAATTGAAAGTTACGGTAGGTAATCAGCGTATTAACTTAAATAACCCACGCTTTGTTGGAGGCATGGAGGGTAAAGCAAGCTGGCGTCAGAACGAAAGAACATACGATGGTATACGCTATCAATATGGTAATCCGGGTCAATTACAGTTAGATCACAGCTATATCTACAACATCAATCGTGTTTATGGAGAAGATAGCAACTTTTCAGATTTCAAAGGGGATATCCACTTATTTCGAGCTAGCTACCCTGTTTTAACAAAACATCAACTATCTGTATTTTTATATAATCTAGACTTCGATAATGCCATAAATGATTCTAGTCGTACTTACGGTATGGATTATCTGGGAAATTTTGGTGCCATTGAAACCCGTTTGAGTTTCGCACACCAGAAAAATATTAATCAAAACCTTAATGATTACTCAGCAAATTATTATCTAGCTGAGATTACAGGCACCTTAGGAAAAATGAAGGGGAAAATAGGTTACGAGATACTGGGAGCAAACAACGGTATTGGTTTCAGTACACCACTTGCAACTACCCATAAATTTCAAGGATTTACAGATAAATTCAGAAAAACACCAGCAAAAGGTGTTGAAGATTTGTATGTTACTGCCAACTTAAAACTGATCGGTGGGAATTTGGGCATTAGCTATCATAACTTTGACGCTAATCAGGGAAGCGCGTTTTATGGTAGTGAATGGAGTGTCAGATATAATCGCAAATTCAGTAAGAATTTGTCCGGAATGGTGAAATATGCAAACTATAATGCAAAAGATTATTTATCTGATACAAATAAATTTTGGTTGATGATTACTATGAATTTTTAATTTTAGGGGTGATGTATAGATATTGACAATGTATCTTAGATTTTAAAATGTTTTGAGTTGTGGTATGTAGCTTGTCAGGAATATGAATTATATGAAAGGGCAAGCTAACCACCTAGCCTACATTGGCCTGTTGTTAAAAGTTTTGTATAGCATAAAGTAAATTATTTTTTCTCATCCAAAATAGGTAGAACTGCCGGTGTTTACAGTTGCCAAATGGGATTAAATGGCGAACATTATGCAACCATAAAATATCCACTGATCCTGCTGGAAAGTAGAAGTGATGTCTAAGAAATTTCGATTATCCGACAGATTTAAAGGATAAGCTGTGAGTTCTTTCTTAAGTAGGCTTCAGTATTGAGAAGAGCAGGTAGTATGATTAATTACATGAACGAAACACCTCTCAAGAAGTCTGACAAATAATTACCCTGAATAGATGAAAGGGCTTTCTAGCGGTTTGGCATAGGAAAACTGTAATCTAGATATGGGAAAATAAGAATGGAAAGATGCTGACTGCTGACGATATTCAAGTAACAAGTACCATAACAGCACCCTCAGTATAGAAATAGTGTTCCTCTCCTCCTCATGCGACATTGCATACAAAACACTTACTTTTTGTGTGGAAAATCGATAGTTCTTGAGTCTCCTAAAGATGGCTTGGTGGGCCACAGTTTAGATAGTATCTAACAAGAAAGTTCAAGTAGAAGAATAGTTTCTAGTATGGATGGAAGAATGTTTCAAAAGTATCAATGGCATAAAGTAGAGTGAAATTTTGAAACTTTAGATATTTTCTGACCCAGGCTGTTAAGCAGATGATTATTCAACCTCTCTTCAGATCTTATATAACTTTACTCAACAAATAATCAAGATAGATAAGTCACAAAATAACACTTTAGCTAAATAACATCCTATTTAGTTTCTTACCTGTAGAAAATAAAGGTAGTTAGTTTAATTTCCTTGAAATGAAGGCAATCTAATGTATTCTCATGTGAAAAATTTGATGGATAGATGGATTAGATCAAATGGAGTTGTGTGGGAAAAAGTCTGTAATTGATGGTTGCGTACCATTTATTGTCTCTGATAATTACTTACAAGAGACAGGTAGGGCCCAGGGCAAGTGGAGCCAAACTTCTCTGCCACCTGAAATTGGCGATACGGAGTTCACGACGTGTAGAATATGCGACGATATTACTTTGACTGGAAGTAGCTGTACGTTTAATGACCACTATCTTTCGTGTATTCGCTATCAAAAAAATACAACACTACTGATATTTGGATTTGAAGGAGTTAGTTCCATTGGGTTTTCCAAAAATGATATAAATTATTTGATTAGACCTGGTGATGTTTGGTTGGTGAATACCGGAGGCAGTAAGCTTTTTCGATATACACCTTCTAAGCAAAAGAATGAAATGGTTGTAATCAAATATGCAACAAAACGTGTCGGTTTTGCCTTTCCAAATAAATCTAGAATTTTTTCCGATAATGGAACACCTTGGCTTATGAGGCTGGGTTATCAAGAAGCAAATGAATCCTGGATTTCAGACTTAATGGGAAACCCTTTTAATACGGCTTTAGATTGTTTGAGTGCTGAGGCAAAAACGCTCGATGTATTGGCTCGATGGCTGAGACCTCTCGCTGAACTTGCACCTGATGATACTCCCGTCGCAAAAAAATCATCCGAAATGGACAAGATAATAAACTTGATGACGGCTGATTTAGCTAATGTCCCTTCGCTGGAGGAAATGTCAAGAATAGTAGGGATGAGCCATAGTCGATTAAATAGAACCTTCAAAAAGACTTTTGGCAAGACAGTATTTGGTTGGCTAAGAGATTATCGGTTGGCGAGAGCACGATCACTGTTAAAAGATAAGCAAAGAAGCATTACAGATATTGCTTTCTTATGTGGATTTAGCAGTGCAAGCCATTTTGCACAGACCTTTAAACAGAGATATAGCTGCACTCCTATTGAATTTAGGAATAATGAAAAACTACAGGAAGTGTACTGTGAGTATGGAATCAGTTAAGTCTTTTAAGAAAGCACAAAACATTAATTTATTACTTCTTATCCTGGTTGCCAATGGAGTAGCACACAGTCTATTTGTTATAACATTTCCTTTACTTGGTAGAAATTTGGGGCTAACAGATATTCAAACCGGTTTTATATTAACGGTTTCCTCTCTCGCTATGATGATTTCGGCTCCATTTTGGGGGGTAAAAAGTGAAATTTATGGAAGAAAAAAAATTATATTCATTGGTATATTGGTCACGGGTTTATTTTTGATATTGACCGCAAGTACTATATATATAAAGCAAACTTTTCATATAACTGTGGCGTCTGTATTTTTAATTATACTTTGCTTAAGGCTATGCCAGGCAATCGGGGTTGGAGGCATTATGCCGGCAGCTCAGGCATTTATTGCTGATCTCACCTCTCGTGACTACCGCGCAAGAGGAATGGGTAAAATGGGTGCTGCATTCGGAGTTGGTACTATTGTTGGTGGTTTCATAGCAATGCTTATTGGTAAGCATTCCATAGCAATAGGATTCTCGATCGTTGGATTTAGTCTAATAATATTGTGGTGGTTAGGCTGCAATAATCTACAAGAATCAAAGGAAATTGGAAGTTCGTCATTAAATACAAAATTTAGATTATCTTATAAGAATCTGCTACCAATGTTGTTCATAACATTTTGTGGTCTGCTAATTTATGGAACATTACAGCAAGTTATTGGTTTGAGGTTACAAGATGAATTTGGTTATTCCTCGGGAGAGGCACTTAAAAGAACTGGTGCAGTAATGATGACCAGTATGACAGTTATGGTTATAACTCAGGGTGTGTTAATGAAATTACTTTCATGGTCCCCTGAGAAGTTATTAATAGGTGGTTGTATCATTCAAGTTGTAGCCTTAGTTATATCTGCTTCTGCAGATTCTTACCTGTGGTTATTTTTAGGTATGGCAATTCTGGGAGTTGGTATGGGTTTACTTTTTCCCGGAAATCTCGCGTTATTAAGTCTCAGTGGTGATGAGAATACACAGGGGAAAATAGCTGGAATCAATGGCGTCAGTAAAGGCTTAGGATTGGCCCTGGGCCCATTGATGGGAGCATTTCTTCACCAGTTTTCCCCTCTCTCACCTTTTATGTTTACTATATTATTAGGTGGGCTAATGGTCGCTGTTAGTTTTTGGAGAGTTAAAAATCATAAGTTAATCCTTCTAAAAGGAAATCAATCAATCTAATTTCTCTGGTGTAGCCAGAAACTGACTGAAATAGTAGTTCTGGCTTTCAAGGGAATTTAGCTGGCTACGAAACAAGGCCCAACTGATCTTTTTAGACCCTTCGCTATGATATTCATATGGATTTCTGATGTTCCATCTATAATACGATACAGTCTAGCATCGCGATAGAAACTCTCAATCACCTCTTCATCGTGACAGCCCGAGGCGCCAAAGACTTGGACAGCCCTATCTGCAACACGCCCCAAAGTTTCGGTTGCGAGTATCTTTACTTGGGAAATGGCAGCTCGAGAATCTAAGCCAGTATCAATTTCCTTAGCAGTTTGTAGAAGAAGTGCTCTTGCAGCTGAAATTTCAATATTACTATCAACAATCATTTGTTTTATTTGGCCAAAATCAATGAGAGCTTTACTAAATTGTTGACGATCTTGGGCGTGTTTCTTCATCAAATACAGCAGACGGTGGCACTTTCCAATTGCCCTGGCTCCGACTTTACTTAATCTTGCTTTTCCTAATGTATCGCCGAGGATTCTAAAGCCGTCATTCTCCTCTCCTAGCAGCGCATCTTTTCCCAGAATAAGATTGTTGAAAATTAGCTCACGATGCGTTGTACCCTTAAATCCGAGCATATTAAAACTTTTTCCATAGGAAAACCCCTGTTGACTCCTATCAACCAAAAATAAAGAGATTCCACGTGGACCAAGATCTGGTTGAGTTACAGCTGCAACTATAAAGTAGTCACAGAAATCCGCATCACTAATGAAATATTTCCTTCCATTAAGTATCCAGCCGGCATCACAGCGTACGGCCCTAGTAGTAATAGATGCCGCATCAGAACCTGCCTCAGGCTCAGAGACAGCTAATGCTGAGTGCCGATCGCCTCTGATACTAGGAATTAAAAAACGCTCAATTTGTTCGGCTGTACCTTCCTTAATACACTCATAGATATTTCCGGCCGCTCGACGTGCAAGAATTTCCTTGGTGGCTCCGAACTGTTCTTGCAAGAGAACGTTATCTAATGTGGTGAGTCCCCCCCCTCCAAATCGGCGATCAATATTGGCCGCAAAAAGACCTTCTTGTCGAGATTTTCTTATGATTTCATTAGAAGATTCTGAACTTATTCCACCAGATTTTTCAACCTCCTTTTCAAGAGGAAGGAGTTCTGTTTGTACAAAATCACGTGCTCTCTGAACAAGCTTTTCTTGTTGTTTTGTTAATAATGACATGTTTATCCTTTAGCTGCTGGCTTCCATTAAAAATTAATTGCTTAACATGTATGATGGTTAGTCCATAAAAGTAGACATGTCTCGGCATACTGAATCGAAAGCAGAAATAAATCTTAATGCTTCTTGGGAATTCAAAACCAAGGGAGGTTGAATCCGCATCACGCGACTATTGTTGGCAGTAAGAAAAGTTAAAATATTATGTTCTTGAGAAAGCTTTGTAACGAATCTTAGGGAAAACATATCTTCCAAATTGGATTCAATTGCATCAATGGCAGCAAGCATATGATGCTTGGCATTATCTGACAGCATTTTGTAAGTTTCACGAGAATTCCAGGGTAAGCGATGAGCAAGTTCCTGAGCAGTAGCATTAATACTGCCTTTGAAAGACTGAGAAAATTCAATTGCAAGCATAAGTCCCATTCCCCTTACAGACTTAATGAAGGGGTATTGACTGGCAATTTCTTCTAATGAGCTTTTAAGTTTTTCTCCCATAGCTATAGCATTAGCTGCTAAATTTTCTTCTACAATAACATTTAAAGTCGCAAGAGCCGTAGCAGCAGCCAGGTTTCCGCCTCCAAAAGTTGATGTATGCAAAATACAGCGATCCATACTACCGTAAGCGCTATCCCATAAACGAGGATTTGATATCGTAGCACCAATTGGAATAGTGCCACCGGAAAGTGACTTGGATAATATTAAAATGTCAGGTACCACATTTTCCCACTCACAACAAAAGAGTTTACCGGTTCGACCTAGTCCCGTTTGCACTTCATCGAGAATCATTATGACATTATATTTAGTACATAAGCGCCTGACTTCTTTTAAATATCCTTTAGGTGGTAATAGAACACCGCCTTCACCCTGTATAGGCTCAAGGATAAATGCCCTCACGTCACCTTTCTGTAATTCCTCCTCTAATGCGGTCAAGCAACCGAAAGGTATTTCATGGCATTCAGGTAATAGAGGTTCGAATTCTGATCTATGTTTGGTGCGGCCAGTGATAGATAATGCCCCAAGGGTTTTTCCGTGATAGCCATTATCACAATATATCAAACGACCCGTTGAAGTTGCGGCAAGAGCCATTTTAATAGCAGCTTCCACAGCCTCTGTACCTGAGTTACTGAGGAAGACTCTTGATAAATCTCCAGGAGCAAGCTCAGCCAGCCTCTCTGCAAGTAGAGAAGCATGATATGGCATGGAGACATACTGAACAAAAGTAGGATTCTCCGATGATAAATAATCTGTGATAGCTTTTGTTACTTTAGGGTGATTATGGCCAGTATTAAGGCACCCATAACCGGCAACAAAATCTAAGTAAATTGTTCCATCCATATCAGTGAGTTGACATCCACTTCCGTGATGAAAAACACGTTCAATATGATTAAATTGGTAAAAATCTGCCATCACAGGATTAATGTGATGTCGAAATCTACTAATGGTTTGAGTGCGCTGTAGGTGTTTTGAAGTATCAAGAGAGACCTGAATATCACGATGATGGCGAAGAAGCCCATAAAAATGGGAATCGGTAATCCACTCTCCGTCGGTGGCCATTGGTACAGTGGTAAAACCATGTTTTTCCGCTAGTTGGCCAATGTTTAATACACGCTCTGGCGGCAGTATTCTACCTAATGAATAGTCTTCTCTGCATTGCTCTAAAGTTAAAACTATAGTTTCTGCTAAGCAACCATTCATGAACTTCTTTGGAGCAAAATTTTTAGTGGCTTCCCCGAAGCTGACTTCAGGACCTGCAGAAATCAGGCCACCATCTATAATCAGAATATCTTCTCTCGGCTGTAGTGTGGGCATTACATCCTTAGGTAAGGCTGCGTCAACCACTATTGAGCCAGAAAGAAGTCTGGCTGGATCTATTACACTGCCTGTAGAAGTTGCGGCAATATAGAATTTAATTCTACCGTAACAATCTTCAATATTATTAGTGAGCGTTACAGATGAATGCATCTGGCTAGGCAGGTAGTTCAGATATTTATCAGGATCGCTCTTACCTCGATGCACTAATGTTAGGTGACAACCTTTATCGATAAGTAGTTGAGCAATAGCGAGAGAAATAGAGCCTGGATAGCCTATAATGGCAACTTCTATACCTTGAGGTGATAGTTCGAGCCGCTCCATAGCTTGTAGAATGTTTCTTTGAGCAGCATAAGCTGTTAGAGAGTTACCTGTGGTGATTGGAATTGAGCATTTCTCTGCTGTCTGCAGGCCCCGATTTCCAACGATGCCAGTGAATCCACCTAACCCAACTAGTTCTGCTCCTCGGCTTTGTAAGTCATTGATTCCCTCAATAACACGTTTTGTTACAT
This sequence comes from Microbulbifer variabilis, assembly GCF_023716485.1. Classification (NCBI taxonomy): domain Bacteria; kingdom Pseudomonadati; phylum Pseudomonadota; class Gammaproteobacteria; order Cellvibrionales; family Microbulbiferaceae; genus Microbulbifer; species Microbulbifer variabilis. Next base: position 1,043,423 of record NZ_CP092418.1, read on the forward strand.
TTCGATGTTCCGAAAGCATTTCCTCTGCGGTTAGAGGCATATAGTGGATAATTCCACTACATTGTGACCCTGCCTTACTGATAACGGAATCAAAAGTAGTAAATGGCACAAGGTTTTGCTTTTTCCAGTAGTCCTCATGATAACCATTACTTTGCTCATCAATATTTCGGTTGACCAAATCAATAAGTTTAACATGACGCTTCAGGGTAACTGATGTTGGGTGAGCGATAAATCCAAATTTCATTCTTTTAAGTCCAAATTCAAGCTGTAATTCGATTCCAGGAGGCTTCAGAGATTAGGCTTAGACCATCTCCATCAGAATTGTGGGATAGAAGTACCTCAGCAATATTTATTCTTCCCTTTTGATTCAAAAGATCTCCTATTTGCTGCTCCTGATAGCTACTAACCCTTGTTCGATTAACAGTGATATTGCGGGAAGTAACAGGCTCTCTCTTATGCTCGGTATGGTTCTCCTGAAGTGGTAAAGGCACCACTACCTGTCGACCACAGCCGGATGGTGTTCTTTTGTCCAAATATGTTTGAATCATTGATAAAACACCATTGCATAGATACAAAAGTGTAATATTAATTTTTGTCCCATTTGGGTTTTGAGATAAAGCATGGACAAGTTGACTCTCAATGTTGGGGACCAGTGCTCGTGCACCATCGCCAATAAATGCCAATACATTTTTATCAGAAGTTCTAGCAATGTAGGGTAGGGCAGAAAGCGCATCTCCCATTAGTGCTCTTCCGTACCAGCCAGAAAAACTACGACAGGTCCTTGGTATATTACGTATTGCAGATAACCCACAGCGCCCTACATCATAAACACCAATGAATTCAAATGCATTGTTCTCAATTAATCTCCTAACCTGTTGACCTAATTTCAACATGAAATAATTGGCTGACATTGGAAGGCTGGCCATATAATCCCCGGGTACACATTCGTCAAGATTTGTAGCCTCTGTCAAGTATGCTAAGCGATTTGCTTTGATGTGATCCTGTACGTCTAAGTGCGCCTTTATATACTCCAAGAGTTTTACAAGAGGCATATTAAGGGCAATATTGCTGTAAGGAGAGAGATGACGTTTATTTTTATTAACTTGGACGATATGGATATTACGCTTCAGTTTACCCTCTGAAAATGGGGTCGCAGCCTGATCAATTTTATGTTTTAAAAAAAATTGACTAAGAGTATCCGGCCCTCGTAGTTTTCCATTGTCATGTAGGTAGTGATAAACCCGTCGACTGAAAGCATAGACGCCGAAGGTTCCAAGATAGTTTTTATTTAGTTTTCCATTTCTATAAGCTTGAACCGTACCTGGATGAGTTAATGAATCGGTTAGAGCTATACCTGCATCTTGCGCAATCTGGGTTACCAACTCAAGCTCATACTTAGAAAGCGGACCACAGTTCCAGAGTAATCTGATATCAGAATTGTTAATTAAGTTCATAACAGTATCGAGATCATTCTGATGTATATCATCAGGTTCGGATACTTTTGATATGAATTCAGATGGGCTAAATGTATTCTCCCTAGACTCGAGTATATTTGGAGTGGCAAAAATAAAAACGGGACCAGGCTTTTCATGCATGACTTGAAAAGCCTTATTCAGCTGTTCTGATAAGGTTTCCCGATCATGTAGGTATACGTGGGGTATCCTTCTGGCAGCTATGACTTCACGCCCATCAGTATCAACGTCAATTGTTCCCTGAAAAGCAAACCAAGAATCAGCTGGACTATCAGCACATATAATTAAACCTGGGGCTTTTGCTCTTTGAAGGTTGGATAAAGTACCACGAAATTCATCAATCATACCAGAAGTGACTGTAATAACGTATGAACGCTCGAATAGTTGCCATCCTGCTAATGCGCCAGCAGCTAAACAATGCTCATTATTACCAGTTAAACATCTGGGCGATGAATCATCCTGTACATCCGTACATAATGCCTGTATTGAGCGAATTAAGTTTGCTACCATTGAGCCCGTATAATAGTGGAAATCCCATTGCTTCAGCCAGAATTCTTGCATGTGACTAAAGATTGCCTGGGCGAGTCCAATTGGTGATTTAGTGGTTGCTGCAGTTCTTGATAATAACTTATTGAGATAACCGTGCTCCATGTGATCAATCAATAGTTTTAGCAATTTCGCCCTAACTAAATCCGGATCGTCTTGTAGAACTTGAATCTGAGTACTGCCATCAACATATGATAAAATACTATTTAGACTCTCTTCTGGCACGTACATAACTTTAGAAAATGGAGTAAGTGTACGTACTTTACAAGATGATATTAATAAATCAAAAGGGCTTTCGGGTAAGCTAATGTTGGCCTCTTTGGAGTATTCAGGTAAATATTCAGTGTCAACAATAAATATGTCAAAAACAGTATTTTCTCCAGGCAACACCTTAATTGCTTCATTTAAATCTCTAAATATATATGGAGTAAATGAGAATTCATGACGTTTGCCAGCATTCGTTAGATAGTGTTGAGCTTGTTTTATAGTGGCATTCAATATGTCCCTATTATTTTTCGGTGGCAGAGAAAATGGCTCTATCGTAAATGAGCAATCATCCTCAGGATTTTGAATGACATGGATAAGAGAAAAAATATAATCCAGCTCTTCAATAAGAGCAGGATTCTCAGAAATAATGCATATCCCTATGTTGTGATTCATCTCTAAAATTGAGCCTCTAATTCATTTTGTTAAATATCGTTTGGGTCAATAATTTTTTCTGATATAAGTAGAGCCTGCAGAAGAAAAAAATATCCCCATATTGTTTCACCTAAACTTTCTTCGCTAGAGTTAATACGAAAAAAGCAACCGTTAAAATATGCCTCATGGGACTGGTCGTTTATATTGAAGTAGTCAGACTCAATTATATTTTTAATAATAGAGTTGGCTTCTGCTCGCCAATCAATCATATTGTTTGGACATGTGGAAAGTTTATACATGGATAATGCCGCGATCAGTGATGCAGAGGGATCCAGGTGATTTCGATTTCCATTTTTAAGGTTCTTAGGAAATTTATCAGAATATTCATTAAGCCATTCAACGCACAATGATTCAGCCAATGTATGATAATCTCCGCCCCAAAGACGGGAAGCAGTAGCTAAGCCCAAAAGTCCCCAACTATGGCCTCGAGCCCAACCCTTGGAAGAATTGCTTATTTTTATTTTATTGCTTCCAAGTGTAGCATTTGCAGAAAAATTACCACTTGGGTCGAGCATAAACTTAATAATTGAATCGGTGTGTGATTTTGCAGTAGAACGCGTTTCAGAATCACCATACTGTAACAGTTGGATAAGAGCAGCAAGGCCATCAATATTTAGTGTGTTTTTCCCTTTTTCCCCTGCCCCCAAAGCGGTTCCCATAGGATAGCAATCCCACTTCGAATTGAAACTTTGAAAGATGGTTTTTGCTGCTTTTTCTGCAAATAAAATAGACTTAGTATCGTTAAATAAACGAATGCCAGGCGCTAATGCATACCAATAAATCATGCTGCGGAATATTGTGTCTGAATATAGTTTTGGTGTGAGACGTTCTAAAATAGAAGACGCGTAATTTCTATCAATATCCTTTCTACTGACTTTTGCCTTTAACCACCAGCTGCCACACCAAAATCCGCCCATCCAAGAACCTCCTGAAGAAAATTTCCACTGATTATCCTGGGGGGATGTAAATATTGGGAAATTATCATCACAAGAATAAGAAATTCTCTCTAAAGTATTGGTTATGGCATATATGGCAGTGTAATTTACACTTGTAGAAGTGTCTGAAAAAGATGACTCTTTAATCTCTACCAACAAAGAATTATTCATTTTAAACAGCTTCTTGTTGAGTGAGAGAATGTTGGTTTGCAAGAATCAGGCAAGAACTCCCACTTATCAACAGGATTAAAATAGTAAATATCCATCCACTTGAAAAAGATTCAAAGAATGAAATGATCATTCCAAAAATAGATGATCCGACGGCTATACCAGCAAAAAAAGCAGCAGATATCATTCCAGATGCATAGGCAATAGGGCCAAATCTTGAATCCTTTACAACCATCCCCATAGCTATTGCATTAGTTGCCACAATACTTAATCCAATTCCAATGACTCCAATATAAATTGGCCAAGAGGCCTCAATATTTGATTTCATTGTGATAAATATGGCTAGAATAGCGAATCCAATCATCCCTACGATAAACATTGCTTGATTATCAAATGATGAGGCTATAGGTGTCATTATAATTCGAGAGGACATTCCTGTAATACCAAATAATGTAATAAGAAGCCCTGCTTGCTCTGGGCTTAGGGATAAACTGATTGCAAAGCTTGGTATATAAGTGATGTATGCAGAAAGAACTGCTCCAATTCCTCCTTGGGTTAACATTAATAGCGCAAGCTTTCTATTTGGAATGTATTGTTGAGAGGATTTCCTTACTAGAGGCTTATTTGGAGATACTTTCCAACTTAGTATTGCCATTACTATTGCTATAGGTACTACAGCCAAGAAGGATACTCTCCAACCCCAATTATTTGCTATAAAAGGCAGAGTGAAACCGGCAAGTAATGCTGATAACTGCACTCCAGATTGCTTCATACCGACCATCATGGCCTTACTAGAGTCTGGGATTCTTAGTGCAATTAACTTATTAGTTAAGGGATTGGCTAAGGCTTGAGAAAGACCAACTATAGAAATTGCGCCAATGATTGTCCATAAGCTATCCGAGATACTAATTATAAAAAAAGATATTGCAATTGTTATGAAGTGAAGAACATATGATGCCCTAAGACCAAAATAGTCGACAGCATTTCCCGCAAATAGGGATAAAATTGATGCTAACCCAAAAGAAACCATCACAATATAGCTCAGGTCACTCTCTTGTACTTGTAGTGCTTTAATTAAATATGGGCTCAGCACACCAGTTGCATAAAGAATGAACATTGGTAATGCCATTGCAAGTAAAAGAACCAGTCCAATTTTTATTTTATCGAACGGATCTATATGAGTTGGAGGGGCACTCATGATCGATTTAATCCTTTTTAGGGAGATGGGGTATCCAAAATGGTAGCAAAATTATGTTACAGTATCGTATTCACTATTCCTTGATTGTTCTCTGCTCTTTCCCAATGAAGAGATATTTTCCACAAGCATTTTTTTATTAATTTTTCCGGCAGGGGTCATTGGTAGTTGCCGGTAAAATTGCAGATACTCTGGTAGTTTATTTACTTCCAGGCCTTGATCCCTAAGGTAATCATTAATTTCTTTAAGTGAGAGAAGATCTGAACCTTCGCGCAGAGTGATACAGATACAAACTCTTTGGCCAAGATCTTCGTCTGGTACAGGAATACAAGCTGCACTTATAATCTCAGGATGAGAGGTTGCAATTTTTTCAATTTGAACAGGGCTAATATTCATTCCGCCCCGAATAATGATATCTTTTTTTCTCCCGAGAAGAATAAGATATCCATTATCATCAATACAACCCAGATCACCAGTATAAACCCAGCCTTCATGATCCCTGTAACGTTGGTCTAGATCTGGGGCATTTACATATTGCATCGGCGTCATTGGCCCTCGCCCAGCTATTTCTCCGATCTCCCCTTGAGCCAAAGGTTGCTTTTGATCATCTACAATTCGAATTTCACAAATACTAGGATTTGGACGTCCAACGGATCTACAAATAGAATCTAAAGAATCTTCCAATGTATTATGACAATTAATACCATCGGCTGATCCATAAAGGCTAATAATTCTACAGTCAAAAGCACTAACACAGCGATAAATTGTCGCTTGATCAATAATGGCGCCACCACTGACAATGGCCGTAAGACACGATAAGTCAGTTTTTTGTAGTTCTGCAGCCGCCGCCATACGCTGAAACATGGTGGGAACACCAAAAATATGACTTGGTTTATGTTGCTGTATAGCCTCTATAGCAGTGGTTATATCAAACTTTGGAAGAAGTACTAATGAACCTCCCATCCAGGAAAGCACGCCAAATGTCGCACTAGAGCCAAATGCAGTACCCAAAGGCATAAGGTATAATGCACGAAAGTCTCTATTGGGCTTAGTAATTCTTTCTAAAAACCGTCCTCTTCCACCTAATATAGCATTGTGTGAATAAGCAACTAATTTGGGTTCTGATTCAGTACCTGAAGAAATAAGAAACCTTACAGGGCTATTAGGGCATACTTTGATCGGTGTTTTAAGTGGATCATTTTTAAATAATTCATCAAGATCATTCCAGTTAGTTTCACTGGATGCTGGTTTATCACCTTGGACGATAAATGTTCTCAATGATAATGCATTTGGACGAATCGATTGAATTATTTCACAGTAATCAATATCTGCATAAGATCTTTCAGTAATCAATGCTCTGGCATTAGTACGCTTGATAACAGATTTAATATCAAGGCTGCCTCGCCCAAGTGGAATCGGACAGACAACAGCACCGATTGCAGCACATGCAAGATCAATAGCACATGATCGCCAGGAGTTGACCAGCTGATAAACAACAACGTCCCCACTGACAATCCCCAATTGTAAAAAACTATTAGCAAGCCGGGCTGCGGATTCAGATAATTGGCTGTAAGTTGTTATTGTATCTTTCTCAAGTACTGCGGGTTTATTTGGTTGTTTTATAGCGTTTTCGCAAAATTTTTCATAAACAGTTTGCTCGGGATAATATCCTTTAGAAGTCCAATCCTGTCGCACCGAAATGGGCACTATATCAATCACACCTGTATTGTTCATTTGAATCTCCATGGCGTGGTTACACGAGAATAATTTGAGGTTTGAAAGTTTTCTTTAAAGCGAGGCTGCTTGGGTAGCTCTTCGAGTGACTCTATTACTTGACTACATGGGATGTTATGTTTCTCAAAAATAAATAACCACTCTTGAACATTTTTGTCTTTAAGAATTTTCTCAAATTTTTCATCTATGTTCGATTGCTCTAAATCTCTGACCGTCAAATTTAATTCATCTAGCAAAGGAATTAGTTCATTAGATGAGGAGAACTCTAGGATGATATACCCATCTAAGGTCTTGAATATCTTTCCTTTCTGAAATTCAGGCTTTTGATTTTTTTCTCTAATAGATTTAATAATTGGTTGGGTTAAAAGTGTCGCGCTTCCTAGTAATGAGGTATCTACACGACATCCCTGGTTATTAAAAAATTTACGGAATAGACCTAAGATGGTTCCTTGAGCTGAAATTATCCCACCAAGAACATCGAGGGCTGTATATAGGGTGCCTCCATTATTCTTATTATTATGTGAAAGCTCACTAGCTAGTCCAGAATAAGCCTGTACGGTGAAATCAGTACCAGGATAGTGCACATCGTTATCTAGAATTCCCCATCCACCGGCATAGTTATAAACAATATCAGGGTTTACCTTTTTCAAATGTTCGTGGTCGAGTTGTAGTTGCTTGGCTTTTCCTGGAGCCCAGTTATGAATAAAGACATCCGCAGTAGATACTAATGAAAGAACTTCAGCGCGACCCGCAGGCGTTTTAATATCGATTTCCCGAACCTCTTTAAGATGGTTTAGTGCGTCAAACCGCGCTGAACAATCTCCAGCAAGAGGAGGCATTCCTCGTAATGGGTCACCACCAGGTGGCTCAATTCGTACTACCCTAGCTCCCAATAAGGCTAGTAAATGGCCAGCTATAGGCCCTTGAATCCGTCGGCAGGACTCGATAACAGTAAGTCCACTCAAAGGCTTACTTTGGTCAGTAATAAAGTTATTTGAGGTATCTTGATTTAAAATATTTTCTGAAGAATCTTTGTATATTTCATTATTAATAACTTCAGGTCTAAGTTGCCATGGGCCTCGTTCCAATAAAATAGATATATCTCTATCAGTGGACCTTTCTAAGAGTGTTCTCTGACGACATACTGCGACCCCCGATTCACTTGCTAACAATTCAATATCTTTAAATTTACTAGAAGAAATTTTTGATATGAGGGTTCTTGGCAGATATGATGTTGCTTTAGCATACCGCTGCAGAAAGGACTGCCAACCTTTACTCATATCCTCCTGGCTGATCCCAAGAGCACTCCAGAATCGACGCCAAGGTTCTGGAGAAAGAGTTTCTAATTCAAAAAGCACACCATCTTCTGAACAGAAAGGTGGTCGTTGAGAATGATCGTGTACTCCGGGAGGAATATTCTCCGCATATTCATTTACAGTCGCACCAGCAAGGTATTGCCCAACACACAATAACCCTGCAGATACCATGGAGGTTTGAAATCCTCTCGAATTTAATCCGCGTCTATGGCCTATAGCGGTGGCTATACAGCCTAAAAGAGTTAAAACAGCTGATGCGCTAGATAGATAGGGAGCATTCAAGGCATCTATTCCACCAATGGAACGTCCATGAACCGACATCAAGCCAGTTGCGGCTTGAATCACAGACTCTGAGCCTTGCCGTAGGGGATCATCTGACCAAAAAGAGAAAAGGTTTTCCTGAGTTCGCCTATCTGAAGATATAAATTTGAATGGAAAATTTACATCACTATTTAAACTTAAATCATTTTCTACTTGAATTCCTAACGCATGGCACTGATACTGAAAAGTATTTATTGTTGACTGTAGGTGAACCGGAACTTCTTTAAAGTTACCAATAATTGTACAATCGCTAAGAAATTTATCCATTTCCATAATTTATATACCACCAAAATCTGTTGCCAGTAACACAATTAAGTAAATTAATTGAGGTCGTCATTTAAGAGCAACAAGGTAACTCTGGTTATTTCTCTACCGGTTAGATTAGGTATCACTATATAATGTAAAAAGGTGAATCGATAATGCCGACCACCTTTTTCAGATGTTAAGGTTTTTTACAGTTTTTTTATTTGGTTTTAATTAGCCACCTGCGACAGCTGGAAGTATAGTAATGACATCGCTTGACTTTATGTCTGTAGCTAATTGGTTTTTGAAGCGGATATCATCTTCATTTACATAAATGTTCATAAATTTGTGAACTTCCCCTTCTTTTAATAAGCGGTCTCTGATCCCTGGATATTGCGATTCTAGAGATTCTATTAACTCTTTGACTGTTTGTCCTTCAGAGGTTACTTCTTTTTGATTGTTAGTTAGAGTTCGTAAAATAGTGGGAATCTTTACTTTCACTGACATGCTTTTATCTGCCTATTTGTTTTATTGCGATACTACGTTAATTGTTTCTTCGATGGCCTTTTTGTCTACTATGCGATAGCTACGCACTTCACCTGGTTTACCCCCAGTTGTTGAAACCAAAACATAACTGGCATCAGGATACCAAGCATGTTGAATGTCTTCTTTACTTGGAAAGGCTCGGGAGTTTGTATGTGAGTGATAGAACACCATTGGCACTTCATTTTTTTCTTCCATTTCTTGCCAGACCTTAAATTGTTCTTTAGGGTCAAATGCAAAAAAATTTTCAGAGCGTGCTGCATTTTGCATTGGCACTATTCTATGAGGTACTTGATTATCTTTTTTACCAAGAATAATGCCGCAAGCCTCTATAGGGTGTTCAGCAAGTGCTTGATTCATAATAGATTCTATATGTACATCTAAAATCTTCAGCATAGTAAATTTCCAGTCTGTGCTTTAGTGTTAATAAGCTGGAAGTTCAGGTTCAATATCTTTAATCCAGGCAAGAATGCCTCCATGGAGATTGTAAAGATTAGTGAACCCCTGATTTTCTAAAGCGGCCAGAGCTTGTCTGGATCTTCCACCAACTTTGCAGTGTAAAACTATGAAGGTGTTTTTATCTATCGACTCTAATCCACGCCCGGCTAGAATGTCAGCTTTAGGAATATGAATAGCACCTTCAATACAGCAGATGTCTCGCTCTCCGGACTCCCTTACATCAATCAGCAGATGCGATTTTCCTGTCTGCCGAATTTTATGCAATTCAGTGGATGTTAAAGTGGGAATTTCTTCTTGTGCTTGCGAAGGCTTAGTTAGTCCGCAAAAAAATTCATAGTCACAGAGTTCTGTAATTGGTTTTCTATCGGGATTACGATAAATGGGTAATTTACGGAAGGTCATATCCAGTGCATCATAGACCATCAATTTCCCAATAAGAGGACTCCCAATACCGGTGAGTAGTTTTATGGCTTCAGTCGCCATAATTGAGCCTATTGCTGCGCATAGGACTCCTAACACCCCTCCCTCCGAACAGGAAGGTGCATGCTCAGGGGGGGGCGGCTCTGGATATAGATCACGGTAGTTGATTCCTATATCGCCAGGAGCATTTTCCCAAAAAACAGAGGCTTGGCCTTCAAATCTGAATATTGAACCCCATACATAAGGTTTTTTGGCCATTACGCAAGCATCATTGACTAGGTAACGAGTAGCAAAATTATCTGTTCCATCTAGAATAAGATCATAATCTGAAATTATTTCTAGAGCATTTGTCCTATCTAGACGTGTTTCATGCAGTTCAACATGAACGAAAGGGTTGACCTCTTGAACTGTTGCTTTTGCGCTATCGAGTTTATTTTCACCTATATTGGATTGGCCGTGGATAACTTGACGCTGAAGATTAGAGGCATCTACTGTATCAAAATCTACGATACCGAGTGTTCCTACTCCCGCTGCAGCCAGATACAGTAATGCCGGTGATCCGAGTCCGCCTGCACCAATAATCAAAACTTTACTGTTTTTTAACCGTTTCTGCCCATCGATTCCAATATCTGGCAACAGTAGGTGACGGCTATACCTCTCCATTTCTTGTTTACTAAGTTCGTGAACGGGGCTGACAAGCGGGGGCAGTGTCATTACGTAGTCCTTGTTATATCTTTTATCTATCGAATTTGATTATCAAACCGTTTTTTATTGAGGTTCGATATAAAATTAGGCTCAAGATTTTGTCATATCACGAACAGTCGAAAGGGTTAACGGCGTTCAGCAATTGATATTCCTTCGCTCCTGTAATGATAGGAAACGATTGCAGAGCAGCCTATTGTGTTCTCATAAAGCAAGTATTAAGGAACGATGTGAATCCTGAAGCTAATTTTGTTTACAGGTTAATTTGAAGCAAATAGGAACTCTGGAATGAGATTTAGATCTGTTTGGTATCTATAGCTATTTATTGCGTTTTCTACTTAACCTTGTTACCAATTTGTCAATAAATGGCTTAAAGCTTTAGTTATTAGCTTTTAAATTTTATAAGTAATTTAATCTGACTATGTTTAGAAATCTCAATTGTTAACCGCTGGGTTTTCAGGCCATTTGTCTTATTGGGTAATCTTTGATTATAAAGTTTGTGATTAGATATCTATTGTCAGAAAATATTGGAATTATCAATGTTGTTTAATAAATCTTCCTTTGGGGATGATGCTCAATTTTTTTTATTTGATACTCTAGTGGCTCCTTTACGGTGGGAGATTCTATCAGCAGGGATAAAGCTTAAAATATTTGATTATCTGCAGGGTGCACGTACAGTTAAGGACGTTGCTCTTCACTTTGATTTTCTAGAGAGTCGGGCTGAACTTTTCCTTAACTCAATGGTTTCAATAGGGTTGATTAATAAGTTTAAAGGAAAGTATCAAATAAGTAGCTCCTATCGTTCTTTATTAACTTCTGGTTCCGATTCTTCTTTGTGTGGGTTATTGCAACATCTCAGTCAGATAAAGCATGTAAGTGAATCTGAGATTATTGACCTCCTGAGCAGTAAGCATCAGAAGAAAAATGGCCCTACTATGAAAGATCCAGAATTTTGGAACGATATGATAGAAGGCCTTAGGTTATTTCATTTATCAGTTAGAAATCCAATAGTTTTAGATGTTCTAATGTCACAGCCTAACTGGTCTGATGTTAATCATATATTGGATCTCGGAGCAGGTTCAGAGCAGTTGGCTATAGATCTACTTTCGGTTAAGCCAGATCTTAAAGTAACAATTTTTGATTTGCCTGGTATTGCCTCTCTAATTAAAAAACAAGTTTTTCAAAAAGCACAGATAAATGTTTTAGAAGGTGATATGAACACAGCTTCTCTAGGGAGCGGATATGATTTAGTTTTTGCTTCGATGGTCTTATATTACGCCGATGATCTTACTCATACCTTAGAGAAAATACGTCAATCTCTTAATCCTGGTGGAATGTTCCTTAGCTTTCATGAAAAGCTGAACAGCGAAAGAACATCTCCTGAGTTTCACATTGTTGGTCGTATTCACGCAGAACTAAAGTTGGGTCCACTCTCTTTATCTGCTGGTTCAGTAGAAAAAGCTCTTGCTGAAGCTTGCTTTAAAGATATCTTTACTCAAGTCTTGAAGACTCCGTTTGGTGATATCGAGCTGGTGAGTGGAATTGCTTAGTAATGGTTACTAATTTTTGTTAGAAAAATATTCTCTTGGGAGACCTATGTAATGGAGCAACTATTTAGAGGGATTCTATCGCGTCCAAAATTGGTATTATCTGTTTTTTTGCTTTTTTTTGTTGCCTGTACAGTTGGTGCTAAAAACCTTTTTTTTCGTGGTGATTATGCAATTTTTTTTGACGATTCGAATAAAGAGCTTCAGGCGTTCAATGAGATTGAAGGTACCTTTAACAAGACTGATAGTTTGGCGATAATTATAGCGCCAGAAACTGGCGATATTTATACTGAAAGATATCTCGAATTGATAATGCTCCTCACAGAAGATGCTTGGAATATTCCTTATTCCAGTAGAGTGGATTCAATTGCCAACTATCAGCATACTGAGGCTCAAGAAGATGATCTTTTAGTTGAAAATCTCGTATTCAAGAATTATCCGTTAAATACAGAATATATTAATAAAGTTAAGTTTGTTGCTGAGAATGCCCCAAGGCTTAAGGGGGCCTTGGTTTCAAAAACAGGTGATTCCGCAGTTATTAATATCACTTTTCAATTGCCGTCAGGCGATAAGACCGCTCGAGTAGCTGAAATCACGGACCATTCAGATAGGATGCTTGCTTCCTATCAAGAGTCATACCCTGATGTTTCATTTCATCAGGCTGGCATCGTTGCTATGAACTCTTCCTTTACCAAGGCTGCTCAAAAAGACATTCTCACTTTAGTGCCAGTAATGTTTGCGGTAATTAGTTTATTATTAATTATGACGCTAAGGTCGATCACCTATGTAATTTTAACCTTGGTTATTGTTGTTACAAGTGTATTGGCAACTATGGGGATTTATGGTTGGGCAGGAATGTATTTGAGCATTGCCACAGTTAATGTTCCCACAATGATAATGACTTTGGCAGTGGCAGATTGTGTACACCTGATTACCTCTGTCAATGAAGGCAAAAGGCAGGGATTGGGGAATCGAGAAGCTGTTGTTCATAGTTTTAAACTGAACTTTATGGCTATTTTAATTACTTCTGTGACGACGGCTATCGGATTCCTAATAATGAATGCTTCTGATTCGCCTGTCTTACGGCATATGGGTAGTTTATCTGCTTTGGGAGTTATGTTGGCTTTTGTTTTTTCGATTTTCCTTTTGCCAGTGCTGTTATTATTGATGCCAGTAAAAGTATATAAGGAAAGAGGAGGTGTTTATTCTAAATTATTTCAATTGCTACCAAGTCTGATAATTCGTTACCATCGAAGTATCTTTTGTGTCTCCACTATTGTGGTTTTGATTGCTGGCTATATGGTGATGCAGAATCGAATAAATGATGAGCCGATAGAGTACTTTGATTCCAGTCATAAATTTAGAATTGCTGCCGATTTTATGGAGAACCATATTAGCGGCATGACTAATATTAGTATTGCTGTCAAGTCTGGTAAATCGCAGGGTGTAGTTGATCCTGATTTTATTTCTATGCTAGATGATTTTACAAATTGGCTTCGTATGCAGCCACAAATAGATCATGTTGCTAGTCTAGTGGATACCTATAAAAGGTTAAATAAAAACCTACATGGTGACAATGAAGAATACTACAAGTTACCCAATGATAGAGAGTTGGCTGCACAATATCTTCTATTGTATGAACTTTCCTTGCCCTATGGATTAGATATTAATAATGAAGTCGATATTGATAAATCAGCGGTTAAACTGCAATTGACAACTAAAAATTTAGGTAGCGGTGAGCTTGTTGATTTTGAAAACAAAATATATGACTGGTTCAGTAGTAATGCTCCACAATATGAAATAGTTGCATCTAGTCCCTCTCTTATGTTCGCACATATTGGAGAGACAAACATGCATAGCATGCTTAAATCATTACCAATTATTTTAGTGTTAATTTCTACACTCTTAGTTATTGCATTAAAGTCTTTGAGGATTGGAATAATCAGCTTGTTACCTACATTGGTTCCAGTTTTATTGGGGTTTGGTTTATGGGCGTTTATTTCAGGAGAGGTGAATCTAGGTTTGTCTGTTGTCGTGTCACTTACTTTGGGTATTGTGGTGGATGATGCTGTTCATTTTTTGAGTAAATATCAATATTCTCGTCGGCAGGGAAACTCTGTGGAAGAAGCAATATCCTACTCTTTTAATACCGTGGGGCGTGCTCTCTGGGTAACTTCTCTCGTACTGGTTGCTGGATTTCTTGTTCTTGCATTATCTAGTTTTCGGTTGAATTCAGATTTAGGTCTTTTAAGTGCTTTAGTGATTACAATTGCCCTAGTTGTCGATTTCTTACTTCTGCCAGCTGTGCTTTTAATTTTTGATAGAAGAACGGATATTGTGCAAGCCAAGGCCAACAATGAGCTTTTGTCTGCTGCCAATTAAAAATATCAATAGGAAAAATCATGATAAAGAATGGAATTTTAACTTGCCTGTTACTTCTTTTGGCTTCCCTCGCGATGGCGAATACCGAAATGGGGCTGGAAATTGCCAAAGAGAGAAAGGTAAGAGATGAAGGCTGGAGAGACTCAATTGCAACTGTCAGTATGTTGTTGAAAAATGCATTGGGTGAAACTAGCTCAAGAGAACTTAGGGTTAGAACTCTGGAAATTGAAGGTGATGGAGATAGAGGATTAACTGTATTTGATGAGCCTCGTGATGTAAAAGGAACTGCTTTTTTATCCTATTCTCACATTAATAGTCCAGATGATCAGTGGCTTTATCTACCTCGGTTAAAGAGAGTTAAGCGAATAGCCTCACGAAATAAATCAGGGCCTTTTATGAGTAGTGAATTTGCCTATGAAGACATGACTTCCTTTGAATTGAAGAAATATAAGTTCAGCTATCTAAGAGAGGAGCTAATAAAGGGGAGGGAAACCCTTGTTGTGGAACAAATACCTACTGATGAGTATTCTGGCTATACAAGGCAGGTAGTCTGGATTGATAAAGACCACTATCAACCAATTAGAACGGAATTTTACGATCGAAAGGGGGAGTTATTAAAAACATTACATTTGGAGGACTATCGACAATATTTGGAGCAATATTGGCGGGCACATGTTTTGACAATGATAAACCATCAGACGGGTAAAAGTACTGTGCTCACCGTTCATGATCTTAAATTTAAAGTAGGGTTGGGTGAAGATGATTTTAATGTAGCGACGCTTAAAAGAATACGTTGATTTTTTTACAATGAAGCTACACATCTTTAATTGTCTTTTTTTTATATTTCTACTTGCTGCCGCCTCTAGTGCTAGTTGTGTCGAATTACGAGGAATTGCTGCAGTTGAGTATCGCCAATTCCTTGCTAGAGGCGAGGTTGGTCAGAAGACCTTTCAGCCTTCTGTTTTTGTTGAACCAGAACTCTATCAATCTTTTTTGAAAGACAGTGCTAGCATCACTGTAGTACCTTTTTTACGGTTAGATGCTTTAGATGATGAACGGTCTCACTGGGATATCCGTGAATTTATGGTGCGATATCACTTTAAAGAGGTAGATCTTGAGGTTGATCTTGGAATAGGTAAGGTATTTTGGGGTGTAACTGAGTCTCAGCATCTAGTGGATATAATTAATCAAACTGACAGTATCGAATCATTAGATAATGAGGATAAACTCGGTCAGCCAATGCTTCATGTTTCATGGATTAAGGAATGGGGAAGTGTTGAGGGTTTTCTACTCCCTTATTTTCGAGAACGTACATTTCCAGGTGAGGATGGGAGACTTAGTTTAGGCGTTGAAAATTCGTCAGCTCAGTATAAGTCCTCGAAAGGGAATAGGCATTTGGATTTTGCAGTTAGATACTCTACTAGTATGAATTCGGTTGATTTGGGGGTAAGCTATTTCCAGGGTACTGGTAGAGATCCTGATTTTATCTATAACCAGCAGCAATTGTTACCTTTTTACCGGCAGATTAGACAAGTTGGAATTGATGCCCAGTGGCTAAAAGGAGATTTTTCTTGGGTTTCCGAAGCTCTGTGGCGTGATACTGGTGAAAAAGAGTACTTTGCAATAACCGCAGGTTTTGAATACAGCCTTGTAGGGATCACTGATACAAATATGGATTTAGGTATTCTAACGGAAGTTTTGTATGATTCCCGTGGACAGAGTGCTACGACAGCATGGCAGCAAGATATTTTTATAGGAACTAGACTTGCAGTTAATGATATCGCAGGGACTGAGATATTGCTGGGGGTAACCCAGGATCTTGATTATTTTAATTCCAGAGCTATAAAGCTTGAAGCATCGAGCAGGATTACAAATTCTTGGCTGTGGAGGGTGAATGGATGGATTTTTAATAGTTATGGTAATGAGGATCCATTGAGTAGTTTCCAAAAAGATGATTATTTAGAGGTAGGTTTAGAATATTATTACTAGTACTTTAGGGTTGACTAATTTCTCAAAATTACCTTATTAAGGATCTTCGAATGCCCCCCAATATCCCTCATAACACTCTGTCAATAGAGTACGGGGGGCTAATTTCAATTTAGCAAATTACAGTCTACATCTAGATCCCTTACGGGCAGAATTAAAACGATCGCGCAGGCGCTCAATCATTGCCGTGCGGGCGGCATCGTGGTTGATACCCATTACGACATTCAATTCTAGGCCCTCACCGTTTTCGGCAAAAGTGGTTTTACCCACGGTGGGGTCGAAGGAAATGGGATCGTAAGGAGTCATACTGTCAGCCAGACCGGCATTTAACTGGTCGACTTCAATAAATCCGGCTACCAGATCCATTTCTAGAGTTTCAGGCTCCAACAGTACCAGTGCGGCGATAATATCCCACAGGCGAATTACTGCATCCATAGCGAAGTCACCATTACCCTGGAAATCCCCACCTTCAAATTCACGGATTGAGCTGAGGAGTTTGGAGGTATAGCAGGCCTCAGGGGTTGCGCGACGTTTAGCCAGGGCTTCGATGGTGCTGCCCTGTACCTTGGCCATGTCGGTAGAGTTGGTGGGTACCAAATAGGTTTCAATATCATTTTCACTCAGGGCGTTAAAGGCCCACTGCGCACTCAGCGGGTCGAGTAGAATATTGAATTCCTGGTGGGTGCTGAAGTCGCTATCACAGCCAAAACTCGGGTGGGAGAAAATATTGCCGCCCAGATTTCTAGATTTATCGCCAAAGCAGGCTGCTTGGTGATTCTCGGTAAACGGCTCATAATTCTCAAAGCCTCCACCCATCATAATCACACGATCAATTTTTGCCAGCTGCTCTTCGTTGGCCTTGCCGAGTACCCGGGCCAGTGTGGTGAGTTTGCCGGTATTGAAAACCACTGGGCGTTGCTCCAATTTATCCAGAGTTTCCAGGATAATGTCTTCGGCCAGTTCAAAATTGAAGGAGACACCATTGTTACCTTGGTAGCGGTAGTGTTCCTGTTTTGCGCGGGGGATTAGGTGGTCAGTTCCGTATAAGGTGGAGCCGTTGTCACGCCAGGGACCGGGCACATACTGGCCATAAAGGTTAATACCCATGGCATTGCGGCGCTCCAGATTCCATGTGCCGGTGCTGAAATCGGAGGAGTTGGGCAGCTGGTAATCATCACGGCCAGTTACAGCGTTGTCGTCATTGACAGGAGCGCTGGAAGCCTTACCGTTAGCCCCGTAAGCGACCTCCTCAGTGGCAAAGTAGGCACCGCGTATCACTTTGGTATCGTTGTTACCCAACCACTCGAGGATGTTGTAAACTGTATTGGCTCCGTGCGCTACAGTATTGAAGGAGTCTTCAACCACTGCCAGCTCCAGGGTGTAGCGCGGGTCTTTGGCAATCAGCATCAATGCTACGGCATCGTCAAAGTTATTGAAGTCGCCGATCCAGATAATCGGTTGGGCATCTTCATTTTTGGTTGCTTGGTGCAGGCGCTTTCCATGACGACCATTATCCGCATGGCAGGAGGCCAGGGTTGCAAAGCTACCAAGAATCAGGGCTCCGGCAGATAGCCAACGTTTTAATTTCATCTATATTTCCCTATGGTTCGAGAGTCTTTAATTGGCGATTTCACGACCCTTCCCTGTGTCGATACATGGCCACTCCTGTAATAACTACCATTAACGCTTGTTAGCTATAAATAGTGCCCAATTACAAAAGTTAATGCCGGCTTATAGGCCGGCACAGGTATATCCCTATACCATTTAATTTCTTTTATTCGTTTTCCATTAGCTTTTAATTCTGGATAAAAGATTTCAGGTTGCGTGCCAGTTGCTGAGGCAATGGTTCGGTCCCTTTGATGCCGAGGTTTGTTAAGCGCGATTTATCCAGCTGACAATTGTAGGGGCGCGGTACTGAAAAATCGGGTTTGCTATCTGCGCTGATATGTTCAGCACTCAATTCGCACACTTTGGCAATAATATGCGCAAGTTCAAAGCGAGTGCAGGCGGTGTCGCCGCTCCACTGATAGATACCTTCAAATTGGATGCCACGCTGGGTTTTCAACAGGCATTGCTCCAATACTTCTGCCACTTCCTCCACACTGGTGGGAAAACGAATTGCCCAGTGATCCAGTGTGACCGGCTTTTGCTCTCGCAGTGTCTCTAATAGGGCGGTAATACCGGATTCCTCCAGGTAGGAGACGGGTCCAAACAGCCAGGGCAATCTTAAAACCCAATGGTTACCGTTTTTCAATACTGCTTCCTCTCCCGCCAGCTTGCTGCGGCCGTAGAAATTCACGGGATTGGGTGTGTCATCAGGGGCATAGGGTGGGGCAGTACCATCAAAGACATAGTCTGTGCTGATATACACCAACTGTGCATTGATTTCGCTACAGTGCTTGGACAACAACTCTGTGCTGCTGACATTGAGTTGCCAGGCGGTATCTGGATTGTCAGCACAGCGGTCTGGCCAGCGCTCAGCGGCACAATGGATCACCACTTCCGGCCTGATATCGTTCAGGGAAGCTTTCACTGCGCTGCTATCCGATAAGTCCAGGCGAATTAAGTTTTCGCCTGCGCGAGAAAAAGCGGTGCCGATTACGGAAAAAGTAGGGTTGTTGGAAAGTTGTTTAAATACACTACGGCCCAGCAGGCCGGAGGCGCCGGTAATCAGGATTTTCACGGGTTACTTTCCTTTAATTAGACCAGTGGGGAAACGGTGGCCTATGTGGGGTAATAAATGGTGCAGGATAGTTTGGCTGGAGGCTAGGGAAACCTGCCCGCCAGAGAGCTGCCCGGCCAGCCAGCCTGCATATTTGCTGGAGGTATGGCCGGGCAAGAACAATTTACATTTGCTCCATAACTTCAATACCGAGCAAGCCGAGGCCAGTCGCGATAGTGCTGGCCACCAGGTTACACAGCTGCAGACGGCTGTGCTTCTGTTCTTCACTTACCCCTTCTTTCAATACCGGACAGGCTTCGTAGAAGCTCATATAAGCACTGGCAAGCTCGTACAAATAAGTACAGAGCACGTGTGGGAAGGTGTCTTTGGCTACCTGATCCAGTACTTCACCAAATTGGTTCAGTTTTACTGCCAGTGCGCGCTCTTGGGGACTTTCCAGATTAATATCGCCCTTGAGTTCACTCGCCTCAATGCCGGCCTTGCGGAAAATACTGCGCACGCGGGTATAGGCATACTGTAGGTAAGGCGCCGTATTGCCTTCAAAGCTGAGCATGGATTCCCAGCTGAAGATGTAATCGTTAGTGCGGGTCTTGCTTAGGTCCGCATATTTCACCGCGCCGATGCCTACCTTGCGCGCGATTTCCGCACAGGTTTGTGCATCCAGCTCAGGGTTCTTCTCGGCTACCAGTTTCTCTGCGCGCTCCACCGCTTCCTCTAGCAGGGCGGCCAGTTTTACCGTACCGCCGGTGCGGGTTTTAAACGGCTTGCCATCGTCGCCCATCATGGTGCCAAAAGCGCAGTGCTCAAGAGAAACGGATTCTGGCAAAAAGCCTGCTTTGCGTGAAGCGACAAAGGCCTGCTGTAAGTGCAGGGATTGACGGGCATCCACTACGTAGAGAATACGGTCTGCATTGAGCTGGTTTGCGCGGTAGCGAATGGCAGCCAGATCGGTGGTAGCGTACAAATAACCACCGCCCTTTTTCTGGATAATCATCGGGCTTGGATTGCCTTCTTTATCGGCCATCTCTTCCAGGAAGACTACGATAGCACCCTGGTCCTCTACGGCGATGTCGTTATCCAGCAGTTCTTTAACCAGCACCGGCAGATCGTCGTTGTACTGGCTCTCCGCGTAAACGTCTTCCTGCTTAAGGGTGACATTGAGCTTGGAGTAGATCTCTTCACAGTGGCTGATAGAAATATCGATAAACTGTTTCCACAGTTTCAGGCACTGTTCGTCGCCGCCCTGCAGTTTTACAACGTATTCACGGGCGCGGTCTGCAAAACCCTCTTCCTCGTCGAAGCGTACTTTGGCTTCGCGGTAGAAGACTTCCAGGTCGGCCAGGGCTACTTCCGCAGCATTGTCTGCCAGCTTGTCGGACAGATGTGCCAGTAACATACCGAACTGGGTGCCCCAGTCGCCCATATGGTTTTGACGGACCACCTTGTGGCCCTGGAACTCCAATAAGCGCGCCAAGGCATCACCGATAATGGTGGTGCGCAAATGGCCTACGTGCATTTCCTTGGCCAAATTGGGGTGGGAATAGTCGATGACTACGGTTTTGGGTTCTTCAACAGAGGCAATATTGAGACGCTTGTCGCCTTGGGCAGCCAACAGCTGTTGGCTCAGCCACTGTTCACTCAGATGGATGTTTAAGAAGCCAGGACCCGCGATCTCGACCTTTTCGATCATATCGCCCTTGTCCAGCTGCTCAAGGATCTTGCTGGACAGCTCACGCGGGTTGGTGCCCAGTCGCTTGGCGGCGCCCATAGCGCCATTGGCCTGGTAGTCGCCAAATCCGGCTTTCTTCGCAGGTGCCACAATCGGGCCGCATTCTTCGGGGATACCGGCGGCAAGCATGGCGGCCTGGAATTTGTCGGAGAGGAGTTGGCGAATATTCATAGAGGGTTATAGCTGTCTTAAATTCGTGGAAACGCCGAATTTTAATGGGCGGTGGCGGCTTTGCAACCAGCGAGGGCTGGAGAGCGACTCAAATCTGGGTACAGGTGTCCAGATGGTGAGGTGCTCAGTGGTATGATGCCGCCAAATTATGGAGGTACCGTGAGTTCTACCACACTTTATTGGCACGATTATGAAACCTGGGGCACAGACCCGGGTGCCGACAAACCGGCGCAGTTTGCCGGTATCAGGACCGACGAAGCGCTGAATATCGTCGGCGAGCCATTGATGATTTACTGCCGCCCTTCAGCGGACTGCCTGCCGCAGCCCATGGCGAGTCTGGTGACCGGCATCAGCCCGCAAAAGGCTCTGGCTAACGGCGTGCCGGAAATTGAATTTATCCAGCGCATCCTCGCTGAACTGGGTGCGCCGGGCACCTGTGGGGTGGGTTACAACAGTTTGCGTTTTGATGACGAGGTAACTCGCTACACCCTGTATCGCAACCTGCTCGACCCCTACGAGCGCGAGTGGCGCTCCGGCAACAGCCGCTGGGATATTATCGATATGGTGCGCCTCACCTATGCCCTGCGCCCAGAGGGTATCCAGTGGCCGACACGGGAAGACGGTGCGCCGTCTTTCCGCCTGGAGGAACTGACCGCAGCCAATGGGATCTCCCACGAGGGCGCTCACGACGCACTCTCTGATGTCCACGCTACGATTGATATGGCGCGGCTGATCCGCAAGCAGCAACCGAAGCTTTACGATTATGTTTTCCGCCTGCGCCGAAAGCAGGAAGCCGCCAAGATGATTGATATGCGTGAGCGCCGCCCGCTGTTGCATATCTCCGGCAAGATTTCTGCCAATCATGGGCATTTGACCTACGTGATGCCGTTGGCCAGCCATCCGGTGAATCGCAACGCCGTAATTGTTGCCAATTTGGCGATGGACCCCGAGCCTTTACTCAACCTGGATGCGGATACGCTGCGTGAGCGCCTCTACACCGCTCGCGATCAGCTGGGTGAAAGCGAACTGCCGGTTGGGCTGAAACTGGTGCACTTGAACAAGTGCCCGATATTGGCCCCAGCCAATATGCTCGACGATAAACGCGCCAGTGAACTGGGCATCGACCGGGCGGCTTGCGAGGCCAACTGGCAGAAGTTGAAAGGCGTTGATCTGACCGAGAAACTGCACAACGTATTTTTGGATCGGGAGTTTCCCCAGAAAGATGTAGAGGCGGATCTCTACGGCGGTTTCCTCAGCGATGCCGATCGCGATATCTGTCGTGAGCTGCACCGCGGCTTGGCAGCCCGAGGGCCCGAAGCCCTGGCTGGCGAAGTGCCATTCAGCGATAAGCGCCTACCCGAGTTATTGTTTCGCATGCGTGCGCGCAACTTCCCTGAGACCCTATCGGACGAGGAGCATCAGCGCTGGCAGATCTGGTGTTTCCAGCGGTTAACCGATCCCACCGCAGGGGCCTCTATCACCCTCGAAGATTACTTCCGCCAGCTGTCCGAATTGCGAGTACAGCATCCAGAGCGGATATCGCTGATTACCGAGCTGGAAAACTGGGGCGATAGCCTACTCGCCTAATGTGTTGAATCGCGCCAGCGGCCATTCTTTCACTGGGCTCTATTGCGGTGCCCGAGTAGAATGCCGCTCGCGAACACCCGCGCCCACAAGGCGCAATCACTGGAGTAACCATGGACTTTATCGGAGCCAATATTCTGTCCGTCAGCCAGTTCGAACGTGCCGATATAGAGCGCGTATTCGATGTGGCTGACGCCATGACCCCTTATGCAAAGCGCGAAAAGGTAACGCGTGTATTGGAGGGGGCGATTCTCGGCAATATGTTTATGGAGCCGAGCACCCGTACCCGCCTGAGCTTTGGGGCTGCTTTTAACTTATTGGGTGGCACGGTTCGGGAAACTGTGGGGATTACTGCCAGCGCTATGGCCAAGGGCGAATCCCTCTACGATACGGCACGGGTACTGTCGGGCTACAGCGATGTGATTTGTATGCGCCACCCGCAGGAGGGCTCTGTGGCAGAATTTGCTGCAGCGAGCCGGGTGCCGGTGGTCAATGGCGGTGATGGCGCTAATGAGCATCCGACCCAGGCGCTGTTGGATCTCTACACTATTCGCAAAGAGCTGGCCGCCCATGGCCGCACCCTGGATGATTTCCGCATCGCCATGATTGGCGATCTCAAACACGGTCGCACCGTGCACTCCCTGTGCAAGCTGCTGTGCTTATTTGGCAGTGTGCATATCACTCTGGTCTCCCCACCGGAGCTGGCAATGCCCGATGCGATTGTGGAGAAGCTGCGCGAGGTGGGGCACGAGGTGACGGTGACCGACCAGCTGGAATCCTCGATCGCCCATGTGGATATCGTCTATTCCACCCGTATCCAGGAAGAGCGCTTTGCCTCTCAGGATGAGGCCAACCGCTATCGCGGGCGTTTCCGCCTTAACCGGGCGATTTTTACTCGCTATGCAGAGCCCAATACGGTGATTATGCACCCCCTGCCGAGGGATTCACGCGCAGAGGCCAACGAACTGGATACCGACCTGAACGAACATCCGAGCCTGGCGATTTTCCGCCAGACCGATAACGGTCTGCTGGTGCGTATGGCTTTGTTTGCCCTGCTATTAGGGGTGGAGCGTCAAGTAGATAAATACGCCCGCGAAGTTAACTGGCATAGCCGTCGCAACCCAGTTTAACGTCACTTTCCCTGTTTTCGGATAACGCCGTTTTTTTCTGTTAATCTGATTGAGTTACCCCGGCCAGAAATACGATGGCTGGCCCGGGTTTCTCCGCAATCGCATCAGGGAAAGATGCATGTCGAATCAGTTATCGTCAGCGGTATTCTTGCGCGGCGCGCTCATCCTGACGCTGCTTCTCGTCGTTTTGATTTCAAAAAGTGCCGCACAAGAAAGTACTTCCCCCCATGTGGCGCTGTTGACTATTGATGGCGCCATAGGTCCCTCTACGACGGATTACTTTAAGCGTGCCACTGAGAGTGCTGGTGAGCGGGGTGCTGAGCTAATCATTGTGCATATCGATACTCCAGGCGGTCTGGATGCGGCTTCCCGGGATATTATTCAGCATATCCTTTCCTCTCCTATTCCTATTGCCATGTATGTGTACCCCTCGGGCGCCCGTGCAGCCAGTGCCGGCACCTATATCCTCTATGCCAGCCAGATAGCAGCCATGGCCCCGGCTACAACTCTGGGGGCCGCCACGCCGGTACAAATAGGCGGACCACCGGGAACGCCATCTCCAGGTGGCAATCCGAAAGAGAGCGACCAAAAAGAGGAAAAAGAAAAAGCGAATAAAGACGACGAAGAAGGTAAAGACGAGGACAAAAAGGAAAAGCCATTATCCGGCACCGCCATGGAGCGCAAGATGGTTAATGACTCCGTTGCTTTTATTCGAGGCTTGGCACAACGCAATGGACGCAATGCCGAGTGGGCGGAGAAGGCCGTTCGTGAAGCGGCAACTCTGACCGCTTCGGAAGCGCTAGAGATGAATGTTGTCGATATTGTTGCCAAGAATGACGAGGATTTACTGAAGCAAGTGGCCGGACGTAAAGTATCTCTTGATTCCGGTGAAATTACCATTTCGGCAGAGATTGCCCAACTCCCCATAGAAAATTACGAGCCAGATTGGCGTAATGAGTTGCTGGCTCTGATTACCAATCCCCAGGTGGCTTATATTCTTTTATTGATCGGTATTTATGGGCTGATTTTCGAGGGGTATAGCCCCGGCGCTTTTGTGCCCGGCATTGTTGGGATTATCTGCCTGCTTTTGGCATTTTATGCTTTGCAGGTTTTGCCGATTAATTATGCCGGATTGGCGTTGATTATTGTTGGGGCGCTTTTGATTGTGGCGGAAGTCTTTATGCCCAGTTTTGGCGCCTTGGGAATTGGTGGGATTATTGCCTTGGTGATTGGTTCAGTAATGCTGATCGATACCGATGTGCCGGGTATGCAGGTATCGCGAAAACTCATCGCGGCAATTGCTGGAGTGAGTGGTGTTTTTCTTTTGGGTCTTTTAATGGCGGTGGGCAGGAGTTTGCGCAAACCGCGACTTGCTTCCGATCAGGCCCTGGTGGGACGAGTGGCGGTGGTGAGCAATGTGAGCGAAGAAGAGGTGCTGGTGCACCTCGGTGGTGAAATATGGCGGGCGCACTGTGAGACGCCACTAGAGCCTGGGCAGCGAGTGCGTGTTATCGCCCAGCGTGGTTTGCTGCTCTATGTTGAGCCGGGCTAGTCATTGCGGTTGGCATTTAAATTGGCTTTTGCTGGTGCGAATTTACCCCAGCAAAATTTACAAGCAGTTATAGGGAGAGATAAGCATGGTCAGTTATTTTGTTGGGCTGTTGGTGCTCGCGGTATTACTGCTATTGATGTATGCCATCCGAATCTTGCGGGAATATGAGCGTGCGGTGGTCTTTTTTCTGGGGCGCTTTCAGACGGTGAAAGGACCTGGCCTGATTATCATCATCCCAATTATCCAGACCATGGAGCGTGTGGACTTGCGCACCGTAGTGATGGATGTCCCTACACAGGATGTGATAAGTCGCGATAATGTTTCAGTAAAAGTGAATGCGGTAGTTTATTACCGGGTTGTTAATTCACAGTCAGCGATTATCAATGTTGAATTTTATCATGAAGCTGTCAGTCAACTGGCCCAGACGACGCTTCGATCTGTACTGGGTAAGCATGAGTTAGATGAGATGCTTTCCGAGCGGGACAAACTCAATGTGGATATTCAAAAAATCCTTGATGAGCAAACTGATGCCTGGGGTGTTAAGGTCACTAATGTCGAAATTAAACATATTGACCTGGATGAGAGTATGGTGCGTGCTATTGCCCAGCAGGCTGAAGCAGAGCGGGCACGACGAGCCAAGGTAATTCATGCAGAAGGCGAAGCCCAGGCAGCCTTAAAATTAACAGAAGCTGCCAATCAGCTATCTCAAAATGCTAACGCCATTACTTTGCGCTACATGCAGACCATGATTGATATTGCCGGAGCAAATAACAGCTCAACCATTGTGTTTCCACTTCCACTGGATTTGATTGAGCCTCTATTGAAGCGTGGTGCTGAGGCGCAGAAATAAAGAATTCTCTTTCTCTGTGAAACATAACTAAAAAGGCCACATTTTATGTGGCCTTTTTAGTGGAACTCTCTGTAAATGGTCTTACAAGAGCTTTTCCATCAGAGAGCGAGTTGAGCTATCCCAATCCTCGGGAACATTTCCATCTGCGGCATTATAAATCTGCGCACTTAACTGTTTGCCTAGCTCAACCCCCCATTGGTCAAATGGGTTAATTCCCATAAGGCAACCGCTGGTGAATACCTTGTGCTCGTAAAGCGCTAACAGAGCTCCCAGATGAAGCGGGTCTAACTTTTCCAGTATCAAAGTATTACTTGGGCGATTACCGGGAATGGCTTTATGTGGTGCCAGCGCATGGGCTTCGCGGTGGGTATAACCGGCATCTTCCAGTTCCTGGCGGGTTTCGTGCAGGGATTTGCCTCGTAGTAGAGCCTGGCTCTGGCTGATACAGCAAGCTAGTAACCAGCGGTGTTGCTCGCTTAGCTCAGAGGTCGGTTGCTTGATGGCGATAAAATCGGCTGGAATTAGATCTGTGCCCTGGTGCAATAGTTGATGGAAGGAGTGCTGTCCATTGGTGCCCTCGGTGCCCCAAATCACACTGCCGCTGGGATACTCCAGAGGCTTCCCCTCTTTATCCACGCTTTTACCCAGGCTCTCCATATCCAATTGCTGCATCCAGGCGGGAAATTTGGATAGACGCTGAGCATAGGGCAGAATCACTTGGCTGCTGGCACCCCAGCACTGGCGATACCAAAACTGAATAAGAGCCAGCAATACCGGTAGGTTTTCCTTTAGAGGGGCACTGGCAAAATGGGTGTCCATGCTATGGGCACCGGCCAATAGTTGCTCATAAACGTTGTAGCCGCAGGCCAGGATGATCGGCAGACCAATGGCCGACCACAGTGAGTAGCGGCCACCTACCCAGTCCCACATAGGGAAAATATTTTCTGGGGCAATACCAAAGTCTTGTGCGGCCACAATATTGCTGCTTACGGCAACAAAGTGTTGGGATAATTGTTTTTCAGTGGCACCCGCCGCTAGTACCCATCGACGAGCACTCAGAGCATTCTCTCGGGTTTCCAGAGTGGAAAAAGATTTAGAGGCAATGATAAAGAGAGTCTCTTCCGGGTTGAGACCTTTGAGGGTATTAATGAGGTCGGCACCATCAATATTTGCTACGAAATGTACTCGAATACTTTCCTTGTGCCATGAGCCGAGAGCCTCAACCACCATACGCGGACCGAGATCGGAGCCACCGATGCCAATATTGACGATATGGCGAATAGCTTTACCGCTGAATCCGAGCCACTTTTGCTGGTGGATGCTATCAGCAAATCGCTGCATCTGAACGCGGCAGTCGGCCACGGCGCGTTCGTGCTCAGTTTTTGCCGCTCCTTGAAAGCGAAGGGCGGTGTGTAGGGCTGGTCGATGTTCGGTATTATTGACATTGGCACCTTCAAGCAGGGCGGCAATCTGGCTGCTCAAATCCTGATCTTCGGCATAGTCGAGTAACAGTTGCAGAGTGTCCTGCCGCAGGTGATTTTTACTGAAGTCCAGATAGATACCAGAGGCTTCACAGCTAAAACTGGTTGTGCGCTGGGGATCGGTGGCGAAAAGTTCGCGTAAAGACCACTTTTGTTGTTTGAAATGAAATTGGAGTTGTCTGATTGCGGAGGCACGGCTCAGGGCCAGAGTTTCACTTGTCATGGTGGTCGTAAATAAACTCTCTTTTGAGTAATTTTTTTCGGTCTTCCCAAGCTGAACGGCGCTTGGTGTCGAAGGGTTGGCAATCCTAACTTATTACTTTCGCGGGACCAGTATCTGAGACGGTACAGTCTATTACAAGAAAAGAGTCTTCGCTAAGAATGGGGGAGAGAAAAAACAAATGCCGCTCGTTAAAGCGGCATTTGGTGGTGATCCATACTAAATAATGCTTTGTTACTTGTGTGTCTGTCAGTGTAAATTTAGTCAAAACCTCATTTAGTATGAATCACCACGCTGTTCTGCTTGAAAAGATTTTACTTCACCACTTTCATGCAGCGTACTCTGTCAGAAGCCATCCAGCAGTCAGCATCTGCAGGGCAGGCCATGGAAACTGGAATTTGTTCAGCACCTGGTGGGCAGTAAGCTGGCGGTGCCGGAGGGCTACAGCAACCTGCTAGAACCAGTGCACTGATAATACCGATTAAGTACTTGGCTGGAGTGAAATTCATCCCCTAACTCCTTTCCGTTGATGTTAGCCATTAGCATAGCCAATAAAACGTCACCTGTTGGTCAGCTTTGTAAAATGTGTTTTACAAAGAAGCCGCCTAATTGAGTGTAATAGGCGCAGGAAAAAAATAGCTGTCAGGTGCAAAGTCAGGAAGAAGCTTGCGCCAATTTGTGGGGTTTTAGGCTGTAAAAATAGCGTTTTCTTTCTGAGGCGCTGCTAAGTGTATTGTTTTTTGTGGCGGCGGAGGGCGTTGGAATTTATTTTTTAATGTTTTTTGTTGCAGTTTTCTTTAGCGGGATTTTAGGTGAATTATTGCTGGAATAGAAGTTGGCGAATTTAAAAATGGCAGTCTTTTATTCGTTACGCAGATGGGTACTCTTCTTATGAAGATGGCGAAATTCATTTACAGGTGAAGTGTGTAAAGCTAAGGAGTGAAGCATGGCAATGAGATAGGCCAAAATTTTGCTACATCATTGCCAGATTGAAGATCCTAGTGAATGGATTTGGGTCCATGAAGGAAATGACCGAAGGCCTGAGCAAGGGTTTCATTCCGTTCGGGGTCGCGTAATGTACTCAGTAGAGAAGTGCGCACCTTGGGCAGAAACATCAAGTCAGAGAGCAATAAGTTAAAGGTATCCTGGTTATCGCTATCTGCCAGTGCATTGAGCCAGAGTTTGGCTAATTGTGGATTTTCTAGGTCTTGGGGGCAGCGGCTGCCGATGGCAGCAAGAAGCTCTATAGACTTAGCCTTGATGCTCTGAGTACCACTCGATGATTTTTGTGTCAGCTGCTTTAAAACTTCTTGCAGTAAAGTGCCGCGTAAGCCCTGCGCTAGCGAATGAGAGATACCACGCACTGCAGCGGCAATCAGGGTGAAATCTGGAGTGTCATCGTGTAAAGAGTCACGTGCCCGAGTGGCGATGACTTCTGCCAGCTGGTGATCGATCGCTTCATTTTCCAGACAGTGACACAGGTTGACAAAAACTGGCGCAGCAATATGGGGCAACTGATTTAACAGAAGCTCTTTCTGGGAGTCCCAGCGGGCTGATAGATCGGCAATTCCCTGTAGGGCCAGGTTATCCCAGCGGGACTTCTGGGGGTTGTGAAAATAGTCGAGTACTGCTGCATAGTGCGCGCTAGGTGTACGCTTCAGAAGCCGTTGGGTGTGCGCGTGAAATGCGGCTTGGCGCTCGTTGGAAGGGGTATAAAGTAGACTACTTTGTTGCAGTAATTTGTCCAGCTGCGCTGCGGATTCGGAAGCGGGCGCCTGCTTCAGCTCTTGGGCCAGGGCGCGTAGCAAGCCATCGCGGGCCTGTAGTTGTAGCTTGCCCTGCTCATCGAGGGGAAAGCGCAAGAACCATACCGCCGGTTCACCACCCTCAACGGGCTGCAGTAAGAGCCCGCTCCAGGCCTGGCGCAAATAGGGGTGAGGCCAGGCTTTTTGGCCCGCCTCGAAAGCCTCGGCTGTAGACTTTGGTACAGATTGAAGACGCCGGCCCAGATCGAACCAGCGTAATTTAAAGTCCGCCTCTTCTATCAGGGCGCTCAGGGTACCGCTTTCACTCATGACAGCTTTGTAGATTTCCTTCTTTTTTATCGGAGGGTGCTGTAGCCGCAACTGAGATCGGCATCTGCTTAAAGTGCAACCAGCCGTAGGCGATCGCCAGCAACGGGCAGATGATGTTAAACAGGGCATAGGGTAGGTAAGAGAAGGTATAAATGCCAAGGGTAGCTGTCATATAGGCCCCACAGGTATTCCAGGGGATCAGTACGGAGGTGATGGTGCCGGAGTCCTCCAGTGTACGGGACAGGTTTAGCCCATGCAGGCCCTTCTCTTCAAAGGCTTCTCTGAACATACGGCCCGGAATAATAATTGCCATGTACTGGTCGCCAGCGGCGGCGTTCATGCCGAAACAGGTGAATACGGTGGAGGTCACCAAGCCGCCCACGGTTTTAATACGCGACAGAGTCCAGTTGACAATCACTTGTAGGAAGCCGGCGCGCTCCATGGCGCCACCGAAGGCCATGGCCGAGGTGATCAGCCACACGGTATTGAGCATGCTGCTCATACCGCCTTTCGAGAGGAGTGCGGCGACATTCTCATTCGTGGAGGTGGATTTATAGCCATCGAACAGGCTGTACCAGGCGCCTTTGAGCGTGGCCAATGCGCCTTCCCCTCCGCCTAGGCGGCGAGCAGCTTCTGGTTCGAAAATCAGTGCGATGGCACAGCCCACCAGGGAGCCGACGATCAACGTGGGGAAGGCGGGGACTTTGCGCCAGGCCATAGCGAGTAGCAAGATCAGAGGCAGCAGGCTGATCAGGGAGATTTTGAATTCGCTCTTCAGGGCAGTAAGTAAAGACTCGATATCTGAGGCGGAGGCAGTGCTGGCCTCAGAAGTGAGGCCGAGATACGCGAACACCACCAAGGCGATAACGAAGGCTGGAATCGCGGTCGACATCATATGACGGATGTGCTGGAACAGATCATTCGATGTTACCGCCGCAGCCACGTTAGTCGTGTCAGATAGCGGCGACATCTTATCGCCAAAGTAGGCGCCGGAAATTACCGCACCCGCAGTGATTTCCGGGGACAAGCCAAGTGCACCGGCAATCCCCATCAGAGCCACACCCAGTGTGCCGGCGGTGGTCCAGCTGGAGCCGATGCTAAGACCCACTACGGCACAGATAATACAACTGGCGGCGTAGAACCATTGGGGCGAGAGAATCTGTACCCCGTAATAAATCATCGACGGCACGGTACCGGCTAATATCCAACTGCCGATCAAAGCACCCACTGCCAGTAGTATCAGAATCGCGCCGAATACCAGGCCAATGCCGTGCAGCATGCCGCCTTCCATATCACTCCAGCTGTGACCATTTTTCATGCCCATCAGCGCAACTACGCAGGCGCACAACAGCAGTGCAATTTGGTTGGGGCCGTAAGAGGAGTCGGCGCCATAGAAGTACACTGACAGCGATAAGAGAGCGATCAGGATCCCCAGGGGGATCAACGCATCCAGCAGGCTGGGCGTGCGCGGTTCATTGGTGGGGGTGGCTTGAGACAAGGTGGACTCCTGCTTGACTGCGTGGCTTGTGCCGTATTCGTTATCGTTGTTTTTGCCGTCGGCGGCGGTTGACCTTCCTATTCTCCCGGCTTGGGACGGTGAAGTCTACTTTGAATAGCAATTGGGACAGGAGGACCTTTTTGCTGACTGACCCGTCTAACGGTTCTTTCATCGCCTTGGTCATCGATCTGGTCGGGTGAGGTGCTAGCAGTTCGGCGAGGCTTCCGGTATGTTCTGCGCCGATTTCTTATCCCGGCTACCCTGTGGCCGTACAATAAAATGAGCCCGGGCCACGGGTAGATAGTCGGTCCGGCAGGTAGTGATGTCATGAGAGCAAGTGAGTTAGACCCCGCTCAATTTGAGGATATGCGCCCTTATCGCGACGATGAGGTGCGTGCTGTATTGGACAGGCTGATCGCCGATCCGGAAATGTCCCACGCTGTAGCGCATTTCCTGATCCCCAAACTGGCGCGCCTGGAAGGCCCCCTGGCCTGGCTGGTACGCCAGTTCCTGCGTTTTGAATTTCGCAAAGTGAACGATGTACGTGGTGTACAGGCGATTGTAGAAAAATACATCGACAAGGTGGTGAGCCGCACCACCTCCGGGCTGACGATTTCCGGGCTGGATACCCTGCCGCGGGACCGCGCCTGTCTCTTTGTAAGCAATCACCGGGATATTGCCATGGACCCGGCTTTTGCCATCGTGTCCATGTACAAGGAGGGGCATGAGACCTCCCGAATCGCCATCGGCGATAACCTGCTGGGCAAGCAGTTTGCCGGCGATATTATGAAGCTCAACAAGTGCTTTACCGTTAAGCGCAGTTCTGGCACCCGCAGGGAAAAACTGCAGTCGGCGACAATGCTGTCTAACTACATCTACCATTCCATCGTGAATGACAATGAGCATGTGTGGATCGCGCAGCGCTCCGGGCGTGCGAAGGATGGTATGGATCGTACTAATCCGGCCTTGGCGGCCATGTTCGCCATGACGAAAGATCGGGATATGCCCTTTGCGGATTTCTGGCGCAAGTTGCACATAGTGCCCCTGTCCATCTCCTACGAGTGGGACCCCTGCGATGCCCAGAAAGCCAAGGAACTCTACATCACCGAACACAAGGACGAGTACAAGAAGGCCAAGAACGAGGACCTGGCCTCCATCGGCAAGGGTGTGATTGGCTTCAAAGGGCGGGTGCACACCGCGTTTGGTACACCGATCGAGGCGGATTTCAATGACGTTAACAGCGTCGCTGAAGAGATTGATCGCCAGATTGTCGGCAATTACACCCTGCATCCCACGAATCTGATCGCCTACGAAATGATCTACGGCGAGGTGTCCGGATTGCCGGTGGGTTACCCGCACAAGCCCTGGGATGCCAGTGAACACCTGGAGACCCGTGAGAAGTTTGAAGCGCGCATGGCCAAGGTCGATGAGCGTTGGCGGGAAAAGGCGATCCAGGCCTATGCCAATCCGGTAGTTTCACGCCTCGCATTTGAATAACTGTTTTGGAATCAGTGTAAGAGGGGCACTCAGCCTCTGCGGTGCTGGTGAGGAGGGGGCGCTTAGTGGATAATAACGCCCCCTGCGCCACCCACTAGCGAATAGACTCTCCCCCGTGCTCAACGATAAACACAAAACTGCCATCCAGGCTGCCTACAGCCAATTCCTGTCCAGCCGTGGCCTCAAGGCCCGTTATGGGCAAAAACTGATGGTGGCAGCCATTGCCCGTACGCTGGGCTCGATTGTGCAAAGTGCCAGTGGCGAGCGCGACAACAGTAAGACAGATGGCGAGCATATCTGTGTGGTGGAAGCCGGTACCGGTACCGGTAAAACGGTCTCCTATTTACTTGCCGCCATTCCCCTGGCCCAGGCCCAGGACAAAACCCTGGTGATTTCCACCGCCACAGTTGCTTTGCAGGAACAGATTATCCACAAGGACCTGCCCGAAGTGGCGCGTCACAGTGGCCTCAACTTTGAGTTCACCCTGGCTAAGGGGCGCGGTCGCTACCTGTGCCTGTCAAAATTAGATCAACTACTCTCCAGTTTTTCCCCCAGCGGTACCGGCCTCTCTCTGGGACTCTATGAAGACGAGCTGCCCCAGGTGGGAGAGGACAGTGTTGCCCTCTACCAGAAGATGACTGACAGTCTGACCTCTGGCCGTTGGGATGGTGACCGCGACAACTGGCCGGAAACTATCGAGGCCGATGACTGGGGTCGGATCACTACAGATCACCGTCAGTGCAGCGGCCGTCGCTGCCCCCATGTCACCAATTGCAGTTTCTTTCGCGCGCGCGAGAGCTTGGGCAAGACCCAAGTGATTGTTGCCAATCACGATTTGTTACTGGCGGACCTGGCCCTGGGCGGCGGTGCCATACTGCCTCCCCCAGAAGAGACGATTTACGTGCTCGACGAGGCCCATCACCTGCCGGACAAGGCCCTCAATCATTTCTCTCATCACAGCCGTGTCGGCGCCTCCACCGGTTGGCTCGACCAAGCCAACAAGGCCCTTGGCCAGATGTTGGGAGAGATCGGCGATGGTGCCGAACTGGATCGCTGTGGTGAGCAGCTACCGGCGGTGCTCACCTCTGCCAAACAGGGCTTGGAGCAAATGTGGCCGCTGATTGAGGAATTGTGCGAATTTGAGGATGAGCGGGGTAATACCACCCGACACCGCTTCGAGGGTGGAGTGGTGCCGGATTCCATGATGCAGCTGGCGGAAAAGTTGCGCGAGGATTTTGACGAGCTGGAGGGGCTGTTCGGCAAAATATTGCAAACGGCCCAGCGTATGCTCGAGGACGCCCACTCGCCGGTGCCCATTGTGGATCTGGAGCGTTGGTACCCGCAGCTAGGCAGCTGGTATGGGCGTGCCGAGGCCAATTTATTGCTCTGGGCCAACTATGCCCGCGCAGATGCCGATGGCGCCCTGCCTCAGGCGCGCTGGGTTACTCTGGTGGATTGGGGTGGTTCGACCGATTTCGAGGTGTGCAGCTCGCCCATCCTGGCCGGCAAGACTTTGGATTACAGCCTTTGGCGGCGCTGCTACGGTGCGGTGCTTACCTCCGCGACGCTCACCGCACTGGGCAAGTTTGATCGCCTGCGCATGCGTGCCGGTAC
Organism: Microbulbifer variabilis; assembly: GCF_023716485.1. NCBI lineage: Bacteria > Pseudomonadati > Pseudomonadota > Gammaproteobacteria > Cellvibrionales > Microbulbiferaceae > Microbulbifer > Microbulbifer variabilis. The sequence goes on from NZ_CP092418.1 coordinate 1,078,175, forward strand.
CCCGGAAAATGCCAGCTACCAAGTGGTTCCCAGTCCCTTTGATTTTTCCAGAGCCACTCTGCAGGTTCCCGCTTGTGCCGTGGATGCAGGTAATGCGGACCAGCACACCGATGCGGTGATTGATGCTCTGCCGGAGTTGCTCAAGGACTCTGGTGGTTCCCTGGTACTCTTCTCCTCTCGCCGCCAGATGGAGACGGTCTACGAGGCACTGCCCGGTACCTGGCGCAACCGCATCCTGATGCAGGGGCAGCAGTCCCGTCAGCATTTACTCGACTCACACCGTGAAATCGTCGATGGTGGTGGCAGCAGTGTGTTGTTTGGTCTTGCCAGTTTTGCCGAGGGCCTGGATTTGCCTGGGGATTACTGCAGGCATGTGGTGATTGCCAAGTTGCCTTTCGCGGTGCCCGATGACCCAATTGAGGCGGCCTTGGCAGAATGGATTGAGGCCAAGGGTGGCAATCCATTTATGCAGATCACCGTGCCGGATGCTGCCCTGAAACTGGTACAGGCCTGCGGTCGTTTGTTGCGTGCGGAAGGGGATAGTGGAACAGTCACCCTGCTGGATCGCCGTGTAGTGAGCCGTCGCTACGGCCAGGCGATTCTCAATTCACTGCCGCCTTTTAACCGCCATATCGAATAACCTCTTACTCTTTGGTGTGCCCCATTTTCGTCTACAGGTTTGGAATTCCTGCCAGGGGCACTGGGATTACAAGCCGCCCGGCAGGGCGGTTTAGGGATTGGATCTATGCAAGCTATTTACTCTGAAGTCGCCGATCAATTGTTACAGCTCGAAGCCGAGTTGCGCCGCATGGCCCTGTGGCAGGAGGAGGCCCCAACAGCGGAAGCCTTAGCCAGCAGGGAACCTTTCTGTGTAGATACCCTGACTCTGCCGCAGTGGTTGCAATTCATCTTTTTGCCGCGTATGCGCCAGCTAATTGAGGGGCAGATGCCGCTACCGCAACAGTGTGGCATAGCGCCAATCGCGGAGGAGTTCTTCAAAGAGAGGGGAGGCGCTGAGCCTCTGATCAAGATTCTCAAGGGCATCGACGAGCGCCTGCAGCGCTGCTGAGTCCTCCTCTCTGGCGTCCACTGGGCGCCCCACCTCGCTTTCATCTACTTTGTTAGCTATAACGATTCACGGTTGGCCGTCAAATTCTCAAGATCTGGCGCGTGTCACATTGTGGCGCTTGCATCGCTCGACTCTAGGAACATCCCTGTTCACCAAGCTCTTTCATAGGCTAATATCGGCCTTTTGCTTGCGTTGGGAGGAATTTCTGCGCTTGCTACCGTGAACGCTGCGAAGACAGTGCGGTCGGATTGGAATGCTAATGGGGCTAGAGGTAATCGTTAGGATGCAGAAATTTTCCCTTCTGTGGTTATTGGTCGCGGTCCAGTTATTGCTGGGCTGTCAGTCGCTGATGTACCCCGCACAGAGCCAGCAAGGGGCAGAACCCGCTACTGCACAATCGGGCCAATCTCAGGGCGAAATACTCCAGTGCCCAGAGCCTGTGGAGGTGATCTGCGCAGAACCAGAGGTCAGGGTCGTTGAAAAAGTCATCGAACGAACCCTTGAAAAAGTAGTCGAAGTGCCCGTCGCCAAGGACAAACTGGTACTAGGGGCAGTGGAGAAAATCTCTATCGAGCCCTCCGGTCTGGTTGTTGAGTCTGTGGTGGATACCGGTGCGCCGACAACCACCTTGCGCGCCCAGACACTGACACGCTTTGAGCGCGATGGTGAGGACTGGATCAGAATTCAGCTGGCACTGCCGGAAGTGGATGGTAAGGCCGAAACTTCTACCATCGAACTGCCCATCAAACGCCATATCCGTGCGAACCGTATTGGTTTCCCGAGCCAGCGTCGCCCGGTAGTGGAGATGAATCTCACTGTGGGTGAGGTTACTCATATGGTTGAGGTCAGTCTGACGGATGAGGGCCGCAACGATATTGTGATGGTGCTGGGACGCAATTTCCTCAAAGATGCCGCGGTTGTCGATGTGAGCCGGCGCAATATCCAAGGGCAGCCTCGGGTGTTCGGGAATAAATAGGCCGCTTATTAAGATTAGGTTCCTTTTGGAACCCTAGAGTTACGGGGAAGGGCGAATGTCGCCGCGCGTTCAAGTTTATGTTATTGCGGCATTGCTCGCATTGATCGGGGCGGGTCTCACCGCTTACAAACATTTCGAATTAGGTTTTCCACTGCTGCCGGGTGAATACCGTACTGTCTGGACCATTGAGGCCAAAGTGGGTTTCGATGCGGAGGGCGGCCCGGTAAAAGCTGCGCTGACTTTGCCCCGTGAGCAACGCAATATGGAAATCCTCGGTGAGACTTTCAGTTCCTCCGGTTTTGGCTTCTTTATAGCCCGGGAAAATGATGAGTATCGGGCAGTTTGGACGCGCCGCTCCGCCGAGGGGCCCCAGTCCCTGTTCTATCGCTTGGATGTGTACCAGACTCCCGGTGCGGCGCTCGAACAGCCTTTGAATCTCAGCACCCAGGTACAGAAACCTTTCCTCGGTGCACGGGAGCAAGAAGCCGTGCGCCTGGCGATTGATTCGTTGGTTAAGCAGGCCCGCGAGCGCTCCTCCGACGTGGAATCTTTCACCACTCAATTGCTGTTTGAGCTGAACGACGATGGTAACCAGGATCGCAACCTGGTCTTCCGCCACTACACCGATAAATCCCTGGTGGATGTCGCTCTGCTGATGCTGGCCACCGCTGATATTCCCGCGCATCGCATCCGCGGCCTCTACCTTGAGGACGACCGTCGCCGCCTTGCTCCAGAGGATCTGCTCGAAGTTTACGATGGTCAGCGCTGGATTGTTTTCGAGCCAAGCAGCGGCTTGCCCGGAATTCCAGAAAACTTCTTTATCTGGCAGCGCGGTGGCAAGAGTCTGCTGGACCTGGAGGGTGGCCGCAATTCGCAGGTGACTTTCTCGGTCATTTCCAATGACGTGCCTGCACGGGATGTCTCCATGCGCAGCACAAAGGGCGAAAAAGAGGCGCTGGTGGATTTCTCCATCTACAGCCTGCCCATCGAGCAACAAAGCATCTTTAAATTGATTTTACTGGTGCCGGTAGGTGCCCTAGTGGTGGTGCTGCTGCGCATCTTTGTCGGCTTGCGCACCTCCGGTACCTTTATGCCGGTACTCCTGGCAATAGCCTTTATTGAAACCCAGCTGCTCACAGGGCTATCAATTTTTGTATTGATCCTGGTGCTCGGATTGTGGGTGCGTTTCTACTTGAGTCGGCTCAATTTGCTCCTTGTGTCGAGGATCGCCGCCGTGGTGGTCACGGTGGTGCTCATTATGGGGGTGATCAGTGTGGTCAGTTATAAGCTCGGAATTGAGCAGGCACTGACGGTGACCTTCTTCCCGATGATTATTTTGGCCTGGACCATTGAGCGCATGTCCATCGTTTGGGAGGAGGATGGCCCCTACGAGGTAATTGTACAGGCCGGCGGCAGCCTGCTGGTGGCTGTTTTGGCCTGGTGGGTGATGACTAACCGCTATGTGGAACACTGGACCTTTAATTTCCCCGAGCTGCTGCTGGTGCTGCTGGCCTTTATCTTGGTTGTGGGTAACTACACCGGTTATCGCCTCAGCGAGCTGATGCGTTTTCGGCCTCTGATCAAGTAGGGGGTTGCGATGCTTCAATTTTCATTCAAGCACATCATCAACAAGGTTCGCGGTGGTATGGTTTCGCCGATGGCCCTGAATGAGATGGGCATACTCGGGATGAATGCACGCAATATCAATTACATTGCGCGCTACAACGATCGGGAAAAATTCCCAATTGTCGACGACAAACTGAACACTAAGCGAGCGGCCAAGCGCGCAGGCATACCAGTACCGGAATTGATCGCAGCCTTTGAAACTCCGGCCAGCCGCAAGCGCGTGATGGAAGTGATCGATCCCTTGTGGAAGTTTGTAATCAAGCCCGCGCGCGGTTCGGGGGGCAAAGGTATCCTGGTCATTGCCGGGCGCGATGGGGATAAGTATAAGAAGATTTCCGGCTCTGAAGTTGAAGCCCTGGATATTCTGCGTCACGTTAACAATATTCACAGTGGCCTCTACAGCCTCGGCGGCAAGCCTGACCGGGTAATGGTGGAGGCTCTGGTGGATTTCGACCCGGTGTTTCAGGATTACTCTTTCGAGGGAGTACCGGATATTCGCGTGATTGTGTTTCGCGGTTTTCCGGTGATGGCAATGCTGCGCTGTTCTACCCATAGCTCCGATGGTAAAGCTAATCTGCACCAAGGCGCTGTAGGAGTGGGTATCGACCTGGCCACAGGCAAAAGCTGCCACGCAGTACAGCGCGGCTTACGCATCCAGCACCACCCGGATACCAAGATGTCTTTCGGTGAGCTGAAGGTTCCGGGTTGGTACGATCTGGTGCGTCTGGCGGCGAGCTGTTATGAAATGACCGGTCTCGGCTATCTCGGTTGCGATATCGTTTTGGATCGCGAGCGCGGTCCGCTATTACTCGAAGCCAATGCTCGTCCCGGTCTCGCAATTCAGGTAGCTAACGGTGTGGGTCTGCGCCAGCGCCTGCGTTTTATCGAGGGGCTGGATGAAGAGATGCTCGAGAAAGGGGTGGACGAGCGGGTGGCGTATTCCATGCGTGAATTCGCTGCGGAAAAAACCCTTTAACCCACTCGAAGGCAGTTGCCTATTGCCACTTTCCAGCATTTTCGCAGCACTGTTAGGAGGATGTGGCTGAATCCGTCTGGCACTGCTTTATCAGTCTACTCAGACGCCGGCTCTGCATTTTCAAGCCGAACTCTAACTCCTTAACCTTGTTTTGAATTGCCAGCGAACGCCACTTCTCCGCGATCTTATCCCCGCGGCACTGGGCGCGCTGTAACTGCAGGTTTTTCCAGTTTTCCAGAGCCCTGGCGAATTGTATGGCCTCGTTCTCCAATAGTTTTAACCAGTCCTCCCGGTGTGCGCTGCCTCCGAGCTTCTCCTCCGCCTGGCTGAACTGCACTGACAGTTTGGCTTTCTGTATTTGTACCGCTGAGGGGGTTTTTAGGTCGTTGGTGATACCGATCCAACTGAACAGCTTGATCATCCATTTAGTTGGGTCGTACGCAAACCAGCCTACGCCATTGCGATAATCGGCAGGAAAGGCGTGGTGGTAGTTGTGGTATCCCTCACCGAAAACCAACAAGTTCAGAAAGATATTATCTCGTGCACTGATATCGTTTTTGTAGGGGCGTTTGCCCCACATGTGCGCCAGAGAGTTGACCAAAAAAGTTGTGTGGTGATTGACTACGATACGGAGTACTCCAGCGAGCAATAGCATGCCGATCACATCGCCGGTGAGAAGCCCAAGCGCTAAAGGAATACCCAGGTTCATACTGAGGGTGATGGGGATATAGTGATTGTGTTGCCACATCACGATCTTGTCCCGCTTCAGATCCCCGACATTTTTATAATCCAAGTGGCTGCTTGGATATTCGTGCATCATCCAGTCGATATGAGAAAACCAGAAGCCGCGCATTGCTGAGTAGGGGTCGCGATCATTGTCATCAATATGGCGGTGGTGCAAGCGGTGCGCAGCGCTCCAGGTCAGGGTGGAGTTTTGTAGGGCAGCCGCGCTGAACAAGGCAAAGAACAGGCGTAGAGACCAGTGGGCTTTATAGCTTCTGTGAGACCAGAGCCGGTGATTGCCTGCTGTTACCGAGAGACTGCACAAGGCGGCTAATAGTGCGAAGGCGAGCCACTGGTACCAGTGATACCCAACCATCAGCCCGTAGATGGGCACGGCGGTCAGGGCCAGGAAACCTGTACTGGCAAACAGCACTGTGGGAACCCAAAAGCATTTGCGCTTGGTTGTGGATGTTGGTGAAGCAGTATTCATAATTCGAGCCTGTTTGTGAAACGGCCTCGGGAAGCCCCGTATAGTTAGTGGCGCAATTTTTCTATGATGTTATTTGGCGGTGTATTTCTGGGGATAATTTCCAGTTACCAATACGACGCTACACAGAGAATATAGATAATTATTGTGAGGAGGCGCAGTGGGCTTTTTACCGTCATCCATACTGCCAAGTGATACCCAGCCAGCTGAGACCCTTTCGCGGGAAAGGCGTGATGGGAGTTTTGATAGCCCTCGCCAAATGCAAAAGTATGGATAACAGGGTTGTCCCGGGCCGAAATATCGCCCTGAACTTTCTTTTGCTCCAGTGGTGGCCCCAAAGAGTTGAAAGCGAAGGCGGCATGGTGATTGATTACCATGCGCAAAACACCTGCCAGCAAAAACATGGCGACAATACCTCCGGTAATCAGACCGAGGATTAGGCCGAAAGCAAAGTTCATACTGGCGGCGATCAGCAGAGAGTGGCGGTGTTGCCCCATCACAATGTTGTCCCACTAAAGGCCTTTGGCATTGTTCTACCTAAAGGATATTTGTGGATCATCCAATCTAGTGGCGCACAGAATTTCTCAGAGGGATTTTTTTACATCAGGCCTCTAGTGGTTGCTGTCCTTGGCAGGTTGCGCCTCTTTTTGGTGCGATATTTAGGTTTTTTGGCACTTGTTGGTTCATATTGCTTGGTCGCCAGGAAAAAAAGAGATCGGCCACCGCAAAATCCTACGAGAAAGTTGGCATACCGATTGCAACATTAGAAACGTACGGGACGCATGACCCGTACTTCGGGGAGTTTGCATGGGGTTATGGCAAACCGTTTCCAATGAGGAACTTCCCGTTTTCTCTCATCATCGCTGATTATGGCCCCGCTCTGCGGGGCCTTTTTTATTCTTCTATCCCTCTTTCCAAGCGCTCCCACTCGAAAAAAATTTTATTTTTGTGACTCTGTGTGGAATTCTGATTGGCACTAATGCTTGGTAAATAGACGCCCTTTTCGCGCCTAGGTATAAATGCCCCTTTTTTTTGCCAGCAATGCCAACGAATCGAGTTAAGCGTGTCCGAATTTCAGAACCCCGTTCCGCCCCATCTCCCTTTCCTGCTGGCAACTCCAGAGGAGTTGCACTCTCTGGATGTTCTGGAGCTCACACACCAAACCGGTCGCCTGCAGGGGCTGATGATGGATGTGGATTGCGGCCTGTGGGAGTGGCACCTAAATAGTGGCGCCCAGCGCGCTCAGGGGGATATCTGGCATTTGTTTGCCGATAGTGCTGATCGCGCCCTTCAGGGTCTGTGGTCTGGCGCCGAGTTGCACCCGGTGCATTCTGATGAGCGTCACCGTATTTTGGCGTTACGCAAAAGGATCGCCAGCGAGGGTGGCTACTTCGATATCGCTTTTCGCGCCTACGATATCTCCGGACAAATGCGCTGGTTGCGCTTTTGTGGCCGGGCTACCACCAGTGCTGATGGCAGCGAGGTGATCGCGATTGGCACCTGTGCCGATTATAGCGAGGCACTTTCGCAGCGCTATCTGACCAATCTACCCAGTGAGCGACCGCTGCAGGCGTTGTCCGGGGTGGGAGATGGTTTGTGGGAATGGGATTTACGCGCCGATGAAATGGTACTCGATGACGCCTGTTGGGGGATTCTCGGCTACGAGGTGAGCCCGATTCGTAGTATTGGGCGCTCTGCTGCGGAGCAATGGAAAGCGCGTATTCTCACCGAGGATATAGCCAGGGTGGAACAATCCATGTTGGACCATGTGCGCGACCGGCTGCCCCTGGATGTGGAATTCCGCCTGTGGCGCTCCGATGGCAGCTTGGTATGGGTTCGCTGTCGCGGCAAGGCCCAACTGGACAGCCGTGGTCAACCGGTGCGGGTGTTCGGGGTTTTACAGGATGTTAGCGCTGGACGTGAGAGCCAGGCGCGGCTGGAACGGGAGTTGCACCAGCAACGTGAGGAAAATGCCCATCGAGCCGATCTTTTATTCAGCCTGAGCCACGAGCTGCGGACCCCTCTCAACGCCATTTTGGGATACAGCCAAATGGTGGAACTGGATCAGAGCTTGAACTCCGACCAACGCCAGCGGCTTGGGGAGATTCGCCGAGCGGGTCAACACCTATTGCACCTGGTGGGGGATGTGCTGGAGCTCGCCCGTATCGACAGTCGGCGGCTCGGCCCCTCAATGGAGTCGGTGCGCCCGGTGGAACTAGTGGCCGAATGTAAGCGCCTGCTGGAACCACTGGCGGAGACCCGCCGGGTCAGTCTGGTCTACGAGCCTCTCGGCTGGGAATCCGCCTATATCTGCGCAGACCCAGTTCGTTACAAACAGGTGGTTCTAAACCTCGCCGGCAATGCAGTGAAATACAACCGGGATAATGGCAGGGTCATTATTAATTTCACTCCCCAGGCAGAGGGCTGGCTGCGCTTGAGTATTCTCGATACCGGTAAGGGCATTTCTCCGGATCGGCGCAGCGAGGTGTTCGAACCCTTTAATCGTTTGGGGGAGGAAAAGGGCCATATAGAGGGGACCGGCGTGGGTCTGGCAATTGCCAAGCGGCTCACCGAGGCTATGGGTGGGCGAATCGACTTTGATAGTCAGGAGGGGCAGGGCTCAGTTTTCTGGATCGAATTCCCTATGATCGATGCGCCCGATGCCCTTATGAGCTTTTCTGCTCATCCACAGGAGCCTCCGCAGTTGCCGGAGGGGCGCGTGTTACTTGTGGATAACCGCCCTGCTGCGGCCGACCAGCTAAAGGAAATGCTGAAGGAGAGTCCCCAGGTTCAGTGCCTGATTGCCACCGATGTGGTGGAGGCAATTTTTATCGCGCGAACGCAGCGCCCCGATGTACTGTTGTTTCACAGTGAGGTGCCGGGCATGTCCGCTGCGGACCTAATCTCTATTTTGCAGGAGGATATCGCCACCAGAGCCATGCGCTTTGTACTGGTTGGTGAAAAATCCAGTGGGGAGAACTATCCGGCACTGCCGGCAGAGTTTGACTTTATGCAGTTGTCGCGTGTGCTGGCGGAAACCCTTGGGCGGGCCGGTCGGTCAGTTTAGCGGCACCGTAACAGCTGGCCCGGCAGTCGCCGGGCCAGTGAGCGAATGAAGCTTAGCGCACGGAGCCCAGGTGCTTACCGACGATCTGCACCAGCGGCTTGAAGACTTTGGGGGTGGCACAGACCAGATTGCCGGATTCCAGGTAGTCCTCTCCACCGCGGAAGTCGCTGATCAAACCGCCGGCCTCTTTGACCAGTAGCGAGCCTGCAGCGATATCCCAGGTATTCAGATACATCTCCCAGAAACCGTCGAAGCGTCCGGCCGCTACATAGGCCAGGTCCAGTGCGGCGGCGCCGGGGCGGCGGATGCCGGCGGTCTGCCCGGCGATCTCTTTCAAAGCGCCCAGGTAGGGGTCGATGTTTTCCAGAGCGGGGCCATTGAAGGGTAGGCCGGTGCCAATTAGAGCGCCGCGCAGGCCCTGGCGGGGGGAAACGCGGATGCGACGGCCGTTAAGGGCCGCGCCGCGACCGCGGCTCGCGGTGAATTCTTCGCGCTTAATCGGGTCGAGTACCACCGCGTGCTCAATGCGGCCGCGGTAGCGGCAGGCGATAGATACCGCAAACTGGGGTACGCCGTGGATAAAGTTGGTGGTGCCATCGAGAGGGTCGATAATCCACTCGTAGTCGGGCTCGGCGCCTTCGATCAGGCCGCTCTCTTCAGCGCGGATGCTGTGCTTGGGGTAGGCTTTGCGCAGGTGATAAATAATCTCCTGTTCGCTGGCCTTGTCCACTTCGGTGACGAAATCGTTGCGCGCCTTTTCCTCGAATTTCATCAGGTCGCCGCGCTCCCAGGCCCGTTCGATCAATTCTCCGGCCTTGCGCGCCGCGCGCAGGGCAATATTTAGCATGGGTTCCATAACTATTCCGCACTAAGTGGTTGAAGTGGTTAAAAAGCAGACCGCGGGTTAACCGCAGCGGACGCGATTGTATGGATTCCCGCTCCTTTTTGCTACACTCGCGCGCCCCCATGACACCGAATTATTACTTTCAGTATGGCCAAGTCCCCATTAGACACGACTCCGCTCAGTGCGCTCGACAATGTGCGTGTGGTTCTGGTTAACAGTGCCCACCCAGGAAATATTGGCGGCGCGGCGCGCGCCCTGAAGAATATGGGCCTGAGCCAGCTCTATCTGGTTGCACCGCGGGAATTCCCTGCGGCCAATGCCGTGTGGCGCGCCGCCGGTGCGGCGGAGCTGCTCGACAGTGCAGTAGTAGTGGACACCCTGGAAGAGGCGGTGGCAGATTGCGGCCTGGTGGTGGCCACCAGTGCCCGCGAGCGACGTATTCCCTGGCCTCTGCTGACACCGCGCCAGTGCGGTGAGCGCGCAGTGGCCGAGGCCTCCAGCCACCCGGTGGCGCTGGTGTTTGGTCGTGAAGACCGCGGCCTGACCAATGAAGAGCTTCAGGCGTGCAATTACCATGTGCATATTCCGGCCAACCCCGAGTACAGCTCTCTAAACCTGGCGACCGCCGTACAGGTGCTTTCTTATGAGGTGCGTATGGCGGCGCTGGAAGCAGAGAAAGGCGGGCCTGTGAGTTATGCAGACTGGGATCGCCCACCGTCCAAAGCCAGCGATATGGAGCTCTATTTTGAGCACCTCCAGCAAGCTTTAGGTGAACTGGGCTTTATCGATCCGGATAACCCTCGCCAGACTATGACCCGACTGCGCAGGCTGTACAGCCGTGTGCGCCCGGATGATATGGAGCTGGGTATCCTGCGCGGCATGCTCACCTCCATCCAGAACTATATTCACCGCTCTGGTGGCAAGGGGCGCCCAGACTAGTTGAGTACCCGAGTACTTTGCTTGGTTATATACTTGACTAAGGTGCTGGGTTATTTCATACTCGCGCCCCGATCGGAAAAGGGCTGTTCATCAGTTGGGAGCTGGTATGCGTTTAACAACCAAAGGCCGTTATGCGGTAACCGCCATGCTGGATCTGGCGTTGCATGCAGAGCGTGGGCCGATCAGCTTGGCAGATATTTCCAAACGGCAGGGCATCTCCCTGTCCTATCTGGAACAGTTATTTTCCCGCCTACGGCAATCCGGACTGGTGTCCAGTGTGCGCGGCCCCGGCGGTGGTTATCGTCTAGCCCGCGATGGCGAAGAGATTTTTGTGGCTCAGATCATTGATGCAGTCAATGAATCGGTGGATGCCACCAGCTGTGGCGGCAACGCCGATTGCGCCAATGGCGAACAGTGTCTGACCCATTACCTCTGGTCAGACCTGAGTGATCAGATTCACGGTTTCCTGAGCGGAATCAGCCTGGCCAACTTGGTGTCTCGCGCCGAGGTACAGGAAGTGGCACGCCGCCAGGATATGCGCGAAGCGCCGGAAGAGCGGGTCGCCGTACTCGGCGGCTTGTAAATATCGGCCACTAATGTGGTCAAAGCGGAATATTTGAGAATTATTGAGCGGAAACGGTATGACTATGAAGCTTCCCATCTACCTGGATTATTCAGCTACCTGTCCGGTTGACCCGCGTGTCGCTGCAAAGATGGCAGAGCAGCTGACGATGGAAGGCAACTTCGGTAACCCGGCTTCAAGGTCTCACCTGTACGGCTGGAAAGCCGAAGAGGCGGTGGAAAATGCCCGTCGTCAGGTGGCTGAGCTGATTAATGCTGACCCCCGCGAGATCGTCTGGACCAGTGGTGCCACCGAGTCCGATAACCTGGCGATCAAAGGTGCGGCGCACTTCTATCAGGGCCGCGGCAAGCACATCATCACCTCCAAAATTGAGCACAAGGCAGTACTAGACACCTGTCGCCAGCTGGAGCGTGAAGGCTTCGAAGTAACCTATCTGAATCCCCGTGAAGACGGCATTGTTACCCCGCAACAGGTTGAGGAAGCGCTGCGTGAGGACACCATTCTGGTGAGCCTGATGCACGTGAACAACGAAATCGGTGTAATTAACGATATCGCCGCGATCGGTGAGCTGTGTCGCTCGCGCAAAATTATTTTCCATGTGGACGCGGCGCAAAGCGCAGGCAAACTGCCTATCGACCTGCAGGAGATGAAGGTCGATCTGATGTCCTTCTCCGCCCACAAAATTTACGGCCCCAAAGGTATCGGCGCACTGTATGTACGCCGCAAACCCCGCGTCCGTCTGGAAGCGCAGATACACGGTGGCGGCCACGAGCGCGGTATGCGTTCCGGCACTCTGCCGACTCACCAGATTGTCGGTATGGGTGAAGCCTTCCGCATCGCCAAAGAGGAAATGGTGCAAGAGGGCGAGCGTCTGGTTTCCCTGCGCAACCGCTTCTGGGATCAGATCAAAGATATGGAAGAAGTCCATATCAATGGTTCCGCGGAACAGCGTGTACCGGGCAACTTGAACGTGAGCTTTGCCTTTGTAGAGGGCGAGAGCCTGATTATGTCCCTGCGCGACCTGGCAATTTCCTCCGGTTCCGCCTGTACCTCCGCCAGTCTCGAGCCCAGCTACGTGTTGCGCGCCCTGGGTGTAAACGATGAGCTGGCGCACAGCTCCCTGCGTTTCAGCTTCGGCCGCTTCACCAGCGAGCAGGACGTGGACACCGCCGCGGCCGCCGTGCGCAAGGCAGTGGAGAAACTGCGTGAATTGTCGCCGCTTTGGGATATGTACAAAGACGGTGTGGACCTGAACAAGATTGAATGGGCCGCTCACTAAGCGCGCACAAGAGTTAGGAGAAAAGTCATGGCCTATAGCGATAAAGTAATTGACCACTACGAACACCCCCGCAATGTCGGGCGCATGGACGACAAGGCGGACAATGTAGGCACCGGTATGGTGGGTGCGCCTGCCTGTGGTGATGTGATGCGCTTGCAGATCCAGGTGAACGACGCGGGTGTGATTGAAGACGCCAAGTTCAAAACCTACGGTTGCGGTTCCGCTATCGCCTCTAGCTCCCTGCTCACTGAGTGGGTGAAAGGTAAGACGATCGATGAGGCGGAGCAGATCAAAAATACCGCTATCGCCGAGGAGCTGGCGCTGCCACCGGTGAAAATTCACTGTTCCGTGCTGGCCGAAGATGCAATCAAGGCCGCTGTACGCAACATCCGTGAAAAGCGCGGTGAGTCTGCCGAAGCCGCTGACGCGCCGGAATCCGCCGCAGGTTAACCACCGGGCCCAGGGCCCAATAGCAGTGAAGGTATTGTTTTGGCTATTACTATGACCGAGGCCGCTGAGGCTCATATCAAGAGTCAGCTGGCCAAGCGCGGTAAGGGAATCGGCATTCGTGTGGGTGTTAAGACCGCCGGGTGTTCAGGCCTTGCCTATGTACTGGAGTTTGTCGATTCGGCAGAGGCCGAAGACGTGGTATTCGAGCAGGATGGAGTAAAGCTGATCGTAGACCCCAAGAGTTTGGTTTACCTGGATGGTACCCAGCTCGACTTCGTTAAGGAAGGGCTCAACGAAGGCTTCACCTTCACCAATCCCAACGTCAAAAACGAGTGTGGCTGCGGCGAGAGTTTCCACGTCTGAGTGTGGCCCGCTTCAGCGAGGCCGGATGCACTGCGCATGCCGGCCTTTTTATTGGCCCGGCAGTTGCCGGGTGCGGCGCCGCCGCCCAGTTTTTAAGGCCCAGTGCCGGCAGGTGAACTGAGATGGCAACCAACCTGACCCATTTTGAAATATTCGGGCTTGACCCCGCCTTTGAACTCGATCGCAGTGCTCTGTCCGCACGCTACCGGGAATTGCAGCGGGAATTCCACCCGGATAAATACGCTTCCAAATCCGAGCGCGAACAGTTGCTCGCTATTCAAATGGCTGCGCAGATCAATGAAGCCCACACGGTACTTCGTGATCCGGTGCAACGCGCTGCTTACCTGCTCAAATTGGCTGGGGTGGAAGTGCCACCTGAGCAGACTACCGCCGATACAGAGTTCCTGATGCAGCAGATGTTGCTGCGCGAGCGCCTGGAGGAAGTGCGCGAGCAAGCAAATCCCACTGTTGCCCTGGAGGAACTCGCCGAAGAGGTGGATGAACTCTACCGCGGTACGCAGCGGCAATTTGCTGAGACCTATGCCTCGGGCAAGTTCAGCGAAGCAGAAGACGCCCTGCGCAAGCAGCAATTCCTGGTCAAGCTGCAGTCGCAAGTGGAAGAGCTGGAAGCTGATCTGTTCGGCGATTAAACAAGTGCTACCAGAAAATAAACCGGGATCAGGCACAGGCGGTGCCAACGCGATAAATCCCGCTGATAGAAGAGATAAGTAATGGCTTTACTGCAGATTTCCGAGCCGGGACAGAGTCCCGACCCCCATCAGCGCAAATACGCGGTGGGCATCGACTTGGGCACCACCAACTCACTGGTGGCCACGGTGCGCAGCGGCTCGGCAGAGGCCATTGCGGCAGAGGATGGCAGTGTCATCCTGCCCTCGGCGGTGCACTACAGCTGCGACGGTATTACCGTTGGTAGCGAGGCGCGTCTGCGTGCTGCTGCTGATCCCTACAACACCATGCTGTCGATCAAGCGCTTGATGGGCCGTGGGGTCGTCGATGTAAAAAGCCTGGGCGAGCAGCTGCCCTATCATTTTTCCGATACCGATGGCGGCATGCCCACTATTGAAACTGCCGCCGGCCCGGTCAACCCGGTGCAGGTGTCTGCGGAAATCCTCAAGAAGCTGGCCCAGCGTGGCCGCGATGCACTCTACGGCAAAGTGGATGGCGAGCTCGACGGCGCAGTGATTACCGTGCCGGCCTATTTTGATGATGCCCAGCGCCAGGCGACCAAGGACGCGGCCAAGTTGGCCGGCTTGAAGGTGCTGCGCCTGCTCAATGAGCCGACTGCCGCGGCGGTAGCCTATGGCCTCGATCGGGGGGAAGAGGGCGTGATCGCTGTCTATGACCTGGGCGGTGGCACCTTTGATATTTCAATCCTGCGACTGTCCCGCGGTGTTTTTGAGGTAATGGCCACCGGCGGTGATACCGCCTTGGGTGGCGATGACTTCGACCGCATTATCGCGGCCTGGATTGCCGAGCAGGCGGGTTTGGGCACCGATCTGGATGCGTCGACTCAGCGGTTGTTACTGGATAGTGCCTGCGCTGCTAAGGAGTCCCTGAGTGGTGCCGAGCAGGTAGAAATACACCATGGGGACTGGCGGGGCGTGCTCGACCGGGCGACCATGGCTTCATTGCTGGACCCCATGATCGACAAGACTCTGCGTGCCTGTAAACGCGCCCTGCGCGATGCCGGTATCGGTGTGGATGAAGTGCAGGAAGTGGTCCTGGTGGGCGGTTCCACTCGGACTTTGCGGGTACGTGAGCGGGTCGAAGACTATTTTGGCCGTGCGCCCCATGCTGAAATCGATCCGGATCAAGTGGTAGCCATTGGTGCCGCCCTGCAGGCCGATGTGTTGGTGGGCAATAAATCCGACGACGACCTGCTGCTGCTGGATGTAATCCCGTTGTCTCTGGGTATTGAGACCATGGGTGGGCTCACCGAGAAGTTGATTGCGCGCAATACCACCATTCCGGTGTCTAAAGCTCAGGAATTCACCACTTTCAAAGATGGCCAGACTGCCATGGCGATTCATGTGGTGCAGGGTGAGCGAGAGCTGGTTAGCGACTGCCGCTCGCTGGCACGTTTCGAATTGCGCGGAATTCCTCCAATGGTGGCGGGTGCCGCTCATATTCGCGTGACCTTCCAGGTGGATGCGGATGGCTTGCTGTCGGTGACTGCCATGGAGAAGAGCAGTGGTGTTAGTGCAGATATCGTAGTGAAGCCTTCCTACGGCCTGGAGGATAAGGACATAGCGCGCATGCTGCAGGAATCCTATACCCACGCCGCCGAGGATATTGCCCTGCGTGCTTTGCGCGAGGCGCAGGTTGAGGCGGAGCGGACTTTAGAGAGTTTGCTGATGGCCCTGCGTGAAAACGGCGCCGAGCTGCTGGAAGAGCATGAGCTGAGTGAGCTGGAGCATGCAATGGAAGCTTTGCGCCTGGCCCATAACGGGGGAGATGCCGATGAGATTCGTCAGCGTATGGAGACCCTTAACCAGCTGTCAGAGCCCTTTGCGGCCAAACGTATGGATGCTTCTATCAAGCGCGCCATGCGCGGCCACAGCCTGGATGAATTTGATAAATAAGCGGTGGGCGCCTAGCCCGCACAACTTGCGGCCGGGGCTTGCCCCCGTCGGATTGAGACCATAGAGAGTCAGTACCCATGCCGAAGATAGTATTTTTACCCCACCCGGAAATGTGCCCTGAAGGTAAAGTGGTGGAAGCGGAGAGCGGTGTCAGTGTAATCGATGCGGCACTGGCCAACGATATCGAGATCGAGCACGCCTGCGAGAAGGCCTGTGCCTGTACTACCTGCCATGTGATTGTGCGCGAAGGCTTCTACTCCCTGGAGGAGCCCGATGAGCTGGAAGAAGACCTGCTGGACAAGGCTTGGGGCCTGGAGCCGGAGTCGCGCCTGTCTTGTCAGGCGATCGTTGAAGACGAAGATCTGGTGGTGGAAATTCCCAAATACACCATCAACCAGGTGTCGGAAAAGCACTGAGTGCCGCGGGTAGTGAGGAAGCCAAAACAATGAAGTGGACCGATACTCACGATATCGCTATTGAGCTCTGCGAAGCCCATGAAGATGTGGACCCGCTTACCGTCAATTTTGTTGACTTGCGCAACTGGGTGATGGCGTTACCTGAGTTTGATGACGAGCCGAGCCGTTGTGGCGAAAAGATTCTGGAGGCTATTCAGGCCGCCTGGATTGAGGAACGCGAGTAGTCAGAATGGGTTTAAGGGGGTATTGGTATTGGAGTATAAAAGTCGATCAATACCCCGTATAATCCGCCGGCCGCGAAATGCGGTGATCAAAAATTGAGTACCCCCGGTGGGTATGAAAGGAATACTAGGGAAGAGCAACTGTGTAGGTTGCTCTTTCTATATGTAAGTTAAGTTACAAAAATCAATTTGGAGATAACCATGGCCCTGGAGCGTACCCTTTCCATCATCAAGCCGGACGCAGTAGCCAAGAATGTAATCGGTGAAATCGAGAGCCGTTTTGAGAAAGCTGGCCTGAGCATCGTTGCCATGAAGATGGTTCAACTGTCCCGCGAAAAAGCTGAAGGTTTCTACGCTGAGCATAAAGAGCGTCCTTTCTTCAAAGACCTGGTTGACTTCATGACTTCCGGTCCGGTTGTTGTACAGGTTCTGGAAGGTGAGAACGCTATCCTGGCAAACCGCGACCTGATGGGCGCTACCAACCCGAAAGAAGCGGCTGCTGGCACCATCCGCGCTGACTTTGCTGACAGCATCGACGCCAACGCTGTACACGGTTCCGACTCCGCAGAGTCCGCCGCCCGCGAAGTAAGCTACTTCTTCGCCGACGACGAAATCTGCGCGCGCGCTTAATTAGCGCCACAAATCGCACCGGTCTGTCCGGACCGGTGCAATTCTTCCCCCGAGGTGAAATGAATGACCACAGAGAAAACCAACCTGCTCGGCCTTTCAGTAGAAAAGCTGGCCGCCTTTTTTGAATCATTGGGCGAGAAGCGCTTCCGCGCAGTTCAGGTTTTAAAGTGGATTCACCAGAATGGGGTTGATGATTTTGCTGAGATGACCAATGTCAGCAAGGCCCTGCGTCAAAAGCTGGCGGAAGTGGCCGAAGTCCGTGCCCCGGAAGTATTGAATCAGTGGGATTCTGCCGACGGCACACGCAAGTGGCTAATTAAAGTCTCCGGTGGCAATGCTATCGAGACGGTTTATATCCCCGATGGCGATCGCGGCACCCTGTGTGTCTCCTCCCAGGTGGGCTGTTCCCTGGATTGCAGTTTCTGTGCAACTGGCAAGCAGGGCTTTAACCGCGATTTAACCGCGGCAGAAATTATCGGGCAGGTGTGGATCGCCTGTAAGTCTTTCGGCCAGCTGGACCCAAAAGGACCGCGCAAAGTCACCAACGTGGTGATGATGGGCATGGGTGAGCCATTGCTCAATTTCGACAATGTGGTCGATTCCATGAATCTGATGATGGAAGACAATGCCTACGGTATTTCCAAGCGCCGCGTCACCCTGTCAACTTCCGGTGTGGTGCCCGCATTGGACCGCCTAGCCGATGTGACCGATGTGAGCCTGGCGATTTCCCTGCACGCGCCCAACGACGAATTACGTAACGAGTTGGTGCCGATCAATAAGAAATACCCCATTGCGGTGTTGTTGGATTCCGCTAAGCGCTATATCGAGCGTATGCCGGATACGCACCGTAAAATGACCATTGAATACACGCTGATGCGCGAAGTTAATGATCGCCCGGAGCACGCTGAGCAATTGGCAGAGCTGCTGAAAGAGATTCCGGTGAAAATTAACCTGATTCCCTTTAACCCGTTTGAGCTGTCCGACTACCAGCGTGTGAGCAACAATGCTCTGCGTCGCTTCCAGCAGATATTGCTTGATAAGGGTTATACGGTTACCGTTCGCACTACCCGTGGCGACGATATCGATGCAGCCTGTGGCCAGCTGGCCGGCAGTGTTAACGACCGCACCCGCCGCTCCGAGCGCTACCGCAATGCAGAGCGCCCCGTTCGTATAGTCGGCTGATTACCGAACCCTGCCTGGATGATTTGCATAGTCACTTGCTAGCAGAGATCCGGGCTTGCCCTATCATTTCTGTAGGCCTTAGGGTCGTAATTTCTTTAAAGCCTCTCCATTTTTTTCTGATCTCCCTTTTATTGGTGTCAACCAAATCCCAGGATACTGCGTTAACAGTCCAAAACTTTACGAAAGTGGATGGAAAGGACTGTTAAATTTTATGCGTACTGAAAAAGTGGATTTTAAGGTGTCTGCCAATGTCCTATTGCGATATTTATATTTAATACTCTGTATATCCTTGGCAGCTTGCAGTTCAGGATCATCTGGAGGTGATGATGATACTTCGACACCGAATACTGTAGAGGGTGATTCAGACTCAGACTCAGACTCAGACCCCGACCCGCAATCTGAGCAGGGTAGTGGGCCCGGTAAATTGATTGGACATGCCTTTTCCGGGACCAGCATCGGCCTTGCTTGGGAGCGGGATGGTGAGACCTATTTTGTTTATCGCAATGGTGAAAGAGTCGCGCAAACCAGTAATAACTTTTTTGTCGATAAAAACCTCACGGTAGCGACTGAGTACAGCTACTTGCTAAATATGGTCGATACTGCCAGCGCCTCTGAGGCCGATCAGATTGTTGTTAAGACATTGGTAAATGACACGAATACTGGGCTAAATAACGGCACAGAAGACGATGTCGTAAACGAGCGTATTTCCACTTTTGCCGAGTGTAAAAATGTCTCCAGCGCCCTGGATTTACTCGAGGAAGATCTTGATAACTGCCTGGCAGCAATGCTTGAGCTCAATCGCATGGCCTCTCTTGTTGAGGATATACGTGCTTTTGCCGCGCGTGTTCGCAGCGAGCAGGAACCAGCCATGGTTGAGCTGGGTATGCGCCTGTTCCACAATAAATCCTTGAGTGCCAATCAAGATGCTTCCTGCTCCTCTTGTCACCACCCGGCGATTGGCTGTGGTGGGGATGGTCTATCAATGCCGGTTGGCATTAATGCGGTAGATAGTACGTTGCTAGGGCCGGGGCGCTCTGACGGTATTAATGAAGTGCCGATAGTGCCGAGGAATTCACCAGCGACCTGCAACACTTCGCTCTGGTCTCGTGGCCTGTTTTGGGACAACCGGGTTTCATTGAGTCCTAATGGTGTGTTGCGCACAGATTCAACGGACGTTACCCGAAATACTTCCTCCGTGGTAGGTTCTGGTTCCCTGGCTCTACTGATGGCTCAGGCACACTTCCCTGTTACAGCACCACCTGAGATGGGGGATATCGTCGACTTTGGCTACGATGATTCTGTCGACGAAAACTTTACTGCATACCGCGAAGATATATTGGCGGCGAATCTGGATATCGAAGCTTGGGGGCCGCTATTTACATCCGCTTTTGGTGATCCTGAGATTAACTTTAGCCGTATTGCCCAGGCTATTGCAGCTTATGAGGCGGTGCAGATATTTATAGATAATTCATTTTTTGCCTATGTCGAGGGCAATTTACAAGCGCTTAACGCCGAAGAGAAGCGTGGTGCTATCACGTTCATGTCGAGAGATTCTGGCTGTACCTTCTGCCATAAGGGGGCCTTCTTTACTTCCGAGGCGCTGATGGCTGCTAACTATCCGCAGATTGGAATTGGTACTGACGAGAGTGGCAGTGGAGCCGATTTGGGTGGAGAAGGGTCTTTGGGTTTTGGGGCATTCCGAGCCCCAACTCTGTTAAATGTGGCGATTACCGGCCCCTGGGGACATAGCGGGCAGTTTGGCAGCTTGCGTAGAAATGTCGAGCATTACAGGGATCAGGGTGTCTCAATTGCCAGTTACTTTGCCAATAATGAAATGTGTGATCTTGAACAGTTTAAAGATTTACAGGATTGCCCCAGTAAAGTAGCGCCTAATGGTTTGGTTCTGTCTCAGGATATTCTTGCAGGGAATGATGGTGGTGGTGTCAACCGCCTGACTGATGATGAGATCGACCTTGTTGTCATTTTTCTGGGCACTCTCACTGACCCAGCCGCCGCCAATAGTAGCTCTAATGAGATTCAATTTTTGATTCCTCCCAGAGACGGTGGTCCGGATGGCAAACAGCTGGATGCTAGAAACCGGAATGGGGAGAGTTTGTAATTCCCTGTTTACCTTGTTTTATAGCCAAGTGAATAGCTAGAAAAAAGTCAAAAGTATAGAGGGTATAGTTTTTATACCCTCATACTTATCTTTGCGATTTGTGCAATTAATTTTTTAGGCTGGGTCGCAGTATGGGTAAACTTAGCTTGTAGCCTTCTCAATACCTTTTTCTCTATTTCTTTAAACCCAGAGACAATTCACAGTATCCAATATCACTGTGCCAGCATCAGTGCTTTGCGACTCTCTCAACAGAATTATCTAAGTAAAAGCTTTAGGGTCACTACCTCGGTATCCCATGAAATTGGCAAAAAAGTTCGGTTTCATGAAAAGTATTGTGAGGGCAGGCAACTCTTTCTGCTCCCCAAAAAACTACTTTTAAAAATGTTGGATAGTTCCAAAATATTAGCTTTTGGTGCCGTGCGGGGCACTAGTAGCTCCATTGTCTGTCCAGTGCTGTTCAAAACGATTTTTCAGTGGCGGAGTCGAGCTGTATTTATGAAAACCCAGAGCAATAATTTGCCGATATCATGCGCAGCACTGTTGCGATTAGTGCTACTGCCGCTTGTTTTGTTGGCAGTGGGCTGCAGCTCTGGTTCATCCGGTGGCGATGACAGCTCTGGCTCGGAAACGGTGGAAGCTGACACCGACGCTGGGGGAAATACCGATACAAACTCCGGTGGTGATGATACGGGCAATGGCGGCGACACAGATAATGACGATGATGCAGGCAATGGCACAGAGACCGGGCAAGGCAATGCGCCGAAGGCCTTGATCGCTAATGCTTTTTCAGGAACGAGTATCGGCCTTTCCTGGCAGCGCGATGGGGCAACCTATGCTATCTATCGTGGCGGAGAAAAAATTGCCGAGACAGATAATCATTTTTATGTTGACCATGGCCTTTCGATAAATACCGAGTACAGCTACTCAGTGGCCAGTGGCGATGTGAACAGCGAGAGTGAAACGGCCTGGGTCAATGCGAAAACACTAATCAATAATACGAATAGCGGCCTTAACAATGGTGCGGTTGCGGTACCGGTCCTCGAGCGCCTTGTGAACATTAGTGAATGTAAAAATGTTCGCAGTGCATTGAATTTATTAGATGAAGATCTGGATATCTGCCTGGCGGCCATGCTGGAATCGAACAACATGGCTGGGCATCTGGAAGATATGCGCGCTTTTGCTGCCAGGGTGCGAAGTGAACAAGACCCTGCCATGGTCGAGCTGGGTATGCGCCTATTTTACAGTCAATCCCTCAGTGCCAATGGCGATGTAGCCTGTGCCTCCTGTCACCACGC
Organism: Microbulbifer variabilis; assembly: GCF_023716485.1. Classification (NCBI taxonomy): domain Bacteria; kingdom Pseudomonadati; phylum Pseudomonadota; class Gammaproteobacteria; order Cellvibrionales; family Microbulbiferaceae; genus Microbulbifer; species Microbulbifer variabilis. Next base: position 1,100,023 of record NZ_CP092418.1, read on the forward strand.
TGCTATCGGTTGTGGCGGTGACAATCTCTCTATGCCCGTGGGTGTGAATCCATTAGATCCTGCATTGGTTGGCCCAGGCCGCTCTGACGGTATCAATGAGGTACCAATAGTACCCAGAAACGCCCAGCCGATATGTAATGTGGCATTGTGGGGTAGTGGGCTCTTTTGGGATAACCGGGTGGCACTTACCGATCGCGGTATCCGCACCGACTCACGGGACGTCAGCCTCAATACCGAAGCGGCGGTGGGTACTGGCACCCTGGCCCTGATGATGGCGCAGGCGCATTTTCCCGTAACCAATCCTGCGGAAATGGGTGACGTTACTCAATTTGGTTACGACGCGAGTAGTGATAGCGGCACCACCGATTACCGCGAAGATTTAGTGGCGGCCAATCTGGGACGGGAATCCTGGAGTGGGTTATTTAACGCAGCTTTTGGTGACGACCAGATTACTTTCAGCCGTATTGCGCAGGCTATAGCCGCTTTTGAAGCGGTGCAGCTCTTTATCGACAACCCTTTCTTCGACTATGTAGATGGCGACTTGGATGCGCTCGATAATGATGAGAAGCGCGGTGCCATTACTTTTATGTCAGGGAATTCCGGCTGTACTAATTGCCATGCGGGTGCATTTTTTACTACTGAAGGGCCACGGCCTGCGAATTATCCACAAATTGGTATAGGTACCGATGAGAATGGCAGTGGCGCGGATCTGGGGGCGAACGGTGCTGGTGCCTTCCGTCCCCCAACACTACTGAATGTCGCGCTCACTGGCCCTTGGGGGCACAGTGGTCAATTTGCGACGCTACGCAGAAATGTCGAACACTATCGCGACCGTGCGGCATCGGTTAACCAGTATTACACCAATAGCGAAATGTGCGACTTGTCACAATTTTCTGGGTTAACAGATTGTGCCAGTAAGGTGGCGCCCAATGGCCTTGCGCTCTCCCAGGCAATCCTTGCGACCACCGGTGGTGATGCCGGTAATAATCTCAGCGATGCCGAGATCGACCTGGTCGTGCGTTTTCTTGAGACCCTGACCGACCCGGATGCGGCCAACACCTCTTCAAATTCCGTTCGCGCCCTGATCCCTACCCGCGACGGGGGGCCTGATGGCAAACAGCTTGATGCGAGGGATAGCTCCGGTAAGGAGCTCTAGTGGTGGTTTTATTACCAGTATTAACGAAATTTTCTGACTTTTGTGTGGGTTCCGCACTGCCCCGATTTTATTTTGTTATCAGCGAGAGATATCGCCGGGTCAATTGGAATTAATTAGGGGTACACAGCTGAAACTCACGGTGCTTTGCGGCACTATATGAGTCGGGAGGCAGGATCAGCGTCCGGGTCCAGTATCGGAAGAGGCATTGCAGACAGGTTATCTTGGGGACTGCTCTGCCATCACAGTGGGCACACCACTATTTTTTTACTTTGCCCCCGCCCTGGTGCTTGATCGATAGTGATTAATCACTGCGATCCCGCTTGATGGATAGATGAAAAATAAATGTACAGGTGATGTCGTGTCTGCAAATTCTTTTGGCCTGCGGTTCTTAGGCCTGATTCTCACTGTGTTACTGGGAGGGTGTGTAACCACTGGTTTGCCAGAGCGCCAGGAGGTCAATCTGGAGAAGGCTTTGGAAACCCATGTTCAACTGGGTATTCGCTATCTGCAGAGTGGAGAGAACCGCGAGCTGGCTCGCCGCCACTTCAACAAGGCGCTGGAGCTGGGCAAGAAGAATCCTATGGCCCACCATGGCCTGGCTCTGCTGTATCAGGCCGATGGCGAATTGAAGGTGGCCGAGTCCCATTTCAAAAAGGCCCTGCGCTACAGCGACAATTTCTCCATGGCGCGCACAAACTATGGCGTGTTCCTTTACCAGCAGGAGCGCTATGAGGATGCTTTAGAGCAATTTCGTCACGCTTCTAGTGACCTGACTTATAACCGCCGTTTCTTTGCCCTGGTTAACTATGGCCGCACTGCCAATCGCCTGGGCTTAGCAGATGAGGCAGAACGGGCCTACACACGTGCGCTCGCTCTCAACAGCAATCTGCCGGTAGCGCTACTGGAGTTGGCGGAGCTTAAATATGAGGCCGGCGACTATTCTGCGGCCAAACAGTACCTTGATCGTTACAGTGAGAATAAACGCCAGACACCACAATCCCTATGGTTGGGGATACGTATCGAAAAGGTGTTTGGCAACCGCGACAAGGAGCTGAGTTATGCTCTTGCGCTAAAAAATCTGTACCCGTACTCTGCGGAAACACTGAAATATCAGGAGTTGAGTGGTAATGACGGATAGTAACTCCGTGCACCGCGACAGCGGCCAAATCAAATCCAGTACACAGGCTTCTCCCGGTGCGCTACTGCACTCTGCGCGCGAGGCGGCCGGGCTGTCTCGCGAGGAGCTGTCCCGGCGCTTGTGTATTATCGACAATACGGTGGAGTGGTTAGAAGAAGACCTTTACGAGCGCCAGCCGGAAGCGGTTTATGCGCGGGGTTATATTCGCAATATTTGCCGGGAGCTGAGCATTGACTCCGCTCCTGTGCTTACCGCCTACGATGCCGCACGCCCAAAACAGCAGGTGCGTAAAGAATCGCGCCGTATCGAGATGAAAGCCGACGCCTTGCGCCCGGCGCGTAAACACGGCTATGGTCTGTTGGCTCTCCTGCCATTTGTGGTGGCGGGCGCTGTATTTTGGTGGCTCTATGTTGGCCCGGTAAATATTCCCGGTCTGCAGAACTCAGTAGAGCAAAATGCAGCCCCTGCCGAAACTGCTGAGCTATCCGTTGCTGAGCCATCCGTAAATATCAATAAAATAGCATTGGCGGAGCCTGGTTCAACCCAGTTGCAGGTTGCTGAGGCACCGGCGCAACAACTAGAGCCCGCTGGGGAAGATGTCGCGGAGGAGGCTCAAACTCCCAAGCATAATGCGCTTACTGAACCCCAGGTCAGCCTGCAAGCTGAAGACGCTACCGCCCAGCTACCCGCAACCGTTGCGCAGCTGGATGAACAGTTGCAAGGAGCGCTGCGTCTCAGTTTCGACGAGGATTCCTGGGTTGAAGTAAAGGATGCCGAGGGTGTTGTACTGCTCGCCGGTGTTCAGCAAGCCGGCAGTTCCAAGAACCTGGATGGGCGCCCTCCCTTCGAAGTGATGCTCGGTAATGCCCGTGCAACCAAGGTGGTTTACCGCGAGCAAACGATTGAAAGCGACCCCATTGGCAATCGCCGCACCCGCCGCCTTATTGTGGGCAATTAAAGGATCTCCGCCGTTTGGGCGCGAACTCTGTAGGTTTGCGCCCAATCTCTCTATAATCTCCCCCTCGAATTTTTAGCAGCAATACTGCCAGGTCAGCCCTATGCAATTTGAATCTCCCATTGTCCGCCGCAAGTCGCGCCAGATCATGGTGGGTAATGTACCGGTCGGTGGCGATGCACCGATCTCGGTGCAGAGCATGACCAATACCGAAACCTGTGATGTGGCCGCCACTGTGGGCCAGATCCAGCGTCTGGAAAATGCCGGTGCGGATATCGTACGGGTCTCAGTGCCCAGCATGGAGGCCGCTGAGGCTTTCGGGGAAATTAAAAAGCAAGTGAATGTTCCGCTGGTGGCGGATATTCACTTCGACTATCGCATTGCTCTGCGAGTGGCCGACCTGGGGGTGGATTGCCTGCGCATCAACCCTGGTAATATCGGCCGTGAGAAGCGTATTCGTGCGGTGGTAGATAAGGCCCGCGATCTGAACATCCCGATTCGTATCGGTGTAAACGCGGGCTCTCTGGAAAAAGACCTGCAAAAAAAATACGGTGAGCCCACGCCAGATGCACTGGTGGAGTCCGCACTGCGCCATGTTGAGATTCTTGATAGCCTGAATTTTCAGGACTTCAAAGTGAGCGTGAAAGCCTCGGACATCTTTATGGCTACCGCTGCCTATCGCAAACTGGCCCAGCAAATTGAGCAGCCCTTGCACCTAGGTATTACAGAAGCCGGCGGCCTGCGAGCCGGTACGGTGAAATCCGCAATTGGCCTCGGCGCCCTGCTGCTCGACGGTATTGGCGATACCTTGCGGGTATCCCTGGCGGCAGACCCGGTGGAAGAGGTGAAAGTAGGTTGGGATCTTCTGAAGAGCTTGCGCCTGCGCAGCAAGGGGATCAATTTTATCGCTTGCCCCAGCTGCTCACGCCAGAACTTCGATGTGGTAAAAACCATGAACGAGCTGGAGACGCGCCTTGAAGATGTCACCACGCCGTTGGATGTGGCGGTGATCGGCTGTATCGTCAATGGCCCGGGCGAAGCGAAGGAAGCGGATATTGGCCTCACCGGCGGTACACCGAGCCACGCGATTTATGTGGACGGCCAGCCAGACCGCAAATTCAAAAATGAGAATCTAGTGGATGATTTGGAACGCCTAATTCGCGAAAAGGCCGCTGCCAAGGCCGAGCGCGAGGCAGATATCATCGCCAAAGCGTAGCGGGCACGTCTATTGCACTGCCCTATTCGTTGATTTAAGTAATTAGAAATTTAAGGAACAGCGTTGAAACAACTTCGCGCAATTCGCGGCATGAACGACCTGCTGCCGGAACAGTCCCCGGTTTGGCAATATGTGGAAGCCACCCTCAGTGAACTCTTTGCCCGCTACGGCTACAGTGAAATCCGTACGCCGACTCTGGAGGCAACCCAGCTGTTCAGCCGCGCCGTGGGCGAGGCTACCGATATTGTCGAAAAGGAAATGTACACCTTCGAGGACAAGAGCGGAGACAGCGTTACCCTGCGCCCAGAGGGCACCGCAGGCACCGTGCGCGCAGCGATCCAAAACAACCTGCTGATTCAGCCCCAGCGCCTGTGGTATTTCGGCCCTATGTTCCGCTATGAGCGCCCACAGAAAGGCCGTCTGCGCCAGTTCCACCAGTTTGGAGTGGAAGTGTTCGGCATCGAAGGGCCGGATATCGACGCAGAAATCCTGATTATGACCGCGCGGCTGTGGCGTCAGCTGGGTATCGGTGAACACGTCACCCTGCAGTTGAACTCCCTGGGCAACTCCGACAGCCGCGCAGCCTATCGTGAGGCCCTGGTGGCCTACCTAAGCGAGCGCCGCGAGCAGCTGGACGAGGACAGCCAACGCCGCCTGGAGCGCAATCCCTTGCGTATTCTCGACAGTAAAAATACGCAAACCCAGGAACTGCTCGCCGAGGCGCCCTGTCTATTGGATTTCCTCGATGAGGAATCTGCCGCCCACTTTGCCCAGTTGCGCGAGCTACTGGATGCAGCAGGGGTGAAATACGAGATCAACCCCAAACTGGTGCGCGGTCTCGATTACTACGGTAAAACCGTTTTTGAATGGGTGACCGACAGTCTCGGTGCCCAGGGCACTGTCTGTGCCGGCGGCCGCTACGATGGTTTGGTAGAACAGATGGGTGGGAAGCCCACTCCAGCAGTTGGCTTTGGCCTGGGTGCCGAGCGCCTGGTATTGATGTTGGAAACCCTTGAAGTACTACCGGAGAGTCTGGCGCAGCAAGTAGATGCCTACCTGGTGGCGGTGGGTGATGTACAATCAGCCGCCTTGGCTGCCGCCGAACAATTGCGCGACGAGCTACCATGGTTGCGTCTACAGGCGCACTGCGGAGGTGGAAGCTTTAAGAGCCAAATGAAGAAAGCGGATAAAAGCGGTGCCGATTACGCACTGATTATCGGCGAGGATGAGGCTGCAAATGGTCAGATTACAGTGAAATATCTGCGCTCCGAGCAACAGCAACAGACTCTCGCGCTCACGGAACTTGCGGCATTGCTGCAGGGCTGATTCAAATACTCAGGGTGGCGGTGGCCCCCGCCAGGATAGTTAGAAACCACAGGAAAGGCGATTTACCCAATGTCTGAGCATCTTACCGAACAAGAACAAATAGAAACGCTGAAGCGCTGGTGGGCGGAAAACGGCAGGGGCATTCTTACCGGCATAGTCCTGGCTCTAGCCGGCTACTTTGGTTATCAATGGTGGCAGGGTGACCAGCGCTCCAAGTCTGAGGCGGCCTCGGACCTTTACCAAGGTTTTATCCAGGCGGTATCCGCTAATGACAACCAGCCAGACAACAAGCAGCTGACTACTGCGAAGTCACTCGCCGAGCAGCTGAAAAACGAGTACGGCAGCCGTATCTACGCTAGTCAGGCCTCTCTGCGCCTGGCCGCAATTGCTGTGGAAAAGAATGACCTAGAAGTCGCGCAGACTCACTTGCAGTGGGTGCTCGACAACTCCAAAGAAGATGCCATGAAGCTGCTGGCCAAGCGCCGCCTGGCCACGGTGATTGCCGCGCGCGGCAAACCAGATGAAGCTTTGAAGCTGATTGAGGGCAGTGTGCCCCCGGCCTTTGCCGCCCTCTATTCTGAGACGCGCGGTGATATTCTCCGACAGAAAGGCGATGACGCCGGCGCGCGCAGCGCCTACGAACAGGCTTTGACCGAGCTGTTACCAGAGCAAGCGGGCAGTACCCAGCTGCTACAACTCAAAGTTGAGAGCCTAGCAGTGGCCTCTGGCGAAGAGCAGAAACCAAGTGAACCAGCACCTGAGGGAGGCGAATAATGGGATTTCTCAATCGCGCTGTGGGGCGCACCGCAGCGGTTGCCCTAGCGGTAGCTCTGGGTGCCTGCGCCTCCAACGAGAGTAAGGAGGATGTCGAGCCGGTAGACCTGGTCGATTTCGCGCCTAGTGTTCAGCTGCGCGAAGTCTGGTCGGCGGATGTGGGCAGCATCGACGAGAAGCGTTATGCGATGCTGCAGCCGGGTCTGGCTGACGGTAAACTGATTGCCGCCAGCAGCGACGGTGAAGTGACCGCTTTTGATCGCAGCAGCGGTAGGCCCCAGTGGGAAACCGATCTGGATATTGAATTGAGCGGTGGTGTCGGTGTTGGATTGGGTATCGCTGTAGTTGTCGACTATCGCGGCCGTGCGGTGGCCCTGGACTTGCGAAATGGCGCTCAACTGTGGACCTATCAAGTCTCTGGTGAAGTGGTCTCCGCTCCGGCAATAGGATCCAGTGTTGTGGTCCTGCAAACCGTTGACGGTAAGTTGGTGGGCCTGGATGCCAGTAGCGGTGAAGAGTTGTGGAGCCAAACCACCACCTTGCCGGTACTGACTCTCCGCGGCACCGCGGCCCCCGTGATAAGCGGCGGTCTGGTAATTGCTGGTCTCGATAATGGCAAATTGGTTGCCCTGGACGCCCGCGACGGTATCACCCGCTGGGAACAACGCGTTGCCATTCCGCAGGGTTCTGCTGAATTGGAGCGGGTTGTGGATATCGATGGGTCGCCGGTAGTGCGCGGTGATCTGGTGTTTGCCGCCAGCTACCAGGGTCGTGTTGTCGCTTTATCCAAGGAAAACGGTCGTGGCCTTTGGGCGCGTGATGCCTCTACCAACCACTCAGTGGCTGTTGGTGGAGGGCATGTGTACCTGAGCGGCGCCTCGGGCAGTGTATACGCTTACAATGTGGGCGCTGGCCAGATCGCCTGGAGTAATAATGAATTACTGCGCCGCGAACTGAGTGGCCCGGCTTATTTCCAGGATGTTGTGATTGTCGGCGACTTGGAAGGTTACCTGCATGTGCTTGACCCCAGTTCCGGTCAGTTTATCGGCCGCGAAGAGGTGGATAACGATTCGATTCGTATCCCCATGCTGGTGGATGGCGACCTGTTGTTTGTCCTGTCTGATGACGGCAAGTTGGTAGCCCTGACCCTCGCTCGGAGCTAAGCGCGCAATATTGCTGTGGCGGACAGGCAGTCCGCTTTTGGGCGCCAGCCCGCAAAAGGAGCCTGCTTCGCAGGTGAATTGAAATCGCCCGCCTTGTGCGGGCGTTTGTATTTATTTATTAGGCTAAAGCCAGAATTCTATGCTGCCAGTTATCGCCCTGGTCGGGCGCCCCAACGTGGGCAAATCCACACTGTTTAATCGTCTTACCAAGAGCCGTGACGCCTTGGTGGCTAATTACGCCGGTCTTACTCGCGACCGCAAATATGGCGAGGCCGAAATCGATGGACGCAAGGTACTTCTCGTAGATACCGGCGGTATCACCGGCGGAGAAGAGGGCATTGATGCGGCCATGGCGCAGCAGTCTATGCAGGCTATCGAAGAAGCGGATATCGTGCTGTTCCTGGTGGATAGTCGCGATGGCCTGACCCCGGCGGATGAAATGATCGCAGACCGGTTGCGCACTCGCTCAAAGCCAACCTTCCTGGTGGCCAACAAGGTCGATGGCGTCAACCCGGATATCGCCCTGGCGCCCTTCTATGAGCTGGGGATCGGTGAACTCTTTCCCACCACTGCCACCCACGGTCGTGGTGTGCGCAGCCTGATGCAGCGCGTGGTTGAGGATCTCCCTGAGGTGGCGGCTGAAGAGGAGCCGGAGGAGGCCACCGGAATCAAGATTGCCATTGTTGGGCGACCCAACGTGGGTAAATCTACCCTGGTCAACCGCCTGCTCGGCGAGGACCGCGTAGTGGTATACGACCAGCCTGGCACCACGCGCGACAGCGTCTATATCAATTATGAGCGCGATGAGAAGCCCTATACCTTGATCGATACTGCCGGTATTCGCCGACGCAAGAACATTAAGGAATCGGTGGAGAAGTTCTCTATCGTCAAAACCCTGCAGGCGGTGGAAGACGCCAATGTGGTGGTGCTGGTGATTGATGCTCGCGAGGGCCTGGTGGACCAGGATATGCACCTGATGGGCAGCGTGATTCAGGCCGGGCGAGCCTTGGTGGTGGCTCTGAACAAGTGGGATGGCCTGGAGGCAGATCACCGCGACTACGTGAAAACGGAGCTGGAGCGCCGCCTGCGTTTTGTCGAGTTTGCCGACGTGCACTTTATTTCCGCCCTGCACGGCACTGGCGTTGGCCATTTGTACGAGTCTATCGAGGCCGCCTACCAGAGTGCGACAGATAAACTCTCCACCAACCACCTCACGCGTATTCTGCAATGGGCAGTAAGTGAGCACCAACCACCGCTTGTGCACGGCCACCGTATCAAACTGCGTTACGCCCATGCGGGCGGCCAGAACCCGCCGGTGATCGTTATTCACGGCAATCAGACCGAACAGGTGCCTGCGCACTATGTACGTTATCTGGAAAAGACGTTCCGCAAGGCCTTGGAGCTACACGGGACACCGGTGAAAATCGAATTCCGTACCGGTGACAACCCCTACGCCGGTAAGAAAAACAAACTGAGTGATCGCCAGAAGGCCAAGAAACGCCGCCTGATGAAGTTTGTGAAAAAGAAAAAATAAAGTTCCACACGCCTACAAGCCAGAGTGTCGCCAATCCCCCCCTTGTCTTGCACTGCGGGGGGCATTTTACGGGTTAATATCCTTAGCGGTAGATCGCGGATCCGACCGGGATCATGGACGACACCTCAGGAGATGGCGATGCTGGAGCTGAAAAAACCCGCGCTATTGCGCACCCAGTCCTATATCAACGGCCAGTGGGTCGATGCCGATTCTGGCGCTACATTCGACGTTAAAGATCCGGCCACCGGCAAGGTAGTGGCCAACATAGCTGACCTTGGTGCCGATGAGACCCGTCGCGCTATTGAGGCGGCCAGTGTTGCCTGGCCAGACTGGGCCGCTACTCCGGTTAAGGAGCGGGCCAAGTTACTGCGGCATTGGTACAACTTGGTGATCGATAACACCGAGGACTTAGCCAGAATTCTTACTGCCGAACAGGGGAAGCCCCTCTCTGAGTCACGCACAGAGATAGTCTACGGTGCCAACTATATCGAGTGGTTTGCCGAGGAGGCTAAGCGCATTTATGGCGATGTCATAGCGCCCCCCACCAACGACCGCCGCATCGTGGTGATCAAGCAACCTGTTGGGGTCACTTGTTCAGTCACGCCATGGAATTTCCCCAATGCCATGATCGCCCGCAAGATGGCGCCGGCCCTGGCGGCCGGTTGTCCATTTATCGCCAAGCCGGCCCATGAGACGCCATTATCCGCCCTGGCGCTGGCGGTACTGGCGGAGGAAGCGGGTATTCCCCCGGGTATCTTCAATATTGTGGTTGGTCAAAATGCGCCGGCCATCGGCACCGAGATGACGAAGAATCCTCTAGTGCGCAAGTTTACCTTTACCGGTTCCACTGCTGTGGGTAAGAAACTGCAGGCGCAGTGTGCTGAAACCATGAAGAAAACCTCCATGGAGCTGGGCGGCAACGCGCCATTTATTGTTTTTGATGATGCGGATCTGGATGAGGCAGTGAAAGGTGCCATTGTCTGTAAGTACCGCAACGCCGGGCAAACTTGTGTCTGCGCCAATCGTATTTTTGTACAGGAAGGGGTTTACGAGGCTTTCGCGGAGAAATTTGCCCAGGCAGTTAACGCGCTAACAATGGGGAATGGCTTTGCAGAGGGAACCGATATTGGCCCTATGATTACCGTCAAAGCGGTCGAAAAGGTGGAGGGGTTGGTAGAAGATGCCCTACAAAAAGGTGCGAAAACTCTGGTTGCTGGCGGACCCGATGCTATGGGCGATCAGTTCTATGCACCCATAATACTGGGAAATGCCACTGAGCAAATGAATCTGTTTAAAGAGGAAATCTTTGGTCCCGTGGCACCACTGTTTAAATTCTCCACGGAAGAAGAGGTGATTCGCATGGCTAATGATACCGAGTTTGGCCTCGCCTCTTATTTCTATTCCCGTGATATTGGACGGGTTTGCCGAGTGTCTGAAGCGCTGGAGTACGGCATGGTGGGTGTGAATGAAGGGATTATCTCCAATGAAATGGCGCCCTTTGGAGGTGTAAAGGAATCTGGTCAGGGACGGGAAGGTTCTAAATACGGTATTGAGGACTACATGGAAATAAAATATTTGTGTATTGCTGGTGTCGATAAATAATTCCCGCAATTGGTTTAAAATATCGGGCTCATTATTGGTTGTCTGGATTTTCCATGGTTGTTGAGCCCATTGCCCGTGTGCACTCCTGTTTTGGTGAAAAATTTGGTGTTCCCCGTCAGCCACTGCTCGCCGATGCCAGCCGGGCCAGTATCGAACTTCTACCGCCACTGAATGTGGCAGATGCGGTAGCGGGGCTGGAGGAAAACAGTCATATCTGGGTTGTTTTCCAGTTTCACCAGGCTGCCGGGCAATGGTCCGCCAAGGTCCGTCCTCCGCGTCTGGGTGGTAATAAAAAGCTCGGTGTACTCGCCACTCGTTCCCCCTTTAGGCCCAATAATATTGGTCTTTCCGTGGTGCGTTTACTGGAAGTGCGCACCTCCCCCAAAGTGGAACTGATTGTCGGTGGAGCTGACCTGGTAGACGGCACACCTGTGTTGGATATCAAACCCTATGTGCCCTATGCCGATGCCCTAGACCATGCTGAAAGCGCTTTTGCCGATGCCGCTCCCGCATTGATCACTGTAAATATCCCGGAAGCGATTCTTCACCAAGCCAAGGCCTATAAAGATGACTGGGGCACTGATTTGCCGAAGTTAATTGAGCAGGTTCTGGCACAAGATCCCCGGCCCGCTTACCAAAAAAACGATCCACAGCGAATTTATGGCATGGCGCTGTGTGGGTTCAATTTATGTTGGCGCTACACGGAAAGAGGGATTGAGGTGGTGTCGCTGGAAGTATTTTGAGAACAGTTTACTACTGGGTTAGGGGATTTATGCCTCACTTGGGCCTTCTTGCTTGTCCCCTTATAGAGATTAGTAGTGATATGTCACCTACATTCGAGGAAATTGCAATTTCTCCGCTTGTGTCACTTGCCTGAAAATACTCCAAAATCTGTAAGAGAGTTCCCCATGTCGGTAAGAGAAACATTTAATTATCAGGGCCTGGAGGCAATCCGAGTTGGCCGCCTGAATATGGGGGTCAACACCACATTTGTCGTTTATAGGCTTAATGGCACAGTAATAGATACTGGCCCTAGTAACCAGTGGAAATATGTTAAGCCGTTTATTGAAAATACACCGCTAAAACAACTATTGCTGACTCACCACCACGAGGATCACAGCGGCAACGCCGGTGCTATCCAAAAGCTCACCGGCGTGCAGGCTTTTGCTCCGGACTTAACTATAGGGATATTAAAAAGGGGGTTTCGTATTCCCCCCATGCAAAAACTATTCTGGGGAACTGCTGGAAAAGCCGAAGTAGCGCCACTGCCAGAAGATATCCGCATTGGCACTGAAGAAGTGCAGCCCCTATTTAGCCCTGGTCATGCCAAAGATATGACCTGCTACCTGTTGCCTGAGCGTGGCTGGTTGTTCAGTGCAGATTTATATATTGCCAATTACTTAAAGTTTCTTCGCATCGATGAGGATATTCCCATCCTGTTAAACAGTATCAAAAGTGTATTGGAGTACTCCTTCGAAGTCATTCTCTGTCCCCATAGAGGAGTTGTAGAAAATGGCTGGCAGCAGTTAAAGCAGAAGTACGAGTTTCTGTTGAATTTATCTGCAGAGGCACAGCAGCTTGATCAGCAAGGGCTGCCATTAGAACAAATCAGCGAGAGTTTGCTGGGAAAAGAGGGCTTGGTAAGTATTTTAACTGGCCACAACTTTTGTAAGAGAAACTTAATTGCCTCTTGCTTGAAGGTGGACCTAGATACAATGGCCCGTTCGTGATTTTATTTTGTTGATACTTTTTCAAAAGTTTACAGAGAATGATTAAGCCCTAAAAAGTTAGCAGCTAAGGGTGATTTGAGTTCACTAGCTTTAAAATTAATACATGGATGCCGATTTATTTGACGGCTTCAATAATAAATCGCTTGATGCGTACTCCAGCATGTTTATGCATTACTGGATGTATTTTTTTGTAGTAGGCATCCATCACTTGTTGGGCGAATTCTTGTCTTTGCGAGTTCTGCAGATGTCGAAATTGAGGCACCCAAGATAAGAAAAACGCTGTGAGCGTGTCTTGGGTGCCAAAATTTTCCACATGATGGATTTCATCGATCCTGGGCAGGTAAAATCCAGCTTCCTCGATATAAGTGCGCATCTCATTTAGGGAATAATGGTTGTAAGGATCGAGAAAGTTCTCAAAATGTGACTGCCATTGATTATTGTTTTGGAATTCGTATACCGTATCCCAGAAATTCTCATGGTCAACCTGAAAGCCGACCACAATCTTGCCATCCTCTCGTAAGTGTTTGTAAAAGCCATTCCAGACTTTCTTCTGGTCTGCCACCCAGTGCAAGCAGCTGAATGAAAAAATAATGTCGAACTGCTTATCAAACTGAATCTCATCGGCGCTCATCTGCTCGAAGGAGAGATTGGGTACGCCGGAGTGGGCTTTGCGGGCGTGGCGAATCATATCCTCAGTGAGGTCCACACCGACGATTTTGCCACTCTTGAGGTGTTCGGCTAGATAGCGGGTGATTCTGCCATCGCCACAGCCCACATCGAGGATAGTACTGGCGCCTTGATAGTTGCAGCGCTGGATAGCTTCCATGGCGTGCCGCCACTGCATGGAGGAGGCCTTTATATATTCCTGGGCCTGCCACTTATCGTGTCTGACGGGCTTATCTATTGCCATGGCGGCATAACCCTTGGTTGTGGGACCGCTAACCAGTCTAGCCTAGATACAGTCATTGGAGGTGTAGTTAAGACAAGCGGGGAGAGTTTACATTGAAACTAAAAGGTTCCTGTCACTGTCAGTCGGTGCGATTCAACCTTACATGTGCACAACCTTACCCATTTAACCGCTGTTACTGTTCGATTTGCCGCAAGACGGCTGGGGGAGGGGGCTATGCCGTTAACCTGGGAGGGGATTACCAGTCGCTGACGGTAAAGGGGAAGGAGTTTATCTCAATGTATCAGGCAATATTGCGAGATAAGTCTGGCAGCAATAGTGCCAGCCCGGCGCAGCGCCATTTTTGTTCCCGCTGTGGCAGTGCGCTTTGGTTGTGGGACCCCCGCTGGCCAGATCTGGTCCATCCATTTGCCTCTGCGATAGATAGTGAACTTCCCGTACCACCGGAACGTACCCATATGATGCTGGCCTTTGCCAAAACCTGGGTAGAGCCGGATATTCGAGCCGCGGACAAGCATTTCGATGAGTATCCAGATGAGTCACTGGCAGAGTGGCATCAACGCCATAATTTTTACTGAGATGTGAAAGGGGCGACTGGGTTGCATGAAGTTGGGGCGAACCGATAGGCCGCCCCGGTTAGATTGTGGGTTTTTAGAGGCTTACTCTGGAGCCAGGTAAAGTACCAGGTTATCCAGGAAATTCAGCAGGTCGGCTTTGTCAGCATCGCTAAGGGCTACAAACTGCTCTTTACTGGATTGTGCATCCCCTCCGTGAAACAGAATAGCTTCCGTCATGGTGGTGGCGCGGCCATCGTGTAGATAGGGTGGTGTGGAGCCTACTCCCCACAAGTTTTCGGTAAGGAATACCGAGGCACCCACGTTGCCCTCATCGAACTCCTCAGCCATGGCTCGGCCCATATCGTGGCGCTTCAGGTCGCCATAGAGGCGTACAATTGCTCCGCCATTCTCGGACTCCTCGAACTGTCCCAATGTCTGGCCGGAAGGTAGCTCCTGAGGGTTGTCGAGAATATCTGTCAGCAGGTTAAATTGCAGGGAGGTAGTGGGTAACCCGGCAATGTTGCCCGCTGGGTAGGTCTCATCGCGATAGCTGGCGTGTTTCGACGGTTCATAAAATACTGGTGAGCTGACTTCCATCTCGGGAGAGTGGCAGGAGGCGCAGCTGATAGAGGAGAAAATTTCCTCGCCATTTTGAATGCTGGCAATATCTGCCTCACTGAGAGGTAGCCCGTAGGTTTCCCTTTCCTCTTCATTCAGGGTATCAATCACGCTGTTCAATTCGAGCTTGGTGACTGGCCGTGGTTGTGCAGCATTGTAGATTGCCAGTGCGGTGATATCCCCCACGCTCAGTTCGTTGCTGACAGAGTCGAAGTCGCTATCGGCATCACCGACCAGTTCGGTGGCCTGCATACCGAGCTCCTGGTGCGCAGCACCTCGCACAAAAGCACGTACGAAGCCGGTGAGTCCCTTCCACTCAAAGGGGCGCACAACAAGATCTGTATCAATGCCAGCGAGATTGTCGTAGTTGACGTTTTCACAGGAAACGGATATTTCACCAAAATTCACCCCTTTGGCTACCATTTCCACAGTGGCACTGTCACCGGAGGCACAACTGTCGTCGACAGCCTGATCCCTGAGGTTGTGTAATTCGGTGGTCATTTCCTCGGCCACCAACTGTACCGCGCCCATGCCGAACAGGTGCGGGGAGTTACGCTCAATAAAGCCTTTTTGTTTACGCTCTGGGTCCATACGGATCACGTTATCGTTCACACCACCGCCGCCATCGGCAACGGGAACATTGTGACAACTGATACAGGAATCACCGTTGGGGCCTGTAGCTCGATGGGGCAAAATATTGGCCCAGGCCCTTGGGCCTCTGAGATCAGGGCGCGGAAAACTGGTGAAGCGCTTACCGTTGCCGACATTGACACCTACCCCATCGAGCGCGTTGTAGTTCATTTCAAATAGCTCATCACCTTCTTCGAAAGCATGAACATAGGCCTCAATTGGGTCCATTGCTTCCAGTGTGGCCTGATCAATATGGCCACCGAGGTGTATTTCCACAGCGCCAGCTTCCAGAATCTGGACGGTGTTAAAGATTGAACTGAAATCGAAGGGTTGTTGCTTGGGTGGCCGCGGACCTTTTCTTGCGTTCTTAGGTACCCGATGCTTGTCATGTTTAGAACCAAAGTCCGCGAGGACTGGAGGTGCAATAAATGTTAGGGCCGATATTGCCAGGGAAATAGGCAATAAGTGTCTTCTGGAAATCATCAGCTATATCTCCCGGTACGAAATAGAATGCGGATGGAGCAGTATATTTATGAAAATGCACGGGTAGAAAGTGCGGCAATTTATCCAGGGGCTGATCAGTCAGTCTCAGGAAAAATTGCTAAATAGATTCTTGGTGAGGATATTTTTATTCCCACAAAGTGCATTTCAATAAAGCTTAAATGCATCCTTGCAAGCCGCTTACGGAAAACCGTTTGCGGAAGTAGGCTCAAAAAATAGGGAGATTTGCTGATAGTTGGCTTTTTTAGAGAGCTAACTTTCTGCTAGAGCTAATGCCCTAAGTACGACCCCAGATATTAATTTTTGCCCATAACCCTCTGCGCTGCTGCACAGACCTTTTGTATTTGTCTTACGTGTCTTAGTTGTCATCTCGGCGTGTGAAGTTCCCATTAATTTAGATAAATTAAAAAGTTGTTTTTCGATGACAGTGGGCCTCTTGGTAATGGTGGCCAGTACTTTAATCTGGCAGGCATAAGTTTTTCGTACAGCAAATAATAAAGTCCCGTGTTTTTATGAGTGCAGGTTTTTTTCAATGTGAGGAATAGGTTTGGTAGCTCTGATGGCCCTGCCTTGCGTGGATGGGCTCAGGTTTTCCTGATCATGATTGGAATGTGGAAGGAATGTGCAAATGTCTGTTGCTCATGAAATGGTGGTGATCTATGCCGGTGAAGATAATCAAAAATGATTGTAAATCTTGTCTGATCGGTTGGGACATGCTTAGTAATTTGAAGGTTGTTCAAAGTAACGTTGAATTCCTGAATGATCTACTCTGTTCCCACAAAAGCCAAAGAAAGTGAAGATTGGCGCTATTTCCCTTTGATTGGCGCTTATTTTAACTTTGACGCCATATATTTCACACTGCAAACAGTGAGATAGTTCTAGCAGAGATACTTGGCTTTATCCGTGAGCTAAGTTTGAGTGGAAATTACTGATAAAGATAACCAATAAGCGAAAGGATTTTGCTCTTGGATTGGATATGCCGCTAGTGAAGATAATCTAGTTCGTTATCAATAGTTGATTCAGTGTATTCAAATAGAAGTCATTTTTCTGTCACTAATAAATGAGGTTAGGGTGAGAAAAGTACTGGTTCTTGGTGGGGATGGATTCTGCGGGTGGCCAACCGCCCTTCATCTTTCTGATGCAGGCTATGAAGTTATAATTGTCGATGATTTTTCAAGGAGAAAAACCGATATAGAGCTGGAAGTCGAGTCGCTCACGCCTATTCAACCATTAGGAGAGAGGCTGAGGGTTTGGCGAGAGGTGTCGGGCAAGAATATTCGGCATGTTGTAATCACTATCGGTAAAGAATATCACAGGCTGCTAGAGCTATTAGTTACCGAGAAACCGCACACAATTGTACACTTTGCCGAACAGCGATCAGCGCCTTATTCGATGAAGTCATCAAGCCATAGACGTTTGACGGTTAATAATAATTTGAGTGCGACCAACGATATTCTTGCCGCGATTGTAGAGAGTAAGCTGGATATTCATCTTGTACACCTGGGAACTATGGGTGTTTATGGTTACGGCACTGCAGGCATGAAAATCCCAGAAGGATACCTCAAGGTGCAAGTGGAAGAGGAAGGTAGATTTGTAAGTTCGGAAATTTTATATCCTCCAAATCCTGGTTCTATCTATCATATGACTAAGGCTCAGGATCAGTTATTGTTTGCTTTTTATAATAAAAATGATGGGCTGCGTATTACTGATTTACATCAGGGTATTGTTTGGGGCACACAAACACATCAAACCCGTAGGGATGAGTATCTTATCAATCGATTTGATTATGATGGAGATTATGGCACTGTATTGAATCGATTTTTAATGCAGGCTGCGATTAATTATCCCCTTACAGTTCATGGTACCGGTGGGCAAAAACGTGCTTTTATCCATATTCAGGATAGTTGCCGTTGTATACAGTTAGCGATAGAAAATCCTCCGGAAAAAGATGATCGGGTCAAAATATTGAACCAGATGACTGAAATACATCGTGTCAGGGATCTGGCGAAGTTGATTGCTGATAAAACAGACGTGGCTATTGCCTATGTGGATAACCCTAGAAAAGAGTCTCCAGAAAATGATTTACTGGCTGTTAATGACCAGTTGCTGGAGATGGGGCTACAGCCGATCACGCTGAGTGATAAGCTTTTATCAGAAGTGGAGCAGGTGGCAAAGAAATATTCCAGTCGTTGTGATCAGAGAAAAATACCCTGCTTGTCAAAATGGTAAGTGTCGGAATCGTTTCAAGCTTTATTTAGTGGTTTCGTATTTTGTTGGCGCTGCTTTGAAACGATTCTTCTCTTTAGATAAAGGTTTTATGGTATGAAAATATTGATTGCTACGGATACCTATCCGAGGCAGCTTAATGGCGTATCGCGGGTTCTAGAGAAAACCATAAAAGAATTGTCTGTTCGAGGGCATGAAGTCAAGCTTTTATCTGTTGATGACTTTAGGTATTTCCCCTGGCCTGGATATCATGAAATTAGAATTGCAGTATTCCCTGGTTCCCGTCTTGCTCGTATTGTTGATGACTTTTCCCCAGATACTATTCATATTATGACAGAGGGGCCAATTGGTATTTCCATGCGGAGATATTGTAAAAAGCGAGGTTTAAGATATACAACTTCATGGCTTTCAAGATTGTCTGAATATGTTTCCCTAAGATACAAAATACCTGTAAGTTGGTTGCATAGACTACTTGTGGATTTTCACCAGTCTGCAGCTCAAACGATGGTGACAACTACAAGTATGGAGGCAGAAGCAAGAGATTTAGGTATTAGTAGGATTGTTCGCTGGCGTCGAGGAGTGGAGTTGGATAAATTCCACCCCGTTGAAACTGAAATTTTTTCAGGGCTGCCCAGGCCAATTATGTTAAATGTTGGTCGTATTGCTGTGGAGAAGTCACTAGATAGATTTTTGTCTATTAATATTCCTGGAACCAAAGTGGTGGTAGGAGATGGTCCTCAATTAAATGCATTAAAGAAAGAGTTTCCAGAAGTGATTTATCTGGGGGTAAAAGAGGGAGAGGCATTAACCGAGTGTTATGCTGGAGCGGATGTTTTTGTATTTCCATCTTTAACAGATACCTTCGGTTTGGTGAATCTTGAGGCGTTAGCTTGTGGCCTGCCAATTGCGGCCTATCCGGTCACCGGGCCAAGAGATATCATTGGCGATGCACCCGTTGGTGCTATGGATGAAGATCTTGGGGTGGCTATTAAAAAAGCTCTTACATTCAAATCAGAGGATTGTATCGCACGAGCGAGAACTTTCTGCTGGGATTTGGCTACTGAGGACTTTTTGGAGAATTTGGTTCCTGTTAATGTTGAGCATCCTGTATTGGCTGAATATTGAAAAGATAAATTACGTAAATCTTGTTAGTGTGGATAAAAAGAGTTAAGTCCCGCTTGTATTTAATAAGTATGTGTAATGACCTATTTCAGATTAAAGATGAAAGTATGTGTTGGGGGCTTTCGATCTCGTGCAAGGGTATTATATATCAATGATATCATTAAAGCTTTCATAGAAAATTTAGGTTGAATTTTACAAGTTTTCACGCCCAAAGACTCAATTCCAGAGTGCCATTGTTATTTTATAAATAATTTTTCCACTCTTTATGAGCCCAGAAATAAAAGAAATCTTAAACATTGCGTTGAAAGATAAGTGCTCACTAGAATTATTGCTTCTTATTGTTTTTCTCTACAGTCTGTCAGATTAAATTACCTATCTCTTTGAGGCACTATTCGCCGTAAAAGCGCAGATACATTAAATCAGAAAACATATTCTGGCGGATTTTGCTGATAAATTTCAGATAATTGCCTTTTTCTTAGGCGTCACTCCCTTTTCCATAAGATTGATACTGAATAAGCGAGAGACCAATATGGAAAGCAATGGGCGCTGGAAAGGGCATAAGGAACGCCGTCATAATATTCAACGACTGACAAGCGGTTGATCTGTAAGCGGTCTGCCAGAGCCTCGATATCTATTTCCAATCAATAATTTTCCTACTATGTGCTGATGAGTATCTAAATACCAGACTAATCGGCGGCTATTTTTTTGTGCCAAGATGAGCTGTGAGTAAGTTTTAGGTCTCTGACCAGCCTGGAGCCTAAGGAGCGATGGTTATAGATTATTGAAAAACTTAAAGGGCTGACGAAGATCTCAACCGAGAACCTGCGTCTAATTACAAAAGTTAGTAAGGGGATATTGACGGGGTAATCTGCGTCCAATTTATTGATCTTAAGTGGTTATCTCTCAGTATAGTGTTCATAGATAACCAGTATTGCATTTTTAAATTTCCCAGGCATAAGGCCCAAGGAAAAGAGTGTGTTTAAAATCAAGTTTGTCTTGATAATCATCATTAGTGGATTGGCTTTTTTTTATGGTTCTTTCCTTTATGCAGAGGAAGAGGCTTTCGGCGATCATGTGCGTATACGTTGGTTGGCCCCTTCTAGCTTTGAAGAAGTACGCACCGAAAAAATTGGTATCTACTTCGAGGTGGACCCTGAGTGGCACGTGTATTGGCGAAATCCGGGAGATTCCGGAGCCGCGCCCCGTTTTAATATACAGGCTTCGGGGGCAAGCATAGGAAATATTGAATGGCCTTTTCCAACTCGTTTGAAGGTGGAACACCTTACAAACCTGGGTTATGAGAGCAGTGTTGCCTATCTTTTTGACCTGAAACCCAAGTCAGGAGCTGAGCAAGTCGCTTTGAAAGCGGATCTTGAATGGCTTGTGTGTAAGATCGAGTGCATTCCAGGACGTGGCACCATAACCTTAATCCGCCCTGTTGGGAAGCAGCCCAAATGGACAGGAGATGACTTGATAATAAGGGATTACTTTGCAGAGAGAGTGCCTATCTCGAGTGAAAGCAGCCCTTGGATGATAAAATCGCTGGTTCCTCAAGGAAAAGACCGCATACGCCTGTTGATTGAAGCACGTGAGAAAGGTCAGGTACCACAGGTTTTTCCACTGGATGGAAAAGTCATCTCTCCCGCCAAGCCAAGGGTCCGAAGAGATGGTTGGTCACTCATCTATCTCTTCCAGCGCCAGCCTGAGGCGACTACTCCCGCGGTAACTAGTTTTGTCATCAGTGATGGAAAACAGGCCTGGAAGTTTGATGATGTCTCCTTCGGTAGCCCTCTACCTACTGAGAAGTGGCGTCCAATTTGGCTGATCATCCTCACGGCATTTATTGGCGGGGTCATATTGAATCTGATGCCCTGTGTTTTCCCTGTTCTTTCAATCAAGCTGCTTGGCTTAATAGGGGAGGGCTATAGCGGTGGTTCTCGCCCGTTGGAAGGGCTCATTTATGCTGCCGGCGTGGTTAGCACCTTTACGATCCTAGGCTTGTTACTTTTACTACTTCGAGCAGGTGGGGCATCTATAGGGTGGGGCTTTCAACTTCAGTCCCCTGAAGTGGTGTTGAGCCTGATTGTATTATTTTGGGTGATGGCAATGTCTTTTCATGGAGTCTTTGAATTTGGCCAACACTTGGTGAAGGTTGCAGGCCTGAGTAAAGGGGGAACCTTTGGTACAGGTGCCCTTGCAGTGTTTGTTGCTGCACCCTGTACTGGACCATTTATGGGCGTAGCGTTGGGCTCTGCAACAATATTACCTCCACTGGAGGCCATGCTTATCTTTATCTCTATGGGGATTGGTTTAGCAGCTCCATTCTTAATTCTCTGTGTTAGTCCATCACTCCTAAGAAGGCTTCCATCTCCGGGGCCATGGATGGAAAAACTTCGCCAATTTCTGGCTTTTCCACTCTACGCTACAGTAATTTGGCTCCTTTGGATTCTGGGTCGAATGGAAGGAGAGATGGGTTGGCTAATGGGTACCTCTATGGTACTGATAGCAACGATTATCCTCTGGATGATACATAACTCCACAGGTTTAGTTAGGGGAATTTCCTGGGGTCTCTTATTTATCAGTTTGCCGTTAGCTTTTAAGGTTATGGAGCGAGCAGATCAGAAAATGATACAAACTTTAGTTTCATGGCAAAAGTATGATCCTGAACTGCTTAAACAGGCGCAACAGGAAAAGCGTTCAGTGTTTGTCGACTACACAGCTGCTTGGTGTGTTACCTGTCAGGTAAATAAAAAGCGAGTGCTTGATAAAGAGGAAACATTAAAACTCTTTCAGGATAATAATGTTTTGTTACTGCGTGCCGATTGGACTCGAGAAGACCCAGAAATTACTGAATCTCTGGCCGCATTAGGGCGCAACTCAATCCCTGTTTATGCTTGGTATCCTGCTGGAGCAAAGAGACCCAAGCTTCTACCTCAGGTATTGCAGGAATTTATGATTGTCGATTTGTTCGAAGATAGTAATAACAACGAAGAGGATGAGGAGCGATAGAGTTGAGCCACTCTTAGTTGTACAGGGTGAGATGGATATCAAAAATTGGCTAGAAAAATTTAAAATATAGGAAAATTTTACGGTGCAAATTCAATGGTACCGGGCGGCGGTAAAAATAGTAGCCTTTTCTATACTAGCTATATTGGTAATGGCTGCGGTTGGCTATTACCAGCAACGAGACCTTCCCAAAGACACAGCTCCACCACTAGAAGGTAAAACCATAAATGGAAACTTGTTAAACCTTAAAGAGATGACAACTCATGGACCAGTCCTTATTTACTTTTGGGGCTCCTGGTGCCCTTATTGCCGTATAGTATCTCCCAAAATATCTGAGCTGGCGCGGGAATATCAGGTTTTGGGAATTGCCATGCAATCTGGTGATGAGGATGAGGTAGAGAAATATATGCTCCGGCACAATCTGAAGTTTCCTACAATCAATGACCCCGTGGGCAGAATAAGTTCCCGTTGGGGAATCAAAGTAACGCCAACGATGATTATTGTGGGGAGTGACGGAAAGATTGCCTGGACTACCAGTGGTGCTACCACCAAGCTTGGCTTGAAATTGCGTATGGAACTCACGGAGTAGTCTTTTTAGCAGATTAATGACTCAATAAGTCGATGCTGTCACCAATTTTATCCCTACTTTATCAGATATCTAGACCTTCTCGCTGAGGTATAACTATCTTAAATCTCTAGTCTTCTCAATTTTTCGGTCTCAGGCATGGGAGGCTTGTGTGTCGGTCATTGATTCATTTGACTACAAAGATCTTGATGCGCAGAGAGTTGGCAGATTTGATTTTGGGATCAATACCACATTTATTGTTTATCGCTTAAAAGATACCATTATTGATACAGGGCCTAGCAATCAATGGAAGTATGTCAAGTGGTTTGTGAAAAACAAGCCGTTTCGTCAGCTTCTTCTTACTCACCATCATGAGGATCATAGCGGCAATGCCGGCGCTATCTATAAGTTGACAGGAGTTCAACCTCGTGCTCCCAAAGCCACTATAGAAATTCTTAAACGGGGTTTTCGTATACCGCCAATTCAAAGGCTAATTTGGGGAGCTGCCGGGCTGGCTGAAGCAGCCGAATTGCCAAAAGATCTGCGTATAGCCGGTGAAAAAACAATACCTATCGCCGCACCAGGCCATGCTAAGGATATGACCTGTTACCTGATGGAAGACCGGGGCTGGATTTTTACTGCTGACCTCTATGTGGCCAGTCATCTAAAAATGTTGCGTAAGGATGAGAGTATTCCGGTTTTGATGAAAAGCATGCGCAAAGTACTTCAATATGAATTTGATCTTATCTTATGTCCCCATCGGGGTTTGGTAGAGAATGGTAAGAAAAGGCTTCAAGAAAAGTATGATTACTTGCTTAACCTGTCGAGTTCTGCTCAGGAGCTGGGGCGCCAGGGAGTATCACTTAAAGAAATTACTCGTCGTCTTTTGGGGAGGGAGAATATGATGGCTCTTCTTTCAGGTTATAACTTCAGTAAAAGAAACTTGATTGCTTCTTGTATGTCCATGGATCCATCAAAGTACACCGAGTAGCTACTAGCTATATTTTACATTTCTATTTCTTTTATCTGATTGTTTTCCTATTGGTTGTTTTTACTGCTGGGTTACTTTAAATTTGTTACTTAATTTTATAAAAGTTAGGTGAGCAAGTAGTGAAGCGTGAAGTTAGAAAAGTTGGCCTAATTGGTGGTATGAGCTGGGAGAGTACACAGCTTTATTACAGGTTAATTAACCAAGGGGTCAATCGATGTCTTGGAGGATTACACTCAGCAGAAATTATTTTATACAGTGTCGACTTTTATAAAGTGGAGAAGCTACAGCGATCTGGTAACTGGGATGAGGCAGGCTACCTTTTAGCACAAGCCGCCAAAGCGTTGGAAGCTGCTGGGGCAGATTGCATTCTAATTTGTACCAACACCATGCATAAAGTAGCGGATCAGGTGACGGCTTCCGTAGATATTCCTCTCTTACATATTGCCGATGCTGTAGCTGAAGTTTTGCTTAGAGATAAAGTCAATAAGGTAGGGTTGCTGGGTACTGCTTTCACCATGGAGCAGGATTTTTATCGTAAATACATTCAGGAAAAGTACGGAATAAACCTGATAGTTCCCACAGCCCCAGATAGGGAAATTGTTCATCGGGTAATTTATGAGGAGCTTTGTAAGGGCAAAGTTGAAGTTGCATCAAAGCAGCAATATCTGCGTATTATCCACTCTTTGTCGGCTCAAGGGGCGGATGGTGTGATTCTTGGCTGTACCGAGATTGGTATGCTGGTTTCAAAAGAGGATGTGACTATCCCACTGCTGGATACTACTCAAATTCATGCGAATAAAGCTGTGGAATTTTCCTTGAACGCTTCCTAGTCAGTTTTTGGGGCCTATAGGAATATATTGGGGTCCAATACCTTTATGTGGATGTTGGTCCCTACTTATTTTACCTTTTTAGGATGAGCTATTTCACTCTGGGGTAAAAATCAGTTACCATTTCGCATATCCTTTGTTTGTATGACAGTTGCCTACCTAGTACTCTGAAAATTACTTTCTATTAATCTCCTTTAGTTCGTTTTGCTGTGAATTCTCACAGTGACATGAATGTCATTATCACCTCAATAGACATGATTTAAATTGTAAATACCTGTTATTTAGGTATTTTAATTTTCCATTTTTGCTGGCATTTTTTACCTGTGTCACGCTTCTTGCAGTGATGAAGAATGATGATGTCCATCATTGGAGGGGCGGGCTATATCAGTACGCTATTCGGCACGTACTGTTCCAATCAGGATAGATTGCTTCGTACCCGGTACCACACTGCCGAAAAATGATCGATTAGCATTGGAAGATAAAACCAATAATTGACAGGGTAATTACATGAAAGAAAATAAGAAGCGTTGGCTAGCGGCCTGTGGCGCGCCATCGCTATTGGCAATGGCGGTTGCCGCTGTGTCCAGCCCCGCAGTTGCCGAGGATGCACTTCTGGAGGAAGTCATCACTATCGGTACCCGTGTTGAGGGGCGTTCGGCTACGGATTCCTCCGCACCTATCGACATCGTTACTGGTGACGAATTTGTTAACCAAGGTGATGGTGACCTCAACAACCTACTGCGCAATGTTGTGCCTTCCTACAATGTCAATGCCAAGCCGATCTCCGATGCCGCATCAATTGTACGCCCGGCCAACCTGCGTGGACTGCCGCCCGATAGCACCCTGGTTCTAGTAAACGGTAAGCGCCGCCACCGTGCTTCTGTGATTGCTTTCCTTGGTAGTGGCGTATCGGATGGTGCCCAAGGACCTGATATCTCTGCTATTCCAGCGATTGCACTGAAGCAAGTAGAAGTACTCCGTGACGGTGCGGCCGCTCAGTACGGCTCTGATGCCATTGCCGGGGTGATTAACTTCCAGCTTAAAGATGCTGCTGAGGGTGGCACCGTTGAGGTGAAGCATGCTACCACTGCCGAGGGTGATGGCGACCAGAGTATGGTTGCTGCCAACTTTGGCCTGCCGTTGACCGATTCTGGTTTTGTAAACTTCAGTATGGAGTATCGCGAGCAGGACTCCACAAGCCGCAGTACCCAGCGGGACGATGCTGCGCAGCTGATCGCCGATGGCAATACTCATGTTGCTAATCCAGCGCAAATTTGGGGTCAGCCCGAAGTTGATGATGACACTAAGTTCTTTATTAACAGTGCCATTGAGCTGAACGATACTGTTGAGCTATATGCCTTTGGTAACTACGCCAGCCGTTCAACCGATGGGGGATTCTATTTCCGTAATCCAGAAAATCGAGATGGGGTTTTTACCTATAAGGATGAGGTTGACACAAATGGTGATGGGGTCCCTGACAAGGAGGTTGTTTTACCTCTGATAGGTGATTTAGATCCCAGCAATGGTATTGATAATTGTCAGAATGTCAGTGTCTCTGAAGCCCATGATCTCGATGAATGTTTCTCCTTTACCGAGATGTTCCCTGGCGGGTTTACTCCGCGCTTTGGTGGTGATCTAGAAGATTACTCCATGGTCTTCGGGTTGCGTGGTGAATTGGCCAATGGTATTGGTTACGATGTCAGTGCCAGTAGGGGCCAGAACAAAGTAGATTTCCATATCTACAATACCATTAATGCCACAATGGGCCCAAATACCCCAACCAGCTTTAGCCCTGGTGGTTATGCGCAAACTGAGACTAACTTTAATATTGACCTGACCAAGGCTACTGAAATTTCCGGTAAGGCATTGTATATGGCCGGGGGCTTTGAGTGGCGTGAGGAAGAGTTCGAAGTCAATATGGGGGATGAAGCCTCATGGACTCAAGGTCCATTGACAGAGCAAGAATTCCTTATTGGTTCTAATGGTTTTTCTGGGTTCGGACCTGAAGTTATTGGTACTTTCGACCGCGATAATATTGCGCTCTATACCGACTTTGAACTGGAAGCGACTGATAATCTTCGCTTGGGCACAGCCCTACGCTGGGAAGATTTCTCAGACTTCGGCAGTACTTTCAACTATAAGGTTTCCGGACATTGGGCAATTAATGATGTAATCGCCTTGCGCTCTACATACAGTACCGGCTTTCGTGCACCTACACCAGCTCAGTCAAATATAAGTAATGTGACTACGGCTTTTGCAGATAGTCAGCTAGAGAATAAAGGTACTATCCCACCGACAAACCCTGTTGCGGTATTAAAAGGTGGGAAACAACTACAACCTGAAGAGTCGAAAAACTTTACTATTGGCGCCATTATTGCTGCCGGTGACTGGGATATTACCCTCGATTATTTCCAAATTTCCGTAAGTGATCGTATCACCCAGTCTGCCGATCAGGAACTTAGTGAAGCGGAAAAAGCGCAACTGGTGGCCGATGGTATTAGCGGAGCTGATTCACTAACATCGATTCGCTTTTATACCAACGACTTCGACACCAAGACCCGTGGAATTGATGTGGTGGCAACCTATCCGCTCGGAGATGCCACTGACTTAAGTTTCGCAGCAAACTGGACTGATACAGAAGTCACCAAGTATCGGGAAGAAACCATCAGTGATATGCGTCTTGGGCAGTTGGAAGATGGTCTGCCCAACATTCGTGGTAATGCAACCATTTCTCATGCGGGTGAAGGATGGCGTGGTCTAGTTCGTTTGAATTACTATGGCAGCTACTGGGAAGCGCACCTGGATGATTACAGCCTACCCATTGATGCCGGTGATGAGTGGACTGTGGATATAGAGGGTGCCTATGACTTTAGCGATTCGCTGTCGCTGATCGCAGGGGCTGAAAATCTGTTTAATAACTACCCAGATAAGAACCCCTGGTCAGGTGTTGCAGGCGCTGAATACCCCGAGACAGCACCAATGGGCTTTAATGGTGCGCTCTACTATGTACGTGCACAGTATGAGTTTTAAGCCCTCAGTGAATAGCTTTACTTAAAAGCTATCGTTACTGTAAAAAAGCCCGCTTTATGCGGGCTTTTTTACATGTCCCAGAGAGAGTTAGTTGCCATAGATAAGGTGATACGTTCTTTGTCTTGTATCTGCTTCAAGTCCTCAAAGACTTCTTTTACTTCCATGGACTCAATAGCGCCGTACACCGCTTCATAAAGACTGGAAAAATATCGGTCTACTTCCCTTCCAATATTATTGACCTCTTTGATAGTGGGCGGGTCACTAAGTGGCAGTTGGCGAATAAAATCATGGGCGGATTCTTCATGGGTGTACTGTAACCAGGTCTGCATGACCTTTTGCTGGGCGATTTCTCCATAGTTTGAGAGGTTTCTCGCCATACGTTGTTCATGCTCTAACATATGCCTTAATAACAGTTGAGTTCGATAATCCTCAGATTTTTCAAGTAAATTCTCGTAAAGGTCTGCCATATCCAGGTGAAACTTTTCTGCATCCTGAATGATTTCAAATGCCTGCTTGAAAGTCTTCATAGGTCTGCCCTTTGATACCCAGGAAATTGTTATTGGGCGGAAAACAGGTCGTATCTTCTTGCGGCCATACCCTAATTAATCTTTATAGTGCATTTATCCAGTTGATCAAGATCTGAGGAAAAATACCGAATACTAACAGAGCCCCCGTCAGTGCCAGTAGTAACAACTGGCCAGATGCAGCAATTTGTACTGTGCCGTTAGAGGTTGTATCCAGGGAGCTATCACGTTGTACTAGGGTAAGAAGTAGTCTTAGATAATAGAAAAGTCCCAGAGCACTACCGATAACCACACCCGCTAGAAGCCCCCACATTTCACCCTCAACCCCTGCTGTAAACACGTAGAACTTGCCAATGAAGCCAATAGTTAGCGGTATGCCGGCAAGGGAGAGGAGCATGGCAGCGAAACAGCTGGCCAACCAGGGGGAGCGCCAGAGCAACCCCTGATAAAATGCACGCTGATAGGGATTCTGGCTATCTGAAGTGGGATTTTCAGGGTACTCTCCACTGAGCACTTTTTCTTCAACCGAATCGGCGACCAAGCCCACTATCGCAAAAGCACCTAGGGTAGTAATTATGTAAGCTATCAAGTAATAAATAACGGCCTCTGTGCCAAAGGTGCTTTTTCCTATGATAAAAGCCACAATCAAATAACCGATATGTGCAATTGAAGAGTAGGCTAAAAGGCGTTTGATATTCGACTGCATTAATGCGAGAAGATTTCCTACAATCATACTGGCTATGGCTGCAATAGAAAGCATATCGATTAAAGTTTTGCTGCTGTATAGGTCCAGAGTATTAAAGAAACGTAATAGGAAGCCAATAACCGCTCCTTTGGCTACGGTTGCAATCAAGGCTGTTGTTGGCGTGGGGGCCCCTTGGTAAACATCAGGTGTCCAAATATGAAAGGGCACAAGTGATAATTTAAAAGCCACAGAGATAAGAAATAAAGTAACTCCAGTCGCAAATAGTGTGGAGGTCTGGGATAACTCGGTAATTCGAGAAGCTATGCCGGTAAAGTCTAGCGCGCCAGAAGCGCTATAAATAAGCGCAATACCGAACAGGCCTAATGCAGTGGATAGTGCTGATAGAATTAAATATTTAATGGCTGATTCAAGGGACTGAAGCTGCTCTCTTTTTGGGGATAGATCGCCAGTTAAGGAAAAACCTAGCATGGGGTAAAGAGAGAGGCTAATTAACTCAAGTCCCAGGAAAAATGTTGCAAAATGGCTGGAGAAAATCAGAGTGCAGGCACCAAGCATTGCCAGAAGCAATAAAATATAATATTCCTCTGGATAACTACCAGCTACTCCTTTTGGGTCACAGCGTAGACGTAGGTAGTTGAACCCCATAATACTGACGGCAAAGGCGGTTACCAGTAATATAAGTGTGAAAAATAATGCAGTGTAGTCGATCAGGATAAGCTCAGTTACCTGAAGCGAGCTTGTCGCACCAGTCAGTTCATCGGCAACCCAAAAGCAAGAAGCCATGGCAAGTAGTAGAGTGATTAGGGTGGTTACCAATGCACCCAGGTGCCCACGCCAAAAAGATACCTGTAACAATAGAATAACTATGCCTGCACTAAGTATCAGTAGTGGCAGTATTCCAAAAAGTTCCTGTGCACTCATGGGGTGTTATCCTCAACTGAGGTCGGTTTAAGCTTGGGTGAGAGAGTCTGAGATGATAATTGTTCATTTGATATTTTTTGATCATTTAAAACAGCATCAATTCTTGTTGCGGACCGTTGAACAGTTGGATCGGCAATATCAAAAACTGGTTGTGGGCGTAAACCGATAAAGACTAATAGGACGGCGAGAGTGAGAAGGGCGCTAGATTCCCGTATACTCAGATCTGTAGCCTCGTGTTCCTGAATCGGCTTTTCCAGTCGCTTGTTCAGTTTTCCAAAGAATACCTTTTGCATCATAAGTAAGGCATAGAGCGCTGCACCAATAAGCCCAATTGCAGCCAGGGCTGTAAGCCAGTGATTACTTCGGAAACTACCTACAAGTACGGTGAACTCAGCAACAAAATTGCCTAAACCAGGTAGGCCCAGAGATGCTACTGCGAAGAAAAGTGCAACGGCAGATAACTTTGGCAATCTGGCCCAAAGACCGCCCAACTGGTGCATATCTCTAGTGTGAAAGCGATGCTGAATAGCACCCACCAGGGCAAATAAAGCTGCAGTGCTCAAGCCGTGAGCGATCATTTGCATAACAGCTCCTTGAATAGCAATAGTATCAAGGGCATACAAGCCAAGTAACACAAACCCCATATGGCTAACACTGGAATAGGCTACCAACCTCTTCATGTCTCTTTGAGCAAAGGCGAGCATTGCTCCGTAAATAATACTGAGTGCTCCAATAGTCATTGCTACCGGTGCAAATGCTACTGAGCTTTCAGGAAATAGCGGTAGGTTGAAGCGCAACAAGCCATAAGCACCCGTTTTAAGGAGAATGGCGGCCAGTAGGATACTCCCTGCTGTAGGTGCCTGAGTATGTGCGTCTGGTAACCAAGTATGGAAAGGTAAAGCTGGTAATTTGACAATGAAAGCAACAAAGAACCCTAGCATTATCCAGTAGGCAATTCCGGGTGATAGACGGGCATCTAGCAGGGCATTGTAATTAAAAGTGAGCTGTCCGGTGTTGGTGTAGTGGATATAAACAAGAGCAACTATCGCAATAAGCATTAGAAGACTGCTTGCTTGAGTAAAAATAAAGAACTTGATTGCGGCGTAAATACGTTGCTCATAACCCCATACTGCGATTAAGAACAGCATGGGTATCAGCATGACTTCCCAGAAAAAGAAGAAAAGGAAAAGATCAATAGCGGTAAAGACACCAACAACACCGGCTAAAGTCCATAGGTAATTGAAATAGAAAAAACCTCTGCGAAAATTAATATCATTCCAGGTCATTACTATCCCAAAAATTCCCATTGCCAGTGTCAGTACCAGCATGAGAAAACTTAAGCCATCAATGGCTAAATGGAAGTCAATTCCAAATCTGGGAATCCAGGGTATTTGTAAACTTTCCCACCAAGGCTCCGATGTGCCAACTTCTGTTGAATGAATAAATGTTGAGTAATTTGTGAGTAATAAGGCGGCAAGTAATAAGCTGATCATACTGATCCAGCGCCCACCAGTTTTAAAATAGCGCTCAGCTAGCCAGGCTAGCAAGCCGCCGGCGAACAATATAATAATGATCGTTAAAAGGGTCATAACGCCACCAGAAGTGCGAGGAATAAAATGGAACCAACGGCGAAGGTAGTTAGGTACCAGCGCACTTGTCCATTTTGCGAGGTACTTAGAAGAGCATGCATTTGTCGGCTAATTGTTGCGGTGCCTTTGTAAATGCTATCAATAATATCATTGTGGTTTATTTGAGTAAGAAACTTGAAAGGTCGCACCAGTAGATGATCGTATATCCAATCGAATCCCCAGCCGGAGAACCAGAACTGCAATAGACTTGAACGTTGTTCTCCTGTTCTTTGCTCATGACGGAATAACTTCCAGGCAATGGCAAGGCCTATTAATGGCATTGCAATAGCAGTGCCTTCGATCCAGGGGGAGTGGGCTTCGTCTGGGCGAACACCAAATACGGATTGCAGCGGCGGGGCCAATAAGCCACCAAATAATGCCAACACTGCGAGAATACAGAGAGGTATGCTCATTACAGGGATATTGGCATCTTTACAATGAGTGGAAGCCTGACCTTCTCTTCCCAAAAACACGAGAAATAATACACGGAAACTGTAAATTCCGGTTACGAGTGCTCCGAGTATGCCGGCGAGCCACAAGATGTTAATGCCATGGTGATATTCCCAGGCGCTCAATAATATATGGTCTTTACTATAGAATCCTGAGGTGAAGGGAAGTGCAGCAAGGCATGCACATCCAATGGTAAAACAAATAAAAGTAAGTGGTATTTTTCGATACAGTCCACCCATTGAAAAAACATTTTGTTCATGATGCAGGCTTAAAATTACTGATCCTGCAGATAGGAATAGCAGGGCCTTAAAAAATGCATGAGTCATTAAGTGAAAAATAGCGCCAGACCAAGCACCAACGCCTAAAGCAAGAAACATGTAACCGATCTGACTAATTGTGGAGTAGGCGAGTACTCTTTTTATGTCACTTTGAGCTATTGCACTGAAGCCAGCCAGAAGTAGTGTGAGAGCGCCAACGGCTGCCACAGCGGTCATTGCCACTTCCGATAACATATAAAGAGGATGCATACGGGCAATTAAATATACACCTGCGGTAACCATAGTGGCAGCATGTATCAGGGCACTCACTGGTGTTGGACCAGCCATGGCATCAGGTAGCCAGGTTTGCAGTGGTAATTGTGCCGACTTGCCCACGGCACCACCCAGTAAGAGAAGGCACGCTAAAGTGACTATGTCATTGTTTACATCTGGACCGTTTATGGTCGAGACAAGCTCAGGAATGTTTAGTGTTGAGAATTCATAGAAAAGCAGAAACAAGCCGATAGCCATTGCCGTATCACCAATACGGGTGACGATAAAAGCTTTTTGGGCAGCTGCTCCATTGGCTGGATCCTTATACCAAAAACCAATCAGAAGATAGCTGCAGAGTCCAACACCCTCCCAGCCAAGATAAAGTAAGACCAGATTATCAGCCAAAACCAGAATCAACATGGCACAGACAAACAGGTTTAGGTAAGCGAAGTAACGGCGGAAATCCAGGTCTTCCCGCATATAGCCCACTGAATAGAGGTGGATAAGAAACCCAACACCAGTGATAATCAGTAACATCACCATGGTTAGCCAGTCCACGTGGAAATTGAAACCTAGTTTCAGGTTGTCCACCAACATCCACGACCATAGAGAAATATTGATTGATTCAGAGGGATTCCCCCAAAATAAAACAATAGCCACAATTATTGTAAATAGAGCAGCCAAGCCAACACTGCCTACGCCGATATAGGCAATCACTTTTTGCGAAGGCTCATCCCGATGAAATAGTGGGATAGCTACCAATGTGAGGAAGCCAATCAGTGGTAAAAGTGGCACCCAAGCTAATAGGCCCTGCATGTTAGCCTCTCAGTTCATTTAATTGATCAATATCAACAGTATGCTTGCGATGATAAAATTGCAGAACTAAAGCAAGCGCAATTGCTACTTCAGCTGCCGCAAGAGTGACGACAAATAAGAACATTACCTGGCCATCAGCATTCCCCCAATGTGCACCAGCGACTACGAACATCAGTGCTGCAGCATTTGTGCAAATCTCCACACACATCAGCATGAAAATGACATTTCTTCGCATCATTAATCCTGCCAGTCCCAAGCAAAAGAGAATGGCTGCAAGTAGAACACCTGCCTCAAGACCTGGTGCGGTTTCAATTGGCATTATTAGATCCCTCTGAATCAATATTTCTACGACGAGCTAAGTGAAATGCACCAACTAATCCAGCCAGCAATAACATTGAAGCCAACTCTACAGCGAGAACATAGTGGCTAAATAGCGCGATACCTACTTGTTTGGGGCCTATGTAGTGATAGGTTTGACTTGAAGAGATTTGTCCATTACTCACCAATATAATAAGTTGGGCTAATAATAAGGCAGACAATAAAGCCGGGCCGATCCAGGTTCTGGGCTGAAGCCACGCTTGTTCCTGAGCTACAGTGGAATCTCCCTGGTTGAGCATCATAATGACAAAAATAATCAATACCATAATTGCCCCGGCATAAATAATCACTTCTAGAGCAGCAGCGAGAGGGGCTCCAAATTGATAAAAGATTACAGCCACTGCGAGTAGCGATGTCACTAGATAAAGAAGGGCATGTACAGCATTTTTATGAAAAATAACCATGGTTGTGGACGCTACGGCTATGGCAGCTGTCAAATAGAAGATAAGATTCATGCCTTTCGGCTCCCTGGTATTGTGTTAGTCGGTTGAGTGATTTTTTCTCAGCGACTTTTCTTGTTTAGTGAATTATTTTTGTTGTTTTTAATTATTGTTTTCTTTGCCGGCGACTGTTGGCTTGTTGATGATTGTTGGGGCCAATAATGATGTGTATTTTTAAAGCTATAGATTCAGGCCCTTAACATTAATTGGCTCTGCTTCATTATCTGCCTGGCCCTTATCTTTTCCTTTTATGGCTTTGCCTGCGACCTGATAAAAACTATAGTCGTGATATTTTCCTGGTCCATCGATCAATAGATCTTCCTTTTCATACACCATGTTTTGACGATCGTATTCACACATTTCAAAATCAGGTGTTAATTGGATCGCATAAGTTGGGCAGGCATCTTCACAGAGTCCACACATGATGCATCGGGAAAAATTAATACGGAAATATTCTGGACGCCAACGACCATCAGGATCTTCGGTTTTCTGTAAAGAAATACAATCTGGCGGGCAGGCAACTGCACAGAGATTACAGGCTACGCAGCGCTCCTCGCCATTGGGATCCCGGCTTAAAATAATTCTCCCACGGTAGCGTGGCGCTAGGTAAGGTTTCTCCTCTGGATACTGAACGGTGACATTACGCCGGAATAGATGTTTAAATATTAACCACATACTGCGAATTTGACTGGCGATCATTTCCGTCCTCCGGCAATACTGTGGGGATGTGATTGAAGGCCTAGGCGATCCATAACAGTACTCCAGCGGTTGCGAGCAGATTAAACAGAGACAAGGGCAACATGACCTTCCAGCCAAATTTCATCAACTGGTCGTATCGAGGACGGGGAAGGGCTGCACGCAATAGAATGAAAATGGCAACCAGAAAAGCAGTTTTTAGGCAGAACCAGATAATAGGAGGGAGTAGAGGGCCATGCCATCCTCCTAGAAATAAAGTGGTGATTAGTGCGGATATCAGAATTACAGCAAGGTATTCACCAACAAAAAACATTCCAAACTTCATACCTGAATACTCAGTATGAAACCCTGCTGTTAATTCATGTTCTGCCTCGGGGAGGTCAAAGGGTGTCCTGCGACTCTCGGCGATACCGGCAATAAAGAAAACAATAAAACCCAGAAACTGGGGCACAATAAACCAAGTGTCCGCCTGGGCATTGACAATATCCCTCAAATTGAAACTACCGGACATCATCACTACACCCATCAGGCTCAATCCCATAAAGACTTCATAGGAGACTGTCTGTGCGGCGGCTCGGAGACCACCTAGTAGCGCATACTTATTATTAGAGGCATAGCCACCAAGGATTATGCTGTAAACGGCAATGGAGCTCATTGCAAGCACAAACAGTAGACCAATATTAAGATCGGCAACCCCAATACTTGGTGACATGGGCACTACGGCAAAAGCAATCAGCATGGTTGCCATAACGACTGTAGGCGCTAGAACAAAGACAGGAATATCGGCAAACCGAGGAATGAAGTCTTCTTTAAAGAACAGCTTAATCATATCGGCAAGAACTTGTAATGTGCCGAAGGGACCCACCCGATTTGGACCTGGCCGATCCTGCCAAAATCCAAGAAGTCGTCTCTCTCCCCAAGTGAGGATAGCTGCGAGTAACACGGTAACGATAAGTACACCGAAAATATTGAGCAGAGTAATCCAGATTGGTGTACTCATGGCTTATTGATCCTCGCTAATCATAGGTGCCACTGCCGGACGTAGAGAGGCATAGCCAGGAATCTGAGGAGCCAGGGTCTCCATTCCCGGTAATCCAAAAGGCACACCAATACACCCATGGGGTATGGTGTTGCAGGGTCTTATTTCTGCTCTATGGGTGTCATTGCTAGTTTCTATATCTACCAGTTCTCCCATAGTCAGAGTGTAGTGAGCTAGGGTATCTGGATGTATTAATATAAATGGAGCGTCAATAATTTCAGAGAGAGACATTGATTGGTTACTGAGTTCCTCACTACCAAAGAGGCGATAAATGGGAAGCATCTGTACTTTATTGGAGGTTTCTGATGGATGCTCTAATTCACCACTAGAGGGGAGGTATTCAGAGATAGGTCGTGGAGCTCGTTCAATTCTTTTTCCTGACGGCCCCCCTTTACGCTCACCACCAACTTGTTGTTGAAACTTAAAGATAGATTGGTTGGAGTTCCATCCTGGTGACCAAATATTTGCCTGGAGTGGAGTTTTATTGGGATTGTGTATGCCTTCCATACTGAAGCTCATGGGAGCATCAGGATCTTTAATGGGGGGTGTTTCTGAAACATGTTGTTGGGCGTGGATAGCGGTACGCCCACTATAACGGGCACTTTGTCGAGCGATCTTAAGACCATCTATGCGATAGTCTTCATTGGGGCCGAGATCAGCGAGAACCCCCAGTGTCGTGAACTCCTTCGCTATGGCATTACTGAGATCTGTACTGTGCTTCCAGCTGTTGATCACTGAGAGGTTAGCGGACTTCTCAGTACAGAAATCTACAGCATCCACAAGCCAGCGCCAGCTCTCCTGAATGTATCCTTTGCCTTCATAGACTGCATAAAATCGCTGGGCTAAACCATTATTATTTATATAAGTACCCTGTGATTCGGCTGTTGTAGATGCTGGGAAGATCCAGTTGGCTCTCTTGGCGGTAGGCGTAAGTAGAGAATCCATCAGAATAACTTCATCCACTAGAGAAAAAATCTTCTCTGCAGATGGTGTATCCAGTCGCCGATATAGATCATTTTCCAGCACAACAAGACTGGTTGGAATAGTATTCTTTGTTGTTGTCAGTGACTCCAAGAGCTGATCCAGATTGTTATCACTTTCATTAACAAGCTGAATTAATCCCAAGCTGTTAACTTCGCCACAGTTTAAATACAGATTAGTGGGTGACTTTTTGCGATCGCTTATTACGCAAGCCAGATTGGCTACGGCGCTTAAAGTGTTGGGATGCCTGCTGGATACTCCGGATATAATCAGTGGATTATTTGCGTTTTCCAGTATTTGAGCCACGCGTCTAATCTGTTTCTGTAGTTCTGAGGTATTTTCAGTTCCCTGGTTGTTAGAATTTTTGATTTCCTCAGTGAGTGCATTAGTAAACTGTACAACTTTTTCTGGTGACTCAAACAGGGTAGTTTTGGCTATATCTGTGAGGTCGGTAAGCTCTGTTCCTATAAAAATAATCGGGCTGGGATCACCCTCTAGTTGTCTTACGGAAGCATCTTGCCACAAAGGAATTTTTAAATTTTGAGCCTGCTTTTTTTGACGATTACGTGCTGCTTGACGCACAGCCAAGGCAATACGGGGCGCCGTGTTATAGATATCTTCACCGATTATCAGAACCGCATCTGCGGATTCTATTTCTGGAGTATTGGGACTTTTTACTCGGTCGTCACTCTGTATAGCGTTGATCTGTTGCAATAACTGCTGATCGAGACGGTTTAGCCCAGAAAAGAAATTGTCGGCTCCAACTAGTTGCTGTAGAGCAAAATTATTTTCTATTGATGCTCGGGGAGAGCCAACGCCAATGATCCGGCGGAGTTGGCGTTGAGCTGCGGTGACTTGCACCGATAGGTGTAGAACACCATCGCGGGGGTTTACTTTACAGTGAAGTTTATCTTTTGAATCTGCGGTGGAGCTAATAAGCTCCTCATCATGTACACTCAATACCTGATCAATGCGTGTTGAGCCATTGACATATTCGTACCCGAAACGACCTCGATCGCAGAGAAAGTAACCGTTTATATCGTGGTGGAAGAGATTGGTAATACGCCTTAGTACAGGGTCGTTACCATTGCTGGATTCTCTTGCACCAGGTGCAGTGTTACACCCTACTGCACAGTGTTCACAAACCGAAGGCGCTGTTTGTAGATCCCATTTTCTAACAAAATGTGCACTGAATGTTTTATCAGTGAATACACCGGTAGGGCAGATTTCAACCAAGTTTCCGCTGAAGCCATTTTGTAGGCGACCTTCTTCTTGACGACCAAAATAAACCTGATGATTACGACCGAGTGCCTGTAAATCACTCCCTCCAGCATAATCGTTGTAAAACCGTACACAACGGTAGCACGTAATACACCGATTCATTTCATGATTGATAAATGGGCCAAGATATTGATTGCGATGTGTACGCTTGGTGCCCCTATAGCGGCGCATGGTGTGACCTGACATTTCAGTCATATCCTGCAAGTGACACTCACCACCTTCCTCACAAACTGGACAGTCGTGGGGATGATTGGTCATCAGGTCTTCAATGATACTGCCGCGAAATTCTTTTGCTGCCTCGGCATTGACACTGTAGATACCACCATCTCGAACTGGTGTCATACAGCTCATAATTAATCGACCCGATTGGTCTTCACTGTCTTTATATTCGATCATGGCACATTGCCGGCAGGCACCTACCGAGCCCATTTCAGGGTGCCAGCAAAAATAGGGGACATTTAGACCTACAGTCAGACAGCTGCTGAGAAGATTTTGATCGCCATCAACCTGATACTTCTCGCCATCGATCGTTATGGTTGGCATCGTTAATCCATTATTTATTTGATATTATTGGGAGTCCGGCCAATCTCTTTCGCTAGTTATTTATAGGGGCAACAGCCTTTCTTGATATGATCTATATAGTCCTGTTCAAATAGTTTGAGGGAACTCTGAATGGGTTCAGCTGCCCCAGGAGCCAATGCACAGAAAGTTTTACCTGGGGCAATACGCTTACATTGCTCATGTAGCAATTCAAGGTCTTCGGGCAGACCTTCCCCACTCTCGATTCTTTGTAGAACTTTCACAATCCAGGGCAAGCCATCTCGGCAAGGAGTACACCATCCACAGGATTCGCGCGCAAAAAACTGTGTAAGATTTAGTACCAGCCCAATAGGACAGGTTTTATCATCTAACACAATAATTGTACCGGTCCCCATACGGCTACCAGCCTTGCCGATCACGTCATAATCCATAGGGAGATCGAGGTGATCGGGCCCCAGGAAATCAGTAGATCCTCCGCCTGGTAGGAAGCCTTTTAGCCGAAGTCCATCTCTCATGCCACCGGCATACTGTTCAATAATTTCGCGAATAGGGGTACCCATTGGCAATTCCCAAGTGCCGGGATTTTTGACTTTGCCGCTGACGCCAAATATTTTACTGCCAGCATCCTGTCCGACGCCCAAGCCACGGTACCAGTCGACTCCATATGCTACCAAATGGGGTATATTGCAGAAGGTTTCTACATTATTTACAACCGTAGGTTTACCCCATAAGCCACTTACTTGAGGGAATGGTGGTTTAGCTCTGGGGATTGCACGTTGCCCCTCAAGAGCATTGAGAAGCGCTGTCTCTTCACCGCAGATATAATTACCTGCACTGCGATGCACAAAAATTTCCAATGAAAAATCACTATCAAAAATATTTTTTCCGATAAGACCTTGAGATTTTGCTTCCTCTATTGCTCGCTCCAGGCGTTCTGCTGCCAGGTGATATTCCCCGCGAATGAATATGTAACCAATGGATGCGCCTATGGCGTAGGCAGCAATTGCCATCCCTTCTAATAATAAATGTGGATCACGCTCCATAAGGAGGCGGTCTTTGAATGTGCCCGGCTCCATTTCATCTGCGTTGCAGACAACAAACTTTTGCTCAGGGGATCCTTCGCCTCGGGGAACAAAGCTCCACTTCAATCCAGTGTTAAATCCCGCCCCACCGCGTCCACGTAACCCGCCATCTTTGACAAGATTGATAATGTCATCCGGTACCATAGAGTGCGCTTTTCGCCATCCTTGGTAACCATCATTATCCAGGTACTGGGTGATATCTGCTGCGGTATTTTCTTTGGAGATATTTTTAGTGAGAGGATTTGTCAGCATGGATTTGTTTCTTTTTATCGATTAGTGCGTCGATAGCTGATTCATCGAGGTTTCTATACATTTCCTCTCCCAGCATGAGTACAGGCGCTTTATCACAGTCGCCTAAGCAGGGAGCCTCTAGTAGAGTAAATATTCCATCCTTAGTTGTCTGGCCTGGTTCAATTTGTAGACTCTGGCTTATGTGTTTTTGTAACTGATCACAGCCCATAACCCAGCAGCTGGCACTTTTACAAAGCAAGATCACTTCTTTCCCAACGGGCTGACGAAAAATCAGTTGAAAATAAGTGGCTACGCTCTCCAGTTGAGCTACAGGCATGTCCAAGTAGTTTGCAATGGCCTGTAGACTACCGTCTGAAATCCAGCCCCGATACTTTTGTACGATTCTAAGTGCTTCTAAACCCACAGAAGATTTTCCCTCATAGTGAGAGGCCTCTTCATCAATTTCTCGCTTTTCCTCATCGGTGAGGGTTTCGGAGAGTTCTTCTGGATCCTTGTTACTTTGCTCCATTACTTCGATCAGTTCCGGTTCTAGTACGCTGGACATTTTCGCCTCCTATGGTCGAATCACGGAGGCATCTAGAAGATGCTACTGCCGTCGGTGGTTACTGCGACATAAGAGCATCGAATCCTGTATTTCATAAATCTCCCCATAATCTCAGCTGAATTTATTGTTGTTATCGGTCAACATCTGCCATAACAAAGTCAATACTGGCAATGATTGCAATAAGATCCGCAATTAACAGCCCCCGTGACATAAGTGGAATCATTTGTAAATGTGGGAATGAGGGGGTGCGTATTCTGGTGCGGTATGATGTCGTCCCTCCATCGCTGACAATTTGATAACTGTTGAGGCCTTTAGTGGCTTCGATTGGGAAACACACCTCACCGGCGGGCATTACAGGTCCCCAACTGTTATTTACAAAGTGTTGGATGAGGGTTTCTATATCCTGCATAGTGCGCCCCTTTCGTGGAGGCGTCGTCAATGGGTGATCGGATTTATAGGGCCCAGCTGGCATATTTTCCAGGCACTGACGGATAATGCGCAGGCTCTGCCACATTTCATCCACTCGCACACGACACCGATCAAAACAATCACCACCATCATAGCTGGGAATATCGAATTCAAATTGGTCATAGCCACTGTAAGGGCGTTTTTTGCGTAAATCCCATTCAAGCCCGGTTGCGCGCAGACCGGGACCCGTCACTCCCCACTCCAGTGCTTCAGCGGTATTGTAGACGCCGATGCCCCGTGTACGTTTTTGTAGCAGTTTATTTTTGATTACCATCCCGTCGTAATCGCGCAAGCGTTGTGGCATATAGTCGAGAAATTCCCGGACCATCTTTTCCCAACCCTCTGGTAGATCCTGAGCTACACCGCCGATCCGAAACCAGGCCGGATGCATACGCCCACCAGTGATGGCCTCGACTATGCCAAAAAGTTTCTCTCGGTCGATAAACATGTAAAAGACAGGGGACATCTGTCCGACGTCCTGAGCAAAGGTGCCGAAAAAGACGAGATGGCTGGAAATGCGGAAAAACTCGCACATCATTACACGAATAACCTGGGCACGTTCGGGCACCTGAATTCCGGCGAGTTGCTCCAGAGCCAATACGTAGGGCAGGTTATTCATAACGCCACCCAGGTAATCAATGCGATCTGTATAGGGCACATAG
Organism: Microbulbifer variabilis; assembly: GCF_023716485.1. Lineage (NCBI taxonomy): Bacteria > Pseudomonadati > Pseudomonadota > Gammaproteobacteria > Cellvibrionales > Microbulbiferaceae > Microbulbifer > Microbulbifer variabilis. The sequence goes on from NZ_CP092418.1 coordinate 1,141,535, forward strand.
GTGTGCCAGGCTTGGCGTTCTGCCATTTTTTCTGCGCCGCGATGGTGATAACCGATATCCGGTACCGCATCCACTATTTGTTCACCATCGAGTTGCAGGGCGATGCGAAAAACGCCATGCACACTGGGGTGGTTTGGCCCCAAATTTAGAAACATAAATTCTGAGTCTTCATTGGCACGAGCCATGCCCCAATCTTCAGGGCGAAATAATAGTGCCTCTTGCTCCTTACGCTCTTTTTCTTCAGAAAGACTGAAAGGGTCTACTTCTGTGGCGCGTGCATGATGATCCTTACGCAGGGGATGTCCTTTCCAGGTAGTGGGCATCATAATCCGGCGCAAATGTGGATGCCCTTCGAAATTAATCCCAAAGAGGTCCCAAACCTCCCGCTCATACCAGTTGGCGTTTTGCCAAATGTCATCAATTGATGGCACTGAAAGCTTGGATTCGGCCAGAGCGACCTTAATGCGGATAAATAAATTGCGAGTGAAAGATAGGAGTTGGTAGACCAGGGTAAAATCACTAGCTGGCTGCTTTTCTGGTCCTTCTCCGCGGTTTACTCGCAAGCGCTCATCTATTGCGCTGAGGTCGTAAAGCATGGCGAATGGACGAGAAATATCTACCTTGAGAAATTGCAATATGGGAATCAGGGACTGGGCATCTACCCATAGAGTGGGCATATCTCCACAATTTGGTTGTAACCAGTAATTGTGCAAATGATATTCCTGGTCGAGATCACGCAGGAATAGCTCAGCCTCCTTGCTATAGGCAGTCTCACTGTGAATACTTTTTGCTATAACGCCTGTCATGAGGGTCCCATTGTTATTGTTTTATTAGAGCGCTTTAAGCTTTAAACCGTATCTGGAGAGCGCAATAGTTCCGTACGCATCCGTTCTTCTCGATGCAAATCCCGCTGGCTTGGTTTGGCTACTTTTCTGGTTCCATGTTCGTCCACTACCCAACTGAAATTTCTGCGCTCGGCAGCAACGGATTTTTGTAGCAGAGTGAGACCCTGCAGTAATGCTTCTGGGCGTGGGGGGCACCCGGGGACATAGACATCAACAGGCAAAAATTTATCGACACCTTGCACCACGCTGTAAATGTCGTACATGCCGCCAGAGTTGGCACAAGAGCCCATGGATATCACCCAGCGAGGCTCGATCATTTGTTCGTAGAGCCGCTGTACCACAGGCGCCATTTTTAGGAATACGGTGCCAGAAATTACAATAAGATCAGCTTGCCGTGGCGTTGCACGAATGACTTCTGCGCCGAAACGGGAGATATCATGGCGGCTGGTAAATGCAGTGGCCATTTCCACATAGCAGCAGGAAAGCCCGAAGTTAAATGGCCAAAGTGAATTAGAGCGTCCCCAGGCGACTAACTCTTCCAACTTGGCGAGTAGAACATTTTTTTGCAGGTCTTCTTCGAATTCCTCGCCACTTGACTTACGGGAGTCAGAGGCGATGACATCATCTGCCTTACTCAGCTGCCAGCGCATGGTGTTTTCCTGGTTTCTTTATTGATTATTTTTGCGGCCAATCAAACTTTTTTGTTGTCCGCCCCACTCCAATGCACCCAGGCGCCATAGGTAGATCAGCCCTACCAGTAGGATGACAATAAAGATTGTGGCTTCGATAAAGCCGAGAAGTCCGGTCTCAAAGAAGGCAATTGACCAGCTAAACAGATAAACCGCTTCCAGGTCGAATACAATGAATAAAATGGCAACCAAATAGTAGGCAACTGAAATTCGCAGGCGAGCACTGCCCTGGGAGATAATCCCGGATTCAAAAGGTTCATCTGTTGCGGGATCTCTTCTCTTCTGCCCGAGAAAATAGGAAAGGCTCAGCATCAGGACAATTAGTGCGAGTACAGCGAGGCAATAAACGACAAGAGGCCACACTTCCGGGTTGAGCTGCTCTGGGTAGTTCAACTTCTTTCTCCCCGTTTTTCTTATGGGTCACGCCCGAATTGATTCTTAGTACCGCCGCGAAAATACTTGGTATTTTTTTGATAGGAACGATTTCTGGTACAGAAAACGAATGGAATACTTTTGAGTTGCCCTCTACTTCAACGAGGTGCCTGCTAGCTCCCAAAATCCTTGTTTGCTTGTTCACTGTTTATAAGGCTTAGTCCAAGATTACGCCAGTATCACTAAGGAACGTTTAATTCTTATACCTTTACTTTTTATTAGATGGAATTCTGTGATAATTAACGTCAGTGATCGGAAAACTTAATTTTGTGTCAATAAATGGAGATATTTAAGACATGTATGGCGCAATAAAATAGGTGAAAAGGCGATGCAAGATAGAGAGAGCTGGGATTGGGATTCATATGGGGAGTGGTGCGGAGGATAAATCAGGGGACTGTGCCCCCCGATTTAAGGCGTTAGCCAAAATTCGTGTCCATCATCTCTCTATCGTAGTCGAGAAGGTATGAGTCGAATTTCTTGTATAGCTGAAACAGTATGGCCTTGTTGCCAATAACGTCCATGCCTCGAACATCATAAGGCCAAGCTTCAACTCCTTTAGTTAGATCAAAGAGGTAGATGTTTACTAGCGGACATGGCTTGACGCCTAAGTCTTGTGCCATGCTGCACCAAAGTAGCTTCTTCAGACTTGATTTGGGTAGTTTTATCGCAATTGTATGCCAGTAATCTTCAGTTTCCCCCTCAATCCAGCCTTCATCTACCGCTACACGCTCAAGCCAGTGCTCTTTCTCTTTCACTTTCTTGGGAAATAATCCAATGTTTCTAAGCTCACGAAAAGTGGAGATAGAAGAAACTAGGGGTTCGTTACTAAAGATACGGTAACAGGCAACAATCTCCTTATCGAATATTTCTTCACATATTTCGTGAGATTTACGTAATGCTAAATCAAATTGATCGAGCCAATCTCCACCTAAGGAAAGCTCAAAACGAAGACCTCCTTTGTGGGCATAGAACAAAGGTCTTTCGAAAGCTTTTCCGGAAAATTGAGACTGGATAGATTCTCGAATATTCATTGTAGCCTTAACGCCGTCATAACCGGCTGGAGCACATAGTGCGGAGGTCCAGGCAGCTTTGCTGGCAATGGTTGATGGCTTTGGTACACCCAACATGGGCGTAGACTAATGGGGTGAAAGCCCACTGTAGGAAGATCACCGTTTAATGAATTCCATTAAATGCTAACTAATAGTGAATGGCAACTGTAATACCGCAAGGTCTTGTGGGGAAGAGGTCGATAGAAAAACTACGAGCTGGCCAAGGATACAGAAACCGGTAGATCTAACGGGTAGAGTAAGTGATGCACTTTAAAGCTGAATGCAGGCAATAATTACAATCACAAATACATGAATTTATACTTTCGGGTGGCCCAGCAAACTGAATCTCAACTTGCCAACGGTTACATTTATGCGATCCCTTATAGAATATAAAAGTTTGTACCAATTACAACTAATTACAGCGTTCGCATTTTCGACGAGGAAGGCTTCCCGGCTCTAACATTACGGAGTAGATGTGGTGAGTTTCATTGAGTCCGCTTTAAATATCGTTGTTATAGGGGTGTCCGTTTGTAGTTTACACCAAGAAAGAATAAGTATTTTATGTTTTGACTTACAGGTGCCTGTAAATATGAGATAATAATAGACTTACTTCCCAGCCAATTTGTAGTTTGGATTTATTTTAATGAAGAAATTATTGAGTGTATTGCTTCCAGCAGCAGTGCTTACTGGTGTTGTTGCACCGAAAATTGCCGGCATTCAACTTGAGTCATCCATTGATGAAATAGTCACTGCCGCAAATGAAAATTCGGCATATTCGGTTGAAATAAAAAGCATGGATTCATCCTGGTTTTCAACCCAGGCCACCTTTTTGGTCAGCATGGAACTCAATGCTTTCTCGGATGTGTCAGATCCTCCTGAACTTGAATCTTTTTCTGTAGAAGTAGATTTCAGTGCTTCCCACGGCCCCTTTCGCTTCGGTGAACATGCCGGTTTCGGATGGCTTGGCTGGACACTAGAAGCTGCCGGTGATCAATTACGTGAACATTTGGTGTGGGCTGAGCAAACTCCTTTTTACCAGCTTCATGGTAATATGAATGTTTTAGGTGGTTATTACTATAACGACAGCATTACACCATTTACTACTGATATTGAAGATCATAAAGCTCAGTTAACTTTCAGCGGTTTCCAGGGTAAAGGGCAATATCAGAATGGGCAACTAACTTACCAGGGGGGTGCCGATAGCCTTACTGTCACTTCTGAGTTAAGGGATGTCAAGGCTGAAAGGTTGACTATGGATATGACCATGCCTTCCTCCCTCAAGGCAATCTTTGAAAGTGCTTTTTATGATTCTGATATAACAATTAACCTTGGTGCCATCAGTTTAAATGATAGAGAACAAAACGAAAATATTGACATTGCTGACCTATATGTGAAGGGCAGTACTGAATTCAACCAAGAAAAACAACTGGGAAATATGCAGGTTGCCTACGGCTCTAAAAAGGTCGACATAGCTGAATTCCATGGTGAAGATCTGGCCCTTGAGATTGAGGTCGCCAATATCAGCCAAGAATTTTGGAAGTCTTATCAGGATTTTGCCTACTCACGCAATACGTTGCCTGCTGAAGACGCAGGATCTAAGGCTATGGAGTTTATGAACGCTAATCTGTTATCTTTAGTGGCTGGCGAACCTCAAGTGAATATTACCAGCTTACGGGGTACTTTCCCGCAAGGCAGCTTTAACAGTAACCTTCATACTAGCTTAGTTGGCATTAGCGTGTTACCGGAGCAACCACTAGATCCGGCTTTCTGGCTGTCACATGCCTTAGTTGACGGCAATCTAAGCGGCGATAAAGCCCTGTTTGAATTTATGGCCGTACAAGTGATGAAAGCTCAATTGAAAAATAACCCGCAAACCCAAGGCATGAGTGAAGAGCAGCTGGAGCAAGTAGCTGCTCAACAAGTGCCGACCATATTAGCGTCTCTTGAGCAACAAGGTTTGTTAGTATCAACCAATGACGGCTACAGCTCCAATATCAGTCTGAAAGACAGCGAGTTTAAGGTGAATGAAAAACCTATGCCGCTGCCCCTTTAGCGGATATTAGCTGTTTGTGACTGAAGTGGCTTATCTTAAGCCACTTCATACTCTTCTTCTAAGGCTGGCGATTTATCGGTTTTTTTGTGTTTACGGTGTTTACCTAAGCTATAAACAATGCCGGACATGGTTTAGTTTTTATTTGTGGTGAAAAGTAGGAATATCGGCGCTAATGGCTGCTAATCCATGACTATGACTTTTTAAGCCCTTTTAGTATGTCTACCAAATACTTCCTGGTCTTACGATAAAACTCCTCTCTTCACTGCTTTGAGGCCCATATTGCTAACCTATGCATGATAGCCTTCTGTGATATTTTGTCTTCTGGAAGGGGTTGAATTAATTTATCGTGAACTAAAAGACGGTAAATATATTCGAGTTTCTCGTGAGCTGAATCGGTAGCTTCGAATTCGACAACGCCTCGCTTGGTACCATATGCAGTACCGAGTGCTATAGCCTTTTTCACCATCTCTTTTTCGTTTTTGAGTTTCTTCATTATCATCTCTCAAAGAGGTCGTCGATATTACGCACCTAACGCCCGCCTCAACTGCCGGTGGCTACTGTCACCTTATTTATTAAGGTTTTGGCAAAAAAGATGACAATGGCCGGAGGTCAATTTACAGGCGCTTGGTGCACTCAGCATGGGCCTGGACTAATAGGGCGAAAGTCCCCTGTAGGAAGATCACCGCTAATGGATTCCATTAAATGCTAACTACTAGCGAATGGCAACTGCAATACCGCGAGGTCTTTTGGGGAGACATCCGCCAGCAAAACTTCGAGCTTAGGAACAGAAACATTCTATAAGGTTTAGCTGGGTGATCTAACAGGTAGAGTCAATGATGCAGCTGTGCAGTGAAAGTTCACGTTCTTATCTAGGGAGATCTGTTTAGCTGTCAGCGTGGGCGCTGACTCATAAGTAGGTCCACCACTATCGTGGAGTAGAAAAAATGGTGGAACATAGCCAGAGCCTCGGTCAGAAATGACCAGGGTGATTAAACAGAACTCAGCCGACGGCATAGTAGCTAAGTGCCAAGATTAATACCTTGAGCACGGTGAAGGCCTCAACCAAAATCCACGAGTTATAAGACAGGGCAGCCTATCGATCTGTTGTCAGCCGGCAATAAAGGTGCCACAGGCATTGATGGGATTACCATCAATGAGTTTGTTCGGCACTTCAAGGTAATTGGCGATGAGATTGTTGAAATTATTCGGCAAGGTCATTATCAACCGCTTCCCGTTAGGCGTGTCTACATCCGCTAGCCAGATGGTGGTCAGCGAGGTCTTGGGATACCTACGATCTTTGATCGTGTTATTCAGCAAGCTGTTGCCCAAGTTATCCACCCCATCTTCGATAAAATTTTTTCGGAGTTTAGCTATGGCTTCCGTCCAAAACGATCACAGTATCATGCAGTGAGCAAGCTTAGAAAATATATCGAGGAAGGGAAACGAATAGCGGAGGATGTCGATTTATCTAAATTTTTTGATCGAGTAAATCATGATTTCCTTATGAGTTTACTTGGCCAAAGAATCAGCGATAAGCGTTTACTCAAATTGATCGCAAGCTACTTGCGCGCAGGATGTGTAGAAGATGGATATTGGAAAGCCTGTCATGAGGGGGTGCCACAAGGTGGCCCTTTATCGCCGCTGCTTTCCAATATTGTACTCGACCTGCTAGACAAAGAACTGGAAAAACGTTGACACAATTTTATCTGCTATGCGGAGAATTTTGTGATCGTCGTTTCCTCTAAACGCGCGGGTGGACGGGTTATGGCGAGTATTAAACGCTTTGTTGAGCGCAAGCTTAAGCTCAAGGTTAACGATACTAAAAGCCAAGTAATCCCCGATTGTTTTGAAACCCGCAGGCAGTAAGTTGCGTCGATCAGTGCTCTCGAATTTGTGTCGAAACCTCTTCCCGATATCCCTACTATCCGGTAGTTTCTAATTCATCAGGCGTTGATAGGGATAAAGTCTAGAAGTCAGATTCAAGGTTGATTGACTCTCGTAACCAGTCCCTGATGTTGGATTCAAAGCTATCTGGGTATGGGAGGCATTTTTCATCGAGAAAGAGGTCGGTATGCTTAGTGGCACTAGCTACCATCCAGCTGAGCGAGATGTCCGAAAGTCTACTACCTGGATAGGATCCACCGTTATTTGAATGGACTGCAGGCATCCAAAGCTGCTCGACAATTTGATTATCGTCAACGGCGTAGCGGCGCCTGGCCTTCGGGGTGTTCGAGGTCCTTTTCGTCGAACGCGTCGTCGGTCAACGTCTTCAGGAACGCCACGACCGCAGCTTCCTCTTCGTCTGTCAGCCCGAGGTTGCCCAGCTCGGCCCGGTTGACGTTCTTAGGGACTTCGGGTTTGGGCCAGCCGGTGATTCCGAAGTTCGGGTCGGTTGCGTCGGGCACTTCACCGAGCGTATCACGGGTGTTGTAGAAATGGACGATTTGCTCGAGCGTGGCGAAGACGCCGTTGTGCCCGTAGGGTGGGGTGATCTCAATGTTGCGGAGAGTGGGCACCTTGAATTTACCATTCTGCGATCCGTCGGGATGCTTGGCGGCAATCTCCGGCCTACCGCCCAGGCCCAGGTCGAGTGGCAGGCTGACGACGCCGTGCAGGACGGCGATTCGTGGGTTCACAGGGAGCCCCAGGTTGTCGTAGGTGAAGTCGGTGAACAGGGCATGCGGGTAGTTCGCCGGCGGCTTGCTACTATGGCAGTTGCTGCATTTGGCTTTGCCATTAAACAGTTGGAGTCCCAACTGTTCCTGCGGGGTCAGGTCGATCTTGCTTGCAACGTAGTAGTCGTACTTGGAGTTGAACTCGGCGAACTCGTCAGTGGGCTCGAAGGACCCGATTGCGGCGCCGAACTTGGGGTAGACCATCTCGACCTGTGGCCACTTGAGGTCTACGCCGTAGAGCCGCCGGAAGGCCTCGAGATAGACCGGATTCTCCGCGAGGCGCGCGAGGACCGCCTCTTTGTTCGGCATGGCCATCTCCAGTGGGTTGAGTGGCGGTCCGATTGCTTGGTCTTTCAGCGAGTTGGCCCGGCCATCCCAGAACTGCCCGCCGACATAGGTCTGGTTCTGCTCATCCCAGTGGAATGGGGGGCTGAACGTCGCGTAAGCGGCGGTCTGGGCGTTACGCGTGCCAAATTTCCCTGGCTCGGACCCGGGGGAGACCGGCATGTTTACGGGATCGGCGGCACTGCGTGGATCGGCGAAACCGGCCGAGTGCGCGTGACAGGTGACGCAGCCGGTGTTACGCCTGGCCGAGATGTTCAGGTCGTTGTAAAGAAGGAATCCCAGCTTAACCCGATCGGGGAGTGGGGTGTTCTGCAGCGGCGGAAGCGTCGCAGGCATCGTGTCTGATGTGGTGGCCGTTTCCCCCGTCAAAGGGAGGACGAAGACCGAGAAGGCAATCATGGTTCTGGCCACGATCAACATACCCAGCCTCCGCGCCTATTAGCTTTAATTATCTTGCTGTAATCCTCGTACTCTGCATACTTCTTTACAGCAAATTCTTTCGCTGAAGCTACAATTTCGCCTCTTCCTTTTCTTTCAGAGACAGGGACCATTTTAATCTTATCCGCTGTATACATTTGCGTTACATTACATAGCGCCAGCTTCCACTGCTCCTTGGAAAGATCAGCGTATTTTGAAAAAACACTGTGAAAAAATCTTGTATCTTTACTCATGAGTTAAGAGACCTGATTTCATGTAATAGTTGACCAGGGAGCCAGTGGTTCACTATCTATCTTTTTATTAAAGACCCTTTAAGTCCCAAAGCGAATCTATTAGCTACTTTAGATTATAGATTTCCTATAAAGTGGAAATCAGATATATTTATTTGCAATTTAATAATCTACGGTAGCCTAGACTCTTTAAAAAAATAGCTCAGGGGTGTGGCGCACATAAGTCAGATTGCCTGACTCTAACCACCGTTAGTAAATTTAAACGCCTACTTCAGTTCTTTCACCCCATTCTGTTGTGCTCAACTCCAACCGAACACTCCTCTAAGCACATTTCTCAAATTCGATAGGGGCTAGGTCCACCAGTGTTGTATGTATTCTGCGTGAGTTTTAAAAAGCAATATAAGCTATTACATCTGCTATCGCATTCTTCCTTGTCGGATAGAGATTTCCCGTTAATCACTCTCGCTTCAAGCCGCTAAAAAAACGTTCAGTCGGTACCTTGTCCCAACAATTTCCCTCTTCCTGCTTCAGGTCCTTTATTCAGCGCCTCAGGTTATTGGCAGTTGTTCCTACAGTCTTTACTATCTTAGAAATCGAATATCCTTTCTTAGAGACAAGAGTTTCGGCGTCTTTCTTAAATGCCGGATTGAAATGCCGACGTGTCCCTTTTTTTTCATGCTTCACCTCGCTTGGTAGTTTTACCATCTTCGCGAAGTGTCTGGATGGATTAGATCAGTACACTGAACTTAAAATCCATAAGCTACAAGGCAGGGCTAGACCACCGCTATGTTTCCAGTTGGATAAGGTTGAGGTAGCGCACTGCCATGACATTCAACTCGATTGAAGAGCTGCTCGAAGAGATTTATTACGGATAGGGAACCGCCCATTGTGGACATGCATGATGGGTGGTGTGGGGACCGGTAGCAAGAAACTACCGGTTACCCAGTTTAGATTTTTTTCTTGCTACGATGGAGAATATATGCCAATGGTGCGGTGTACCATCTGTAGTTTCTCCTGAAAGGTCATGTTCAGTCCACTTTAATAGCTCAAAGTTACTGAGGTGTTTTTTAATCTTCGATTCATTCATAACTAGAGTATCATTCCAAAATGCTTCCTTATCATACTCAGGTCCAGCCATTGTGTCTTTCGGCCCCAGGAATGAACCGCAAAAGATTCCACCCTCCGTCAAAGAGTTAGTTATTTTCAACCAAACTGACTCAAAATATTTTTCAGGACAAAAGAAAAGACTGGCATCAGCAACTACCAGCGAGGACTCAGGATAATGGAAAGTATTAAAACTATCCCTTGATAGAATAACCTGCTCATCATCTTTGAATCGTTTACGACATCTAGATATAGATTCATTCTCGATATCAAAGGCATGAACCGTGAAATTATTACTGCGCAAATAAGCTATATCTGATCCTGCTCCACAGCCACAATCAACAGCAATATTTCTTCCTTTTACTTTACTAAGAGCAAAAATTAAATCTTCTCGAGTATCACTACGTTCTGTTGAGTCATAATAGTTGGAGATTTCTCTCGTTGACATTCCCTATCTCCGATGAGTAGAAAATCTAACTCCGCCAACAGTGGCCGAGCGTAGCGAGGTCCAGCCCCGAAGGGGCGATGCTGACTACTGGTACATCCAGCATGGGCATGAGCTAATGGGGTGAAAATCCCCTGTAGGAAGGTCACCATTTAATGGGTTCCATTAAATGCTAACTACTGGCGAATGACAACTGCAACAGCCAAGGACACCGAAGATGGGTGATCTAACGGGTAGAGTCAAAGATGCAGTTGTGTAGTGAAAGTTCATACTCTGAACTGGGAAGTTCTGTTTAATTTACTACAGTGAAGCTGTCAGGGCGGTAACAGACTCATATATGGGCTTAACCAGTTCGAGACTATCGTTAAGTACATGGATAGGCTGATTACGCACCCCCGCGATGACTGGTGTAGTAGCCGGTAACTAGAAACTGCCGGCTACTAGATTTTGAGCTACTCAACAACATTGCCAGAGGAACTTACCAATTAGAAAAACTAAAAACAACAGGGTGTCCACTTTAGTTTTTTAATAAACAAAATAGTTGCCCAAATAATTACTCCCTTAAATAAGAAGCTCTATCCACGATAAAATCGAGCTTGTCTTACAAGATGGATTGATTGCGGTGAAGCGTAGTTAATCCTTAATCGTTAGGACTCCGTTAAAGTTATGGTGGTGTGGCCCAGGCTATTATTCCCCGCGATCGAGGTGTTGTAGTTTCCCTTGCCCTGCGGCCAAGACACGCTCGTAGGTTGCCAGCCATCGTATCCACTATTGGATTCTGGTTGGATTGAGAAGGTGTGGTCTTCGTCGATACTGTACTGCAAATTAGCGTATGGGGACTCCCATTGGGTTCCAGAAAAGCCATCAAGTATCATCACTTTTTGCCCTGGTCCAATCGATGTAGTCCCATTCAAAAGCTCATATGGATGTGGATTAGCGTAGTCGCATAAATGAACCCACTTTTTGGTCTGATTGTCGAGATAATAGGTAGGACTTACCGGTTCAATTTCTTCCTTCATCTCGTACGGATCCCCTATCGGATATACGTGAAGGGTGGCCGTGTACTCGTCTTTACCGCCTTTTTTTTTCGAAATTAATATCGCGTCATCCATGACCCAGAAATAACCCGTCGTTTCAGCGCTATATCCAGGCTTATTAGGGGTCTGCGCGAATACGTAGACGCAAGCCGTATAAGCTTTTTCGCCATCGGTTTGCGAAGTTATCGCGGTTTCGCTTGCGTAGTTGATCTTCATCTTGCTGCCGCTTTGCCCCGGAAGATAATAAAGGACATATCCAGCGGCCATGTCACTTCCTTTAGCCCAGCCTGTGAAAGCTCTCGTGGTTGTTAACGCGGGAATAGTATCTACTGGGCCATGCTCAATATTACCCTCGGATTGATTCATGTTTTTGGTATATTTAATATCGGTCTTACAATGATTTGCGATATTAACGGTAATGTGATAACCCATTTTTTTCTCCTGTTTTTAAATATGCTCTTATTGCAGACATTAATGCCATAAACTATGCTCGATTAACAAAACGAAATAAAAGGATATAAAAAATATTTGGCATAGGACAACTGATTAAAGTTCGAGCTTTCCCTAAATACCAATTCAGTGGAAATAAATAGTTCATGAGAAAGCTCATAGTATTTCGCATATGAGAGCCCCGGCCACACCTTACTTGACATGCTTGGCAATAACTTCTCTGACCTTGTTCGGTCATTGATGGATAGGTAAAATTCTTCGCTCATCATGAAGATGGAAAGCTATAACTTAAACAACCTATGCTTATATTTTGGCGCGAGAATCTTTTAAAATCCTTCCGAAAAAACTAGCCTGCACACTAATGGCCACAACAATAATAAATGCTGGCAATATCTTCTTTATCGGTATCTCCAGTATCTATCCATGTTAAATAATATTATTTTCAAAACAAAGATTGCAAGCAATAATTTTATATGGGTAGGTCATTCACTAAAGACCTTTTACCCGCCAGCCCCCTCCAAAAAAGTTATTGATTTAACAATATTTCCTAAACAGAAATAGGCTCAAATTCCTTCGAGCAACCCAATTGTTTTGCCTGTCTATTCATGTTATAGATTTATATGCCCCCTCGATTTAAGTATTAACATAGATTTTCCTATCCGCTAGCAACCAAGAAATATAAAACAAATACACAAAGAAATTCAGAGCTTTGGTGATCAATCAAAGGTTGGAATGACCACGTTATGATACAAATAACTCGATCTGCTGACAGAGATTCTAGAAGAGAGTTGGAAAAAAGTGTATCTGTAAAAAATAAGGTGTTGCTTATCGATGCAAAGCTATCCATTAAATTAGAAGCCAGCTTTGATCGAGAACCCTACGCTGGAATATTTACAGTAGAAGGCGAATAGATCAGGCTCTTTAATTTTCAAGCTGCCCCAAAACAAAGAAGCCAGCTAATGAGAGGCTGTGCAAGAAGTTTATGCTCAACTCGATAAACACTGGGTACACGGAATAGGCGATTGTCGAAGCTTCCTCTCAGCCTCACCCTGCTAATCTAGTCCTAACCCAAATGCTCTATATCAAGATTACCGCTCTTTGATCTAAAAATAGCGTTTTCCAAGACCTGTATGCAAATTCCCAGAGCTTGAACTCCTTTACTTATAAATCAAAGAGAAAGAGTCGTCAGAAATAGAGCTTTCGCTACTGTTGACATAATCCCCAGTCTTTGACTGTCCTAGTGTGTGTTTCTACCCTTTCCCCCATGGATAATCTGGTGGCATGTAGCCCTCAACTCTTTTTATTTTCAATAAAGACTTTTTATCAAAAACCGTCGAATATATACCCGACGAAAGATTAGACCCGATTGGGTTTATAGTGATGCTCTCTACCTTGAACTCACCATCCAAAGATAATTTGAATAATGTTCCTTGCCGCGTGCCATGTCTCCAATAACCCCATAGACTATTACGGCCGGATTCATATTTTTCGAAAGCAATTGCCTTTGGGTGAAATGCCACAACTTTATTTATGTATGTTCCATCCGCCTTACTTAGATAGATTATAAAAGGGCCGCCACTATTGCCGAACATTGCTGATGGTCCAGACATGATTCTATCGGCTATACCATCACCATTTAAATCGCCACTATATGTATATCCGTAATCTGCTCTAACCTGACTTGCAAATAGAATCAGGATAAATACTATGCATCGATACACTGGGTAGCTCCTTTTTGGTTTAACGCCTCAATAGCGGACAAATAACTTGGCTCTTCAGCCGTAGGCAATCGTTGATTAATTTGGTACGCCAACTATGGGCGTGAACTAATGGGGTGAAAGTCCGCTGTAGGAAGATTACCATTTAATGGGTTCCATTAAATGGTAACTACTGGCGAATGACAATTGCAACAGTCAAGGACACCGAAGCCGGGTGATCTAACGGGTAGAGTCAAAGATGCAATTGTGTAGTGAAAGTTCATGCTCTTAACTGGGGAAGTCTGTTTAATTTACTACAGTGAAGTTGTCAGGGCGGTAACAGACTCATATATAAGCCTAACCGGTTCGAGACTATCGTTAAGTACATGGATAGGGAACGGCTGATTACGTACCCCGCGATGACTGGTGTAGTAGCCGGTAACTATAAATTGCCGGCTACACGATTTTGAGCTACTCAACAACATTGCCAGAGGAACTTACCAATCGTTCCCTCTTTATTTATGAATGCGTATGAAACACCGGAGTCTCCAAAATTGATACTAAATGGAACTTCACACGAATCTAGCTGCATAAGAAGTGACCAGTCGTCCGTATTTCCGGGAAATTCGTCACCTTGAAGAAAGCTGGGTGTCCCACCAATTTTATTTCCTCCCAGCTTATTACAGTATTTTTCATAGTCCTCGTCAGCTAGATCAAAGCGTTCTGCTTCTGGAATGAACTCTGGGTCTTTTGAGGCTGAAAGATCAACAGCTAATTCGATATCTATTGGGTAAAGACCAGTTTTCCCCTTTACTTCAACATAGTCCTGTAAAGTTGGTCCAGTGGTGATATTTCGTACCTTAATTTGAGGCTTACCACCCGGTTGAATAATTACTGCATTCTCGCCACCATCTGGCTCCCATGTTCCATCAACGTACTCATCATCATCTGTCATGAAGATATAGGCCACTTTTCCCTCACAGCCTGGAAATAGATCATTTGTAAGTTTGATCTGACAAATAAAGCGCATGGGAGAATCCATTTCAGAGCTTATTGGCCATTGAGCTTCCTCAAGCCAATTAGGCTGACCGCCAAATTTTGTAACAACATCAGAAATCGGTAATTCAGTTACTTTGAATTTTATTGTATTACGAGTAATCATACTTATCCTTGTGTACTCTAAACCCTTGCTAATAGGCAGCTGAAACTCAGTGTAGGCTGTCCCGTGGAAGCGGAACGGAGTGTACTTGAGTAACTTGGTACGCCTAGTATGGGCGTGAACTAATGGGGTGAAAGTCCCGTGTAGGAAAGTCACCATTTAATGGGCGCCATTAAATGCTAACTACTAAAGAATGGCAACTGCAACACTGAGAGATCTTGTGGGGAAGAAGCCGCTAGCAAGACTACGAGCTGGCGAATAGAAACATCCTATAAGGCTTAGCCTGGAGGGGCACCGAAACGGAGTGGTCAAAGGGTAGAGTCAATGATGCAGCTGAGTAGTGAAAGGTCACGTTCTTATCTGGGGAGATCAGTTTAACTGGCTGTTGTGAAGCTGCCAGCGTGGCGCTGACTCATAAGTAGCGTACTGCCATGATACTCTACTCAAATGAAGAGCTGCTGTTGGGTAGGGATTCAACGGATAGGGAGCCTGCCATTGCAGATTGGCACGATGGGTGGTGTGGGGGCCGGTAGCTAGAAACTACCTGCTACCCGATTTATGTGCCTGTTCCTGCCTAATCACAGCGACATCTATGTGGTTACCAAATAGTGCTTATTTACGATTAGCCCACGGAGATTTGTTTTCAAAAGTTGAGATATACAGATTCTCGACTTTATCTCGCGCCCACTGGGTTTTACGTAAAAACTTGAGCGAAGACTTAATTGATGGGTCGCTCTTAAAGCAATTGATATTAATCCTATCTGCCAAACCATCCCAGCCATAATGCTCCTGCAAACGTGTAACAACTTTCTCAAGAGTAATACCATGTAGCGGATTATTTGGTTGTTCTTTACTCATTCTTCAATCAATACCCTGTGTTTAATGACGCATAATGCCGCGAGCATGGGCGTGAACTAATGGGGTGAAAGTCCCCTACAGGGAAATCATCATTTAGTGGTCGCCATTAAATGTTAACTACTCGCGAATGGCAACTGCAACACCAGAAAGTCTTATGGGGGAGGGAGCTCCTGGCAAAACTACGAGCTGACGAACAGAAACATCCTATAAGGCTTAGTCTGGAGGTGAGGTGGTCAAGGACTCTGAAGCTAAGTGATCTAATAGGTAGAGTCAATGACGCGGTTGTATAGTGAAACTTCAGGTTCTTGTCTGGGAAGGCCTGTTTAGCTTACTGCTGTGAAGCTGTCTGCGTGGCCGCTGACTCGGAAGTAGCGCACTGCCATGATACTCTACTCAAGTGAAGAGCTACTCGACACTATTGTTGGGTAGAGATTCAGAACGGATAGGGAACCACCCATTGCGGACCCAAACGATGGATGGTGTGACGATCGGAAGCTAGAAACTACCGGCTACCCGGTTTATGCACTTTTACCCATTTACTTGAGCATTATATTTTTTAAGCGTTGACATTATATCCTTGTCGGGATTTTCCATCCCCTTGTATATCAGCAACGCCTTTTCACAATGCTTCCTTGCCTTAGCAAGGTTATAGGTTGATTGCTCTTTGTCAGCATAGGCATGACATAAATGATACTCAGATTCATAATGACCAAGAGACACAGCTTTTACCCAATACGAAACCGCTAGTTGTTGATTTTGCTTAATTCCGAAACCAAAGAACGTTAAGTACCCTAGATTATTTAGTACATCGACTTGTAAGCCCTGAAACTCTGGATCAACCTTTTTCAGATTAGATAGCTCTTCCCAAGACCTAGCTGATAGTTCATAATCTTCATTTCGATAATGGCATGTACCTGTGTAATACAGTTTCTCGGCAACATTTGAAGACTTCTCTAAGCCGATAGATTCTGGCCCGCAATCTTCCTTTGATAACACGGGTGCCGAGAATAGAGCCAAAATTAATAACATTGAATTTCGCATGATTTTTCCAAGAATTACACAAAGAAAACTATCTGGTGGAGGCCCGTAGGGTCGGAAAAAACTGCCTCGCCTTGCTGCGCTAGGCACGACTTTAATTTTTATTGAAATCAATGTTTACCCTTAATCTTGGTAACTATCTCATTAATTAATTCAGGAGGTAATAACGATTTAGACAAGTACTGCTGCCCCCCAGATTTAGCCACCAAAATAAGCCCTAAATCGGTTTCAATAATACGCTCGATATCTGCCCACAACAGAGCTGTTATCGTATAAGGATTCTGTGTCTGGATTCCATCCTTATCTATGGTTAATTTCA
Source organism: Microbulbifer variabilis (assembly GCF_023716485.1). NCBI lineage: Bacteria > Pseudomonadati > Pseudomonadota > Gammaproteobacteria > Cellvibrionales > Microbulbiferaceae > Microbulbifer > Microbulbifer variabilis. The sequence goes on from NZ_CP092418.1 coordinate 1,158,398, forward strand.
CCTCACTACCGGCACTTTTCCCAAGCATCTGCCGTGCTAACCACCAAGCTCGTCGATATCGAATGTGAATCAGTTCCAGCACGCCTAATGCAATTAACGTGCAACTTGCGATCTTAGGTTGCTCAGTAAATAATAGTAATCCCGCACCAGAAGATAATAATAATGTAGGAAGAAGATAATTGGGCTTGACATTTCTCCCATGGGGTAGAGACTGATCATAGCATTCGGCTAGGTAATCTCTAGATAAGGTAAATTGAGTATTAAAAGGCTGCATAAAAACAACTTATTGTATCTGGTAAATTTGTCGTAGCACTACAGTGAGTGTCAGGATGATTCTTTAAGCTAATGTCAATTACGCCACATCTCTCAATGAGACCTCGGTTTAGCCCCACATAACGCCTTTAGCAACGGCAAATTACGAAATCGAAGGCGTAGTAATTTGTCCACTTGCCTAAATTTGGCACACCCAGCATGGACGTGAACTAATGGGGTGAAAGTCCCCTGTAGGAAGATCACCGTTTAATGGGCGCCATTAAATGCTAACTACCAGCGAATGGCAACTGCAATACCGTGGGGTCTTGTGGGGAGGAAGTCGCTAACAAAACTACGAGCTGGCGAACAGAAGCATCTTATATGGCTTGGCCTGGAGGCGAGGTGGCCAAGGACACCGAAGCGGGTAGAGTCAATAATACCGTTATGTAGTAAAAGTTCACGTTCTTATCTGGGGAAATCTGTTTAGCCTGCTGCTGTGGAGCTGTCAGAGTGATCGGTGACTCAGAAGTACCGCACTGCCATGACACTCAGCTCAAATGAAGCGCTGCTCGACACTATCGTTGGGTAGAGATTCATTACGGATAGGGAACCGCCCATTGCGAACCCGCACGATGGGTGGTGTGGGGGCCGATAGCTAGAAACTACCGGCTACCCGATTTATAGCTTTATCACAAATTTGTCAGACTCTAGCTTCTTCGAGACAAGGTCAAAAACTTTGTAGCGAAGTTCATCTGACACTTGAACAAGCAAGCCCAACGTCTGTTTATCTGAGAAATACTCGTACTGGATGATTTTGTTTAATCCAGTATCAAGGCACTCAAGGGTTGTTCCATCGGTGGCGCTGACACAAGCGCTTACCCCTTCAGATTTAGGGCTAATCTCCACATATATGTAGTCGGATGTCGATTCATTTGTTTGATCATCATATGTTCTAAGAATGCGATGATTAATAATTTGAGAGCTATTATCCGGAAGTAACCATGTAGGTTCCTCTCCGATTTGACTTAAGAAAAGCAGGTTTCGAAGGGTTCGGCTATATCCCCCAGACTTTAAAACACCGTCACGCTTTGAATAGACACGTATATACTGGATTCCTTTGTCTCGAATTGTTTCTACATCTGAAAGCTCGATTATTTCTTTAGTTTCTTTGTCAGGAGTTGCGATTTCTATCGCATTTCTCCTTGTGTTTTTCGTTATCTCTTGAAAGATAAAAAAAGCCCCAATTAATGAAGCAATCAATAAGAGTAGAAAGAGTATTGAGTTAACTCTGTTGATTGTTAGAAATATCTTATTATTTTCCATATCTATCCTTGGTTATAACGACCACAAAAGGGATGGCTGGAGCGTAGCGTAGGCCGTCTTGCGAAGGGCCAAAATCCCGCAGCAACCTGCTTGTACTTGGTACGCCCAGCATGGACGCGGACTAATGGGTGAAAGTCCCCTATAGGAAGATCACCATTTAATGAATTTCATTAAATGCTAACTACTGGCGAATGGCAACTGCAATACTGAGAGGTCTTGTGGGGGGAAGCGGCTAGCAAAACTACGCGCTGGAAAATAGAAACATCCTATAAGGCTTAGCCTGGAGGCGAGGTGGCCAGGGACAGCGAAGCCGGGTGGTCTAGCGGCTAGAGTCAATGATTCAGTTGTGTATTGAGAGTTCACGTTCTTATCTGGGGAGATCTGTTTAGCTTGCTGCTGTGAAGCTGTCAGCGTGGTCGCTGATTCAGAAGTAGCGCACTGCCATGACACTCAACTCAAGTGAAGCGCTGCTCGACACTATCGTTGGGTAGAGATTACGGATAGGAACCGCCCATTGCAGGTCCGCACAATGGCGGGTGTGGGGGCCGGTGGCTAGAAACCACCGGCTACCCGATTTATATGACTGTAAGCGTCATTTGGTAAAATTTATCATCTTCGTTTTCTATGACAAACCCTAGGCGACCATAAAGTCTATATGCTGGACTACGTTTAAATACTCGTAGATCAATGAACCCTAGATTTTTTTGCCTTGCAAGCTCGGTTACTTTAGAGATAACTAAAGCGCCTAACCCTTTGTTTTGTTGATTAGATACAACTTGAATATCTCGTAGTTGACAGCGATTGTTTTCAAATGAGAGTCTAACAATCCCAAAAACTCCATCATCATTCACTACATCATAATTCTCAAGATTTTCAATTGCACTGCGTACATCTGATAAAGTCCAGTCTACGCCATACATGTCATAGTACTCCTGCATGTTGGCAAGAGTAAGTTTTGCAGATTTATCCAAGTCTTTGGTTTTAATAAATTGTATCATTGGTCAAGTCATAACGTCTCAAACACCGGGCGTCGTGACAGTGGCGTCCGAATGATTTGACTTATTGGAAGTGAAGTGGTCAGCAATTTGAGCTTCCACTTCTTTTCTACAAATCTCAATTACTTTATCGCCCACCTCGTCATTGAATGAAGATTTAAATATGCATTGAATAAAAACGCCTTTTTCACCAGAACTAAAAGACACATTTTTGTAGCGAAGACCTAAAAGATTACTTAAATCTTGATCTTGGAGCTCTACAACTTCTTTTTGAATTTGATGATGTAAATTGCCATTCCAGACAAGGTTTGCTATGACAGGGGCGGCCTTGAGGTTCTCCTCATGATTCTGGCCTCCCTCAACTTGAATAGTATAATTCTTTGAAGTGGATACTTCGCAAGCACCAAGAAAAAGAACGGTTATTAATAAAATGGCCCTCATTTGAAACTCCTTACCTCTAACGCCTAAAGCACCCGATGTCAAAACCAGAGCGAAGCAGCGGTTTTGACATCGGGTGCCTTTACTTGATGAGCCCAACATGGGTGTGGACTAATTGGAGTGAAAGTCCCATGTAGGAGGATCATCATTTAACGGGTTCCATTAAATGCTAACTACTAGCGATTGGCAACTGCAATACTGTGAGGTCTTGTGGGGAGGAAGCCGCTGGTAAGACTACGAGCTGACGGACCGAAATATCCTAGAAGACTTAGCCTGGAGGCGAGGTGGCCAAGGACACCGAAGCCGGATGATCTAACGGGTAGAGTCAATGATGCAGTTGTGTAGTAAAAGGCCACGCTCTTATCTTGGGAGATCTGTTTAGCCTGCTGCTGTGAAGTTGTCGGCGTGGCCGCTGATTCAGAAGTGGCGCACAGCCATGACACTCAACTCAAGTGAAGCGCTGCTCGACACTATCGTTGGGCAGAGATTACGGATAGTAACCGCCCATTGCAGATCCGCACGATGGTGTGTGTGGGGGTCGGTGGCTAGAAACCACCGGCTACCCAATTTAGGCATTTTTCACGGCCTCTATATGTTTTTTTAGACGTATATCTTGACTGCGAGGACCATTGACATTATGCCATGGGCTAGGCTGAGCTGAGCAGTTGAACTCAATAAACCAATCGGGCATTCGCAACACAAGGTACTTATGGAGAAGTTCACGAAAGTACTCAAAACAGTCTTCACTATATTGGTTGTGCTGACTGATTTTCGCTGCCCACCCTTCTGTAGGAAATAACCCTTCATGCCGCAAGTATTCAATAAAATCTAGCCACTCATCTTCAGCTCTTTTCTCACCATAAGTATCTAGTAAGCATGACTCATAGCCTCTCACAAACATTTCTAGATCCAGAAGATTAGCTTTTTGACCGACTCGCCCCAAGGTCCCGTTAAATCCGGGCCCAGGATGTTCAAGTGACATTATATAAATTCTTTTTATGAGCATACCCATCAATACCTAACGTCAACAGCAAGCGGGCCGCTTTTTGGCGTCGCCTAGGCTGTTTTTGTTATGAATTTTAGTTTGCATCCCACACCCAGTATTTATTGCCTTCCAATGTAAATAGGTAAACCGAGACATCACCGGCATCTTTGTAACTGTTCAATTTCTTTTCTGGTAGTCTATCCCACAGCCATTCGATCTCTGACACTTCCTGACCTTCCCCTGAAAATGACTTCAAAAAATCGTCCTTACTTTCGAAATCTTGCTTAGATGCAATTCTCTCGAACACAGGAAACTCGCCGTTTACTAAAGGCCATGCAGTTTCCTGCCAAGTGGGTAACGCTGGAGTCTTATACATTAGAGTGACCGACTCTTCCGAATCATCGTCGTAGAATTGGTTTGCTTCTATTTCTAAGTCGATTAACTTTCCAGACTTGAGACAATCTTCGCAAATACAGTCAATTTCATTGATACCAGGGTAGCCGCCAGTATCAAACCAAACTCCTACTTTGCTACAGACAGAACAAGGTTGCGGGCTGTCTACTAGAAGTGCAAACCCTTCTGGATCTCTAAAGTATCTGAATTCCATGCTCTTACTCATAGCGACTACAACAGGGGTGGATGGGGCGCAGCGTAGGCCGTTCCGCGAAGGGCCAAAGGCCCGTAGCAACCTACTTGTACTTGGTACGCCCAGTATGGGCGAGGACTAATGGGGTGAAAGTCCCCTGTAGGAGGATCACCGTTTAATGGGTTTCATTAAATGCTAACTGCTAGCGAATGGCAACTTCAACACTGAGAGGTTTTGTGGGGAGGAAGTCGCTAGCAAAACTGCGATCTGACGAACAGAAACATCTCATAAGAGTTAGCCTGGAGGCGAGGTGGCCAAGGGCACCGAAGCCGGGTGATCTAGTGGGTAGAGTCAATGATGCAGCTGTGTAGTGAAAGTTCACGTTCTTATCTGGGGAGATCTGTTTAGCTTGCTGCTTTGAAGCTGTCAGCGTGACCGCTGACTTATTAGTAGGCTCAATCCGCTAGCCACCATTGCGGGGGTGAGAAACAGCGGTGAAACACAGCAGCGCTTCGTTCAGTAATGATCAAGGTGATTAAACAGAAGTCAGCTGACGGCATAGTAGCCTAATGCCAAGGTTAATACCTTGGATAGGGTGAAGGCCTGAACCCTAAATCCATGAGTTAAAAGACGGGGCTAGCCTACGGATATGATGCCAGTCGGATATAAAATTAATGTAGCGCACCGCCATGAACTCAACTCAAATGAAGAGCTGTTCGACACTATCGTTAGGTAGATATGTATAAAGGGTAGGGAGCCACCTATTGTGGACCTGCATGATGGGTGGTGTGGGGGCCGGTAGCTAGAAACTACCGGCTACCCGATTTATGGGGCATCTCCTACTCGATTTCATTTCCAGTTATATAAGTATCAACATCTAGCTCCAAGTTTAGCGAGCTGAGTCGATGTAATATTTCTAGATCCAGGTGAATACCCGCATTTGCGCTTATATATTGATGCCTACAGATAGAAATATAGGCTTTTGAATTTTCAACTAACTTGCGAATCGCCCCTGATGACCTTTCTAAATCTATAAGTAAATTAAGCAGCTTCTCCTCAAGACCATATGCTTCATTTACGACCGGCTCGTAAGAAACTCTCGAAAATTTGTATACTCTCTTTCCACTTTTATCAATATCACCTTTAGACCAGCCAGTTAGGGAATTATATGGAAGGTAGCTCGACAACTCATCGTATCCCAATGCTTCCGATGTAGCTGTTAAATATACCCGGTGACCAGACTCAATCCATACCCACTCCACTTGTGGAGTATCCCCTTTAGAAAGGTTTACTACGATAAAAAATTGCTCTTCCTTTATGAAAAAATAAACGGCAATAGAGTCATTGATATGGTCTAAATCAATCCTCGCTACACGAGGAACTTCGTTTTCAAGCTCAACCTCCATAACTTGAAGGTATTGCTTCGTAATCTCAAATGTAGGCTGCCTTAATTCCTGAATGGCTATAGATACATATTTTTTTGAATCTATCATTCTATAAATTTACTCTTGATAGTAAGGCCCCATAACGCCGGCAGCAGCCACCGGAGGTAAATGCCATTTTTTGTGTAGCTCCACCGCACAAAAGGTGGCAGTTGCCTGAGGTCGATTGCCTACGCTTGATACGCCCAGCATGAGCGTGAACTAATGGGGTGAAAGTCCCCTGTAGGAAGATCACCGTTTAATGGGCTCCATTAAATGCTAACTACTAGTGAATGATACCGTGGAGTCTTGTGGGGAGGAATTCGCTAGCAAAACTACGAGCTGGTGAACAGAAGTATCTTATATGGCTTGGTCTAGAGGCGAGGTGGCCAAGGGCACCGAAGCGGGTAGAGTCAATGATGCAGTTGTGTAGTGAAAGTTCACGTTCTTATCTGGGGAGATCTGTTTAGCTTGCTGCTGTGAAGTTGTTGGCGTGGTCGCTGACTCATAAGTAGGCCCAACCCGCTAACCATCATCGCGGGGATAGACAAAAGTGGTGGGACATAGCAGTGCCTCGGTCATTAATGACCGAGGTGATTAAACAAAAGTCAGCCGACGGCATAGTAGCCAAATGCCTAGATTAATACCTTGGATAGGGTGAAGGCCTGAACCCAAAATCGATGAGTTCAAAGACAGGACTAGCCTACCGATATGTTTCCCGTTAGATAAAGTTGAGGTAGCGCAATGCCATGACACTCAACTTAAGTGAAGAGCTGCTGGACACTATCACTGGGTAGAGACTCATTATGAACGCCCAAAGCAGCGGTTTATCCGCTGCCTTTGTTTGTTATAAGGCGTTTCTCTAATTTAGAAATGGCCTTTAAAACCATCTTCCTATTTTTCGAAGTCTTCAACCACTTTGGATGTCTCGTGAAATAAGACCATTTTGTACCATCCCCTTCTCTTAATTGAGCAGAGGTATATAGTTTGAGCTGTTCCAAATGAGTTGCCCCATAAGCCCAAACAGTGCCATGACGAGTATCTTCTTTTAAAGCTAGCTCTAAGCCAAAAAAAGGATCAATAGCATGATCAGTCGGTTCGGTACGAGTGAACTTTAAAGATACTTCATTTTCTGATTTGCATTGGGGGCATTTAGATTTCGTAGACTCGCCATTTATTTTGCTCGCATCATCAAATACTTTCTCTACTCGTACCCACTGATGACCGCATGTACTACAAGGACGACGCCCCATTCCTAGAACAGGTCCGTGCCAGCCATCACGATCTGTTTGTAATGAGTGAGAACAACCGTGACAAAAGAATGTAGCATGCCAATCTTTCCAGTATGGATTTCCGCTGAAAACTCCAACCTCATTACACTTAGGGCACACAGCTTCAACTTCTGTTGCCCAATGTAAAAGAGGAAACCCTTCATCTAAATATCTAGTGTTCATAATGTCTTAGGCTTATAACACCGGCCAAACAAGCGAGCAGAACGCAGTGTGCGAGTCCAGCCGAATGAGCTTTTCGCATCTGGCGATTGTGCTGGCCCTTGGTACGCCCAGCATGGGTGTGGACTAATGGGGTGAAAGTCCCTTGTAGGAGGATCACCATTTAATGGGCGCCATTAAATGGTAACTATCAGCGAATGGCAACTGCTACACAGTGAGGTTTTGTGGGGAGGAAGCTGCTAGCAAGACTATGAGCTGGCGAACAGTAATATCCTATAAGGCTTAGCCTGGTGGGACACCGAAACGAGGTGTTCTAAGGGTAGGGTCAATGATGCAGTTGTGTAGTGAAAGTTCACGTTCTTATCTGGGGAGATCTGTTCAGCTTGCTGCTGTGAAGCTGTCAGTGTGGCCGCTAACTCATAAGTAGACCCAACCGCTAGCGACCATCACGGGGGTAGATGAAAGTGATGGAGTACAGTAGCACCTCGGTCAGTAATGGCCAAGCTGATTAAACAGAAACCAGCCGACGGCATAGTAGCCAAATGCCAAGATTAATACCTTGGATAGGGTGAAGACCTGAACCCAAAATCCACGAGTTAAAAGACAGGGCTAGCCTGCCGATCTGTTTCCAGTCGGATAAAGTTGAGGTAGCTCACTGCCATGACATTCAACTCAAAAGAAGAGCTGCTCGATACTATCGTTAGGTAGAGGTCCATTACGGATAGGGAACCTCCCATTGCGGACACGTACGATGGGTGGTGTGGAGGCCGGTAGCTAGATGCTACCGGATACCCGATTTAACCCATTCCAACTATTTGCACGTTTATAATTTGATGGAATCTATTTTGGTACCTTCTGATACATCTTTTAAGTGATTGAAAACCTGGCCAGTAAAGGAAAGATGCACACTGAAATCGGTTTGTTCTAAATTATCTAAGCTGAATTACCCACCTAATATAGGAGGCGTCTTAAAGCTATAGACATTATTTGGCTCAAAAATATTCCCAGAAGCTCGAAGCTCTCCGATAACTTGAACCGAAATATTCTCAAGAATAAACTCTTTTTGAGCTAGCAATCTTTGGGATTCTTCTCCATTACTTACAATACTAGAGTGTATATCCTGCACGAATACATCTCCCATTGCAGTCGCAAGAACCGGAAGTTTAGTTTTTCCGATGAGCCATGACCAATCAGATAATAATGAATCGCGGTCGAAACTTTGAATACTAATGGTAATTTCGTTTAACGTTATATTCTCGAAATCTTTCCTTAGAGTTAACGTCTCAAGCACCGGCGTAGCAATGCTGCGCCAGCGTTCTTTGACTTGTTATAACCCGCTACACTAGTTTAGAAAACCAGCCATTGTAGCGAACCACTCTTTCACTTCTCCGTTAGGGTCTCTTTCATGAATCAGATTCGCAGTCATAAGTGGAAAAGCTTTTTCTGCAAGGCGTATTTTGGCATTACTGTCTTTCATAACACCATCATATTCTTGTGCAGCTGAATATGCTTCTGCGAAAACCTTAGGCGTTGCTTTTCCATCCTCATTAGGTTGATCTGTTACAACAACATCTACATCAAAAGCCTCTTTTATTACATCTGAGTGCAGGTAACTCTCGATTTCATGTTTTTGTGTAATGAAACCAATTGAACCGTCGCCACGCGCATTAACTTGCTCAATTACACCAACATAACTAGACACATCAGCATCGTAGATGTGTATTTCAGGTCGTCCGAAACCTTTTAGATAATTATCGTTCACCCAATGTTTTAAATTGCCACCGCCTAGAACAACGAAAGCGACTCTTTCATCAGTAGTTAAATCAGGAATCGAATTGTCTTCTAGATGTAATGCGCGGCTTAACGCTTTTAATGCTTTGACGTCTGTTGGGCCTTCAACACAGCAAATTAACTTAACTCGGCTATCTGGCGTCACTCCAAGAGTTTCTGCTACTTTTCCGAGTACATCTACTCCACTTTCTATGCAAGGTTTGGCATTTTCATCTCGTGTAACGAAACGAATACCTTCTATTGGAAGATCACTAGCAAATCCAGGGTTATGAGTCGTAAGTATTACCTGACAATTATGTTCACTCGCAAGATCTGAAAAAGCCTGTTGAAGTATCTTTTGATTGTTGGGATGTTGAGCGGTTTCAGGGTCCTCTACAGCGTAAATAATTCCTTTTTTGCTACCTTGAGTGAGGAGCCTTTCTGCTTCAGCCTTAAAGAAACTAACTAAGACCAATCGGCGCACACCGCTTCCACGTTTATTTAATGGTATACCATCCGTGCTAAGGCTTACGGAAAATAAGCCTGTCCATTTCGCTGGAGACGGAGGAGTAAAATCGGGAACTAGTTCTGATGCAAGAGTTTTATCTATGGTTTTAAGTGCTTCATGAGTATTGCTGGCAATCTCTTCCGTCCTTACTTTTACTCTTTTCTGAATTCGTTCAATATCATCCTTAACTTCGGCTATTGCAGTAGCAACAGCTGCCTTCATAGGGTCTTGAACTTCTCCATCTGAATCTTTACTACTCCTATCACTTTGAAACAGGGCAAACAAAGGCAAATACTTATCAAGTTGCTCCCAGATTCTTTTGCTGTCTTCTTTAGGTTTTGTTACCGGTATCTCTATCTCTTGAAGTTCCAAGTTTTCAGCATTTTCCCATATAGCTTTTCGCATTAGAGGGTTGCCTTTAAGAGCGCTATCAATGCCCTGATCTTTTATTATTTTCTGAAGATCTTTTTCTTTAAGTTCAAGTAAGCTGTTTATGCCAGCAGCTGTAGGGTGGTGAGCAATAATAAAAACATCACAGCTTGGCGTTTTCTTTCCACAATCAAAGACCTTTTTGATTTTTAAGGTTGACTCAGGTGTCAATAAATATTCGTTTCCTAGTGTAGTTTCATGCCCACTATTAAGGATTATTCTGTCTGGAAGCTTCGTGAATTCACAGGTGATACAAACCACTTTATCATCGTTAGAGATGTTTGCATCATCTTGGCTAATCTTTACTGTATCATTGTTGAAGAAGATCTCTAAAGCTTCTAATACCGTAGACTTTCCTATATCGTTTTTGCCAATAAAAGTAGTAAGGTCATCTATCTGAACCTTAACGCGGTCTTTGTAGCAGCGTATATTTTCGATTTCTACTGATATAAGCTTCATGAAAACTCCTTTTAAGGATTATAGCAGTGTATTCAAAAGCAGTCGCATTATATCACCAGTCAATATATTTCAAGAGGAGAAAAACCCTCTAGCCAGAAAAAACATACAATCAGTATGTTAGCCTGCACCGGTGGAAAAATACTCTAGTGAATATATTGCGTCTGTATTATATCCCGATATTTTGCTGCTTTTGATCTTCGAAATAGGGCGCACAGAAAAACAACAGGGTGTATATAAAAGCAGCAAGGTGAGGCTGTTATTGATGATCTATTGCTTCTGGGTTCCAAAGCGAAAGGCCGAGATGAGTACCAGTCTAAACGCAACCGAAATTTTCAAAGCGTAAGAAACCAAAAATATAGGCACAAAAACAATCTTATTGGATTTTATTCAGTTTGTTTTAGTGTCAAAGCTGCGTAAAATCGGTGGATATTTATCGGTATTTGGGGCGTCATTAAGCAGCCTTCTAAAGGCCGATGCCCAAAGAGCTTCAAGAAACCCAAGAATTTTCTAAAAGAACCATTCCCTCAAAGGAGAACGGTAGCGTGACGTAAGAGTAAGTAAAAGGCGCTGACCCAAGGTGCGCTAACACCTGGGGCCAGCTAACCAAATTGATAACTAGACTATCAAAATGGCTATATGGATCATACGCTAGAAACCCGCTCGTCTTCAATAAAGTGGAGTCCATTCAGTAGTTTGGGGCGTGTCCCTTGGCTCTGGAAGCGTTGCGTCTGCCTTTTCTACCTCTATGCCTACCGTTCTCGCGCCCCACCTGATACTTCCTTAAAAGTTACTTTCAAATCCTTCCATTAAGGGAGGTCTACGCATGGTTTGAGTACGAATAGGAAACAAATATGTTGATCTTAAAGCGCCGAACGGGTGAAAACTTGCGGATTGGAGCGTGCGTCTCAATTACGGTATTGGAAGTTAAGGGTAATCAGGTAAGGATAGGCATACGTGCCCCCAAATCTCTACCCGTTCACCGTGAGGAAATCTATAGACGTTTGCAAAAGGAGAGGGTGCTGGGGGATGGAGTTGGTTGAGATTACGGAGCGCCCTAAGCAAGGGCGCGCGTTGGCGTGTTCAGTCCGCCGGGCGATAGGGTTAACGCTTGCCGCACGGGCCGGAGGCGCGAGGGGCCGAAGATCCAGTAAATACATAGCATTTACGATCGTGCCGGCATTTGTTATGCATTTTTGCTCTTGATCGTTGGAATTGCATCGGAAAGTATAGAAATACAACCATTTGTAGTACCTACAAACCACTCTTTAATTTCTATAGCTTTACTTACATTTAGCATATCAGGCTCGCAAGCTTCTCCATTGCTCCAACCCCCAGTCAAAACTTGAAAGACGTGAACAGGTGGAGTAAAAGCGCCACTTTCCCAGTAGCACATTAGATCGCCCTCATCTAGATAGCGATAACCGCGAACGAATTCAAAATTTACAATAAGGTACATACGGCTTCCCTTTACATCAACCGTATCTACAGTAATTGTTAAACCATTTTCATCATCAATAACTTTGAAAATATCGCTTTCATATTTGTCTTTTGTGTGTTCTGGGCCAAATGCTACAACTTTCATGAAATTAATTTATCCGATGCATAACGCCTCAATAATCGGCAGCCAGTGGCGAAGCCACACTTTTGGCTGTCCGGCGCCGAAGGCGCGTAGTTAATTGACTTGTTAAGTGATTTACACTACTCAACCAATTAGATAGATAGCTAATGCGAGCACTAAAGAGCCTACAACAAACCCGGCAAGAAATGCAGCCCGAACAATGCTGGCTTGATTTTTTGCATTATTCCGGCCGAGCTCACTAAGTGAAGATGCCAACTTAGTTTCAGCTTGCCCTTGCATTTGAGAAAACTTTCCCCTTTCTAAATCGGAAAGCCCCTCATCATGAGTTTTTACTGCAAACTGAACCACGAAGGAATACATGCTCAAGATTGCAGAATACTTCCTCGCCTCATCAATATCCTCCATCCCTGATACAACGTTAGATTCGATATTTGAAGTATTTATGTGTTTAAAAGTATTTGTTACTTCCATGGCTTATATTAACTTAACATTTATATAGTAATTATTCTGACCACTATTATCATGATTGCGCTCCTGGAATCAATCTAATGAAGGAATGCAGAAATGTCACTTTGGCCACTACCCCCAATGAATAGACTTTCTCCAACTCACGGTTATGCCTATAGCTTTCAATCATTCATGATCTTTATAAAAAATAACAGCCAAACCAATCGGAAATCATGTTGATTCCTTATTAGTTACTTAGGAGGGTTGCAAAATTGAGCGGTACTTAAAGCGTTTTAACGTGCTTTAGGTCGTATATCACTTCGGTAAAGCTGATTTTGGAGCTGACAAACCCATGGACGATGCGGGTATATTACGTACATACTCAGGTTCTGAAGTTGATAGAAAATCGAAAGGCACTAGGGCAAGAGGGGGTTGCTTGATTTATATCACAAAAAGAAAAGGGGGCAGAGCCCCCTTTTTTAAATCAGATCCGCTCTTTAATGGAGCAGATTACCAGAACCATTAAAGGTTGCTGATTTCCTCAAGTTGCTGTTGCAAACGCTCGTGAGCACCTTTCATTTCTGCAAGCTTGTCCTTCTCCTTGGCAACAACGGCTTCGGGGGCTTTGTCTACAAACTTGGGATTGTTGAGTTTGCCTTCAACTCGTGCGAGTTCTTTGGAAAGTTTATCAATCTCTTTTTGTAGACGGGCGCTTTCGGCTTTAACGTCGATCAGGCCGGCCATGGGTACCAGCAATTCCATATCGCCTACCAGGGCAGTGGCGGAGGCGGGTGCAGCTTCTCCACTTTTCAGCCAGGTGATTTCTTCTAGGCTCGCCAGTTTGATCAGCAGGCTGCGGGCTTGTTCCAGCAGTTCTTGGTCACGGCTGGAACCGCCGCGCAGAATCAGTGGGATTTTCTTCGCCGGGGAAATATTCATTTCACCGCGAATATTACGCACGCCTTCAATAACCTGCTTCAACCAGGCAACAGCCGCTTCCGCTTCCTCGTCGATCTTGCTGCTATCGGCTTCCGGGTACTGCTGCAGCATAATGGTGTCACCGTTGGAGCCGGCGAGGGTTTTTACACGCTGCCAGATTTCTTCAGTGATAAACGGCATCAGCGGGTGGGCCAGACGCAAAATGGTTTCGAGTACGCGGATCAGGGTACGGCGGGTTCCTTTCTTCACCGCGTCGGAGGCGTTGTCGTCCCACAGTACCGGTTTGGACAGCTCCAGGTACCAGCTGCAGTACTCGCTCCAGATAAAGTCGTACAGGGCCTGTGAGGCGAGGTCGAAGCGGTAGGTGTCCATGGCTTCGCGTACGGTGATTTCGGTGCGCTGCAGCTGGGAAATAATCCAGCGGTCGGCGATGGTCAGTTCATAGTCGCTACTATTGTCCTGGCCACAGTCCTGTCCTTCACAGTTTTGCAGAACGTAGCGGGAGGCATTCCAGATCTTGTTACAGAAATTACGGAAGCCTTCGATACGGCCCACATCAAACTTGATGTCGCGGCCGGTGGATGCCAGGGAGTAGTAGGTGTAGCGCAGGGCATCGGTACCAAAAGCAGAGAAACCTTCGGGGAAGTCCTTGCGGGTTTGCTTTTCGATTTTCTCGCGCAGGTGCGGTTGCATCAGACCAGAGGTGCGCTTCTCTACCAGGGTCTCCAGGTCGATACCGTCGATCAGGTCGATGGGATCGATCACGTTGCCCTTGGATTTGGACATCTTCTGGCCGTGGTTGTCGCGCACCAGGCCGTGCACGTACACGGTGTTAAAAGGTACTTCCTTCTTGAAGTAGAGGGTCAGCATCATCATGCGGGCGACCCAGAAGAAAATAATATCGAAGCCGGTAACCAGTACGGAGCTGGGGTGGAAGGCTTTTAGCTCTTCGGTATCTTCTGGCCAGCCCAGGGTACCGAAGGTCCACAGGCCGGAGGAGAACCAGGTGTCGAGTACGTCGTCGTCCTGGCGCAGGCTGATATCGGTGCCCAGGTTGTGCTTCTCGCGCACTTCCTCTTCGCTGCGGCCAACATAGACATTGCCGTCGTTGTCGTACCAGGCGGGGATGCGGTGGCCCCACCACAGCTGGCGGGAAATACACCAGTCCTGGATGTCGCGCATCCAGGAGAAATACATGTTTTCGTAGTTTTTCGGTACGAACTCAACGCGGCCATCTTCAACGGCGGCGATGGCTTCATCGGCTAGGGGCTGGGTTTTTACGTACCATTGATCGGTGAGCCAGGGCTCGATCACGGCACCGGAGCGGTCTCCGTGAGGTACCTTGAGGGTGTGGGGCTCAACTTTTTCCAGCAGGCCGAGGGCGTCCAGGTCGTCGACAATCTGGGTGCGCGCGGCAAAGCGCTCCATGCCTCGGTATTTTTCCGGCACTGCGTCGTTCAGGTGGGCGTCGGCATCGAGGATGTTGATCATCTCGAGGTTGTGGCGCTGGCCCATCTCGTAGTCGTTGAAGTCGTGGGCCGGGGTGATTTTTACACAGCCGGTGCCGAATTCACGATCGACGTATTCGTCGGCAATAATCGGGATTTCGCGGTCGGTCAGTGGCAGCTTGATGGTTTTGCCAATCAGCTGCTGGTAGCGCTCGTCTTCCGGGTGTACGGCTACGGCGGTATCGCCGAGCATGGTTTCCGGGCGGGTAGTGGCAACTACCAAGTGGCCGGAGCCATCGGAGAGTGGGTAGCGGAAGTGCCACAGGTGGCCCTGCTTCTCTTCGTTTAATACTTCCAGGTCTGAGATTGCAGTGTGGAATTTCGGGTCCCAGTTCACCAGGCGCTTGCCGCGATAAATCAGGCCGTCTTCATAGAGTTTGATAAAGACTTCCTGCACCGCTTTGTAGAAGCCGTCGTCCATGGTGAAGCGTTCGCGGGACCAGTCGGGGCTGGCGCCCAGGCGGCGCAGCTGGCGGGTAATGGTGCCGCCGGACTCTTCCTTCCACTCCCAGACTTTCTCAATAAACTTGTCGCGGCCCAGGTCGTGGCGGGATACGCCTTCGGCGCCCAGCAGGCGCTCTACCACCATCTGGGTGGCGATACCGGCATGGTCGGTGCCCACTTGCCACAGGGTGTTGTCTCCCTGCATGCGGTGGTAGCGAATCAGGGCATCCATGATGGACTCCTGGAAACCGTGGCCCATATGCAGGCTGCCGGTGACGTTCGGCGGCGGGATCATAATGGAGTAGGGCTTGGCTTCTGTATCGCCGGAAGGCTTGAAGTAGCCGTTCTCCTCCCAGGTTTTGTACCACTGCTGTTCGATGGCGTTGGGCTGGTATGTTTTGTCCATGCGGGTGGGAAACCTTGTGTTAACTGACTGCGGGCGCAGCATTTTGGCTCAGGATAGTCTGGTGCTTGCTCGGGCTGCGCGGAAAAGGCGGCAATTATACCGCCGGGGGTAGGGTGGGCAAAAGGCAGCTTTGGGGCTAAATCGCACTCAGTCCCAGATCTCTAGTTCGTCGACCACTTTTTCTATCTGGGCACGCAGCTGTTTTTCCAGTTGAGGAAGCTGTTGGGCTACCAATTCTTCAATCAGGTCGCTGCGCTGGCGCTCTTTCTCTGAGGGCTCCAATTTTTCTGTGGGGCCCTCCCGCTCTGCGATCGCCTGGGCCATCACCAGTGCCTGGGTGCGGGTACCCGCACTGGCGGTTTCGATGGTCTCGGGTTTGGTTTGGGGCTGCCTTTCATGGGATGGAATACGCCCCCCGGTAAGCCGCGAGCGAATATGGGCTGGCAAGAAGGGGTTGTCGGGTGCTGGTACGGGAGCCTCCGCAGCTGTATCCGTTGCGGTTGTACGATCCGTGTCAGTCCCCTCACTATTCGATTGAGCGTTATTGCCAGGCTGGTCATCATGGTCATGGGCTGACGCTTCCTGGGAAGCCTGCACTTGGGGTTCTGCCGTTGTTTTGCCAGGCAGGTTTTGTAAGGGGCGCAATAGGGCTAGATCCGATTCGGCCAACTGCACTTTATGTTCTTCACCCAGTGTCTCCTCGATTGGGGAAAATAATATGGGCAGGTCCTCCTGCTGCAGCAGTTCCTCTTCTAAGGCGTCATCCATTGGGGAGGGGAGTGGAGCTTCTGGCTCGGTGGATAACAATGGAGGCTCTGTAGGAGGCGCAGCGGTTAGGGTTTTTGGCTCATCCTTCCCCGTTACTTGGCCTGCTACCTGGTTGAGCAGTGGGATTTCATCGAGATCGTCACTGTTGAGTAGGTCGTGCAGTGAGTTCAGCTCATCGAGCAGCTCGCTGGAAGGTTTGCGTGGTTGTCCGCGCTGCTTGTGCTTGTTCTTTCGACCGGACATGGCGGTAGTTAGTGATTACATGCTCTGGTTGATCTTATGGGATTGTAACGGATATCCGCGATCACGGAAGTGACCAAATCGCGATCGTGAGCGTTGCAGGGCATTGGCTTCTTGAACGACGATCTCGGCGAGACGTTCGAAGCGGCTGAACCAGTTGGGGACTTTGCTGCACAGGTTGATCAGTAGGCCGTGGTGTGCCTGCGGATCTTCACCGCAGTTGATTTCGATGGCTGCCTGCTCGCCATTCGCTTGGTTGGCATGGGGCAGGAAACTGTCTTCACGGAAGGTCCACAACAGCTGGTTGAGTTGCTCGGCACGTTCCTGATTATCCACGGCAAGCAGAACCCGAAGACCGTTGCGATAGGCCTTTTCCGCCAGGCGACAGGCGAAGATATCCGCTTGCTGGGGCTGATCGGAGGATAGGATGTAAAAGTCGATACGGGTCATGCTGGCTTTTATTTGTACAGAGACGACAACGGCCCGCGAGGGGCCGTTACGGCTGCCGCTCGGGGGCGGCTATTGTGCGCTTTTGCCAGTTATTTTCCCAGCAGGTATTCCACCAGTAGCGGTACCGGACGTCCGGTGGCCCCTTTGGCGGCACCGGATTTCCACGCGCTACCGGCGATATCCATATGTGCCCAAGTGTACTCTTCGGCAAAGCGGGACAAGAAACAGGCGGCGGTTACAGAGCCGGCATCGCGGCCGCCGATGTTTTGCATATCGGCAAAGTTGGAGTCCAGGGCGGGCTGGTACTCATCCCAAAGCGGCATTTGCCAGGCGCGGTCGCCACTGGTTTCGCCGGCCTTGAGCAAGTCTTGGGCGAGTTCTTCGTTATTGGCATAGAGGCCAGTGGCGTGGTGGCCGAGAGCGATTACACAGGCACCGGTGAGAGTGGCGATATCGATGACCGCGCGGGGCTTGTACTTGCTGGCATAGGTAAGTGCGTCGCAAAGTACCAGGCGGCCTTCGGCATCGGTGTTCAGAATCTCGATAGTCTTTCCGGACATGGAGGTGACGATATCACCGGGCTTGCTGGCGCGGCCGCTGGGCATATTTTCTGCGGCGGCGACCAGGCCCACCACATTGATAGATGGTTGCAGCTCCACCAGGGCGTTCATCACACCGAAAACACAGGCCGCACCGCCCATATCGTATTTCATTTCATCCATAGCCTGGCCGGGCTTGATACTGATACCACCGCTATCGAAGGTAATGCCTTTGCCCACCAACACAATGGGTTTTTCACTGGTTTTACCACCCTTGTAGTTCATGGCGATCAGGGCGGGGGGCTGGTCACTGCCTTTTGCTACGCTGAGAAGTGCGCCCATTCCAAGCGCTTTCATTTTTTTCTCGTCGAGCACAGTTGTGGAGAGCTTTGTGTGTTTTTTGGCCAGTGTACGGGCCTGAGCTGCCAGATAGTTGGGTGTACAGATATTGCCAGGCAGATCACCCAGTTCCCGTGCTACATTGCTTCCCAGTGCTTGGCCGGCACCAATCTCCATCCCTTTTTGGATGGTTTTTAGCTGCTTGCGATCAATGGCATGCAGGGTGAACTTGGTGAGAGGGTAGGGTTTGGCATCAGTGAGGCACTGGGTGAAGCGGTAGGTGGCCAGACCTGTGGCCAGCGCAATCTGCTGGGCCTGCCAGGTTTTATCAGCCCCTTTTACTTCGAGCTCGCACAGGTAGCTGGTAGCGTCTTTGAACTTTTTCACCACTGCGGCACTGGCGCTGGCCAGCTTGCGGAACTCTGCCTGGCTGATGTCTCCCTTGCCGGTGCGAACTACCAGCACACGCTCACTGGGTCCGTCCAGCAGGTCGATTAACTGGGTGCTGCCGGGTTTTACGCCCAGGTCGCCGCGCTTGAGAATTTTGCCAATGGTTCCTTTTGCGAGTTGATCGAGGTTTTTACCGCTGGGGCTTAAGCCATTTTTAGCATCAGCTGAAATAACGGAACAGGCTGCGCGCTGTTTGGAGATATCCGAGACCTTTGCGGAGAACTGCATTTTTCGCTTTCCTTAAAATCTGACAATAGATTGCATAGCTCTGAACCGAGACATAGCAAGAATTTTTAGTGATAATGCGTCGCACAAGTTTAACCTGCTCGTCTATGGATTGCTGTACCTAGTGGGCAACTTGTTCGACTGAAGTCCAATTCATCACACCGCTGTCACCAAGGAATTCGTTCGCCCTGTGATTATTTTCCGCTATCTCTGCCGCGAGCTGCTGTTTGCCACGCTGGCGGTCAGCGCAGTTTTGCTATTAATGGTGATGAGTGGCCGATTTGTGAAATACCTTGCGGAAGCCGCCGCAGGGGACCTTTCGGCTAATATCCTTTTCTCCTTAATGGCCTACCGCTTACCGGGATTCCTGGAATTGATATTGCCACTGGGATTATTCGTCGGGATTCTTTTGGCCTATGGGCGCCTCTATATAGAGAGCGAAATGACAGTGCTGCACGCCTGCGGTTTCAGCGAATGGCGTTTGCTGTTTTACACCCTGGCACCGGCTCTGGCAGTGGCTTTGTTTGTGGCATCAATGAGTTTGTACCTCACCCCCGCTGGTGCCGAGCGTTCCAATCTGATGCTCAACGCGGAAAAATCCCGCAATGAGTTTGATCACCTGATACCGAAGAAATTTATATCCACCAGTGGCGGCCAGGCAGTGTATTACGCAGAGGCCCTGAGTGAGGATAAGTCCACCATGCTGGGAGTGTTCCTTGCCGAGTTGAGGGCCACGGAAGCAGAAACAGAAGCGAACCATCAGGTGGTTATTCGTGCCAAAGAAGGGGTCCAGCAAATCGATCCCGAGACAGGGCTGCGCTACCTGGTACTGCGCGATGGCTATCGTTACGAGGGCGTGCCGGGACAGCGGGAATACAGGCAGATGTCGTTTTCCAGCTACGAGGTACTAATGGAACCACCACGGTTGCGCAGTCGTTGGCGCGACCAAATTGAGTCGGCCCCCACTACGCAGCTGATTGGCAGTGACAACCCCAGGGAGACGGCCTACCTCTACTGGAGGCTGAGTTTGCCGGTATTGGTGTTGGTGGTTGCGGTGCTGGCAGTACCACTATCGCGCACTAATCCGCGCCAGGGACGCTTTATCAAGATGTTCCCCGCGATACTTTTGTATCTTATTTATCTGCTAATCCTGCAGGGGGTTCGCGGGGCTGTAGAGGATGGCAAGTTTGCCAACCCCGCGGTGATCTGGTTGGTCCACCCCCCCTTCCTACTAATTGGGTTATTGCTTCTGGCGGCGAGGAATTGGCGTCCTAAACCCAGACTATTGCCGGAAGGTGTTAAGGAGTCGGCCGATGTATAAGCTGGATATGTATATTGGTCGTACCATTGCCCTAGCGGTTTTCGTGGTGCTGCTGATTATTCTCGGCCTGGATATTATCTCTGCAATTGTCGACCAGCTAGGGGACTTCAAGCGCGATTACGGCTTTAGCCAGGCATTACAATATGTCCTGTGGAGATTGCCAGGGCGTATCTACGAGCAGTTGGGCTTTTCCGCCCTCGTGGGATGTATGGTGGGGCTGGGAACACTGGCTGGCACCAGTGAACTGACCGTTATGCGTGCGGCTGGTGTCTCTATCGGCCGTATTGCCTGGGCGGTAATGAAACCAATCATTCTGTTGATTTTTATCGGTTTGGCCCTGGCGGAGTTTGTGATTCCCAAGACCAATGTAATCGCCGAGAACAACAAAGCACGCGCCCTGGGTGAGCTCGAAGCGAGTGGCCTCGAAAGTGGTATGTGGTTAAAAGACAGTGGCGAATTTGTGCACTTTAATGCTGCCCTGCCAGATGGTGAACTCTATGGCGTAACCCGTTACCACTTTGCGGATAACCGGGAGCTGCAATGGGTGGAGTTCTCTGAACGGGGGCAGTTTCAGAATGAGCAGTGGCTGCTTAAGAACAGCCGCAGCACCCAGTTCCTGCAGGAGGACACTCAGAGTAAAGACCTGCCAACCAGTGTATGGAAAGCGGAGGTCTCGCCGGAGTTGTTTGCCCTGATCGTGCCGCTGCCCTCAGACCTTTCTCCGCGCAACCTCTGGGATTACGGTACTTACCTGGATCGTAAGGGGGAAGATTCCGGGCGCTACTGGCTGGAGTTTTGGAAGAAAATACTGCAACCACTGACCATTGCCAGTTTGGTTATGGTGGCAATTTCTTTCATCTTTGGCCCACTGCGTGAAGTAACCACCGGGTTGAGAGTTTTTACCGGGATTATGGTGGGGATCATCTTCCAAACTGTGCAGGGGATACTCGGCCCCTCTTCACTGGTTTTTGGTTTTCCACCACTGCTGGCTGTACTGCTACCGGTTCTTCTTTGTTTTGGTGCGGGCTGGCTATTACTCAAGCGGGCCCGATAGGGCCCCTTGAGCTTAATTTGTTGGCAGTTACCCTTTTTTCTTCTTTTTGGGTAAAAGGCGCACTTGAGACTCTGAAATCAAGTCGTGCCAAGTAGCCTTGTCGGAGCGGGCCCAGGCGGAAAAGTAGCCGAGGCCCAGGCAGGCGATAGAGAGAGGGGCGACAATGGCTCGCAGGATACATTGGCGCCAAGTAAGCTGTACGCCATCTGAATTCGCCACGATCAAGCGCCACGCGCGCATTCCCACAGTTTGTCCGGCTACCCGCCAGGACCAGAAGAAGTAGCCGGCGATCACCGCTAGAGCGCCCAGTTGATAAATTGGTCCGCCGACACATGGGCTGTAATCCATAGCTTCTGGCTGGCAGCTTAACCCACCAAATACCGAGGCCACTGGCAGGGCTATAAAGCCGTATACCATCATCAGTCCCATCAGGATTAGCAGGTCGTACATCAGGGCCGCCAAGCGCCGGCCGACGCTGGCGATTGGAAGTTCGGTAAATGAAGAAGGGGTACTTGAGCTGCTCACGGCTATCTCCGCCAAAATCGATTGGCGGAGATTCTAACAAAACTAGGGGAGGGCAAGGGCAAGTCGTCTGCCAGGTCTAAAATTCGTACTCGAAAGAAATCTTGAATTTGTCGTCAGAAAGGTTGATGCCATAATCTACCGAGTTGCCTATCTTGCCCCGATTGGTGGTGTAACGCAGAAGACTTTTCTGCACCGTGCTCTTGTTGCGCTGCTTGTAGGTATCTAAACCAATCTTAACAATTTTGAATAGTGCCTTACCGCCAGTGGTTGGTCGAAACTCACTGGGGTAGGTATGCATTTGTAGCCACTGGTAGTTGAGGCGTCGTTGTGTACTATTCATGGAATTACTGCGAAGATAATCTGCGGCTTGGAATAGTGCAGCATTGTCCATGGCGAAGGCACTGTCGGAGAAAAACAGGTTCACGGATTGTATATTTAGGGCTTGTTGTGAATCGGGGATAAAAAGTTCGTCCGCAGAGCAGATACAACAGGTGGGAAAAAGCAGTAATCCAACTGTTTTGGGTAAGGATTTGCCCGGTCTGATTCTGAAACTGCAGAGTGCCATTCTATCTACCCCAGGTGTTGCATCTCATTTCGGAAGGCCGCAAGCGGTCGTTGAATTTATTATGGGATACCCACCTAGAAGCGTTTTCCCATAGAAAATAGGCGGCTTCTGCTACTTCACTTACTGGACAGTCGCAAATTGTCGGAAACATCCCTGAAAGCCGCATGGATTGGACCCTTTTCCATTTTTGTCCAAGCAGTCGTAGCTGTGATCAGGAGAGCGCCAATGTTTTTTTATTATTTTTTTGATATTGGTGCGCCATGGTTGATGAAAAAACGGTCTTGTTTTGAGCGCCGTATTTGAGGGGAGCTTGTGGGTTTTCAGTAGACTTGAGCGCGAAAGTGTCGCTGAAAGCGACTACGCTGATATCCGGGCATTCAAAAACTGGCGCCAGTAACTGCTTTAGGGGTTAAGGGCAAACTTGTCCTGCCAGGATTAATGAGGCAGGTTTTCCGGTGGTTGGGTTGAGGGGTTCTTGCAGGGTGGTGAGCATCAATCCATGTTCGATGAATAATTGGGTCCAGCTTGATAGTGTGCGGAAATACCAGGGCGCTGCCTCCTGAA
Source organism: Microbulbifer variabilis (assembly GCF_023716485.1). Classification (NCBI taxonomy): domain Bacteria; kingdom Pseudomonadati; phylum Pseudomonadota; class Gammaproteobacteria; order Cellvibrionales; family Microbulbiferaceae; genus Microbulbifer; species Microbulbifer variabilis. The sequence continues at coordinate 1,181,378 of NZ_CP092418.1, forward strand.
AATCACCCTCTACACCTTGCCAGGAACCCGGTCGCCATCCATCCAGGTACTTTTCATCGCCACAGGAGAGTAGGGGATGTAAAGTTTGGAGGAGTAGATAACCTTGTGGGTTGAGCAGGGAGCAAGCCCTGTGAAAAATGGCATTGGTGGCTTCCTCCCCAATCAGAGAGAAGTTGCATACAATCAAATCAAATTTACGCTCAAATGCCTGCGGATCTAGCTCTTCATAACAAACGGTACGGAATTGTTGCCGTTCTTGCCCTCGGCGCTTGGCTTCATTAATTAACTCGTCCACGCCATCAATCCCCCAGACATCCATACCCTCTGCTGCCAGGCGGCGGGATAGCCATCCTTCACCACAGCCAATATCCAGCACGCTGGAGGGATTATGCGCAAGGACAGCCTCAAAAATTGCCTGGTCGGTGATCAGCCTGCGGCTGGGTATTGCCCCCCGATCCACCACCTTCACCCACTCGCCGGCATTATTGTGCCAGCTGTGTAGGACTTTATTGTCACTAAATTCGCAATCCCTCATCTTTGCGTTCCTTCATCTCTGTAATTTTGACGAGGTTGAGTGTACCGTCGAGGAAAATCCAGCTGCAAAGGTGCTGAGGTCCCATGTCCACTCAAATGGTGTTTGATTATGTGATCGTAGGTGCCGGCTCTGCCGGCTGTGTATTGGCCAACCGGCTGAGTGCTGATGAGCAGCATCGTGTTTGCCTGCTCGAGGCAGGACCCCCGGATCGCAGTCCATTGATATCCATGCCCCTGGGTATCGGGATGTTGATGTCAGGCACAGACTATAACCTCCACCATTACACGGAACCACAGCAAAGCCTGAACAAGCGTCGATTGTTCTGGCCGAGAGGCCGTACCCTCGGTGGCAGTAGCGCGATTAATGCGATGGTTTATATCCGTGGTCAAAGTGAAGACTATGATGCCTGGGAAGCCGCAGGTAATGCAGGCTGGGGATGGCGTAGTTTATTGCCTTACTTTCTTCTCTCGGAGGGCAATGAGCGTGGCAGTGATGCGCACCATAGTGGCTATGGACCGCTCACGGTAAGTGATCTGAAGTGGAAAACTGAGTCTGGGCAAGCTTTCCTGCGCGCAGCTCAGTCTGCTGGACACCGGGCAAACAGTGATTTTAATGGCAGCCAGCAGAATGGAGTGGGCTTTTACCAGGTAACACAGCGCAGAGGTCGGCGGTGCTCTGCTGCAGCAGCCTATTTACATCCGATAAAAAAGCGCCCCAATTTACGAGTGCTCACGCGTAGTCCAGTCGCTCGGCTGATATTGAGAGGTGATAGGGCTGTGGGGGTGGAATTGCTCAATGGTAAAAAAATATTGGCCAATAAGGAGGTATTACTCTGCGCAGGCGCAATACAGACCCCGCATTTGCTATTGCTCTCAGGCATTGGCCCACAAGAGGAACTACGTAAGTTTGATATTCTGCCGCAGAACCACCTGCCAGGGGTGGGTAAAAACCTCCAGGACCACCTCGATATCTCTCAGGTGGTGGAGACCTCAGACCCAATCACTTTTTCGAATGACTTGTGGGCGAGAGTGAAGCACGCGATGCGTGCGCCTGAATGGTTCTTCCTGAATCGGGGCCCATTGACCAGTAATGTTGCCGAAGCGGGGGGATTCGCGAGTTCAACCTTGGCCAACGGCCGCCCGGACATACAATTCCACTTCACGGCAGTGCCATCCTTTGAACACGGTTTCAATAAACAGTCGGGGTATGGTTACACCTTGCATGCATGTGCATTGCGTCCCAAAAGCCGTGGTGAAATAACTCTCAATACAGAGGACCCCAAGGCCCTGCCGAGTATCCAACCCAATTATCTTAGCGAGCCTGAAGATATGCAGGTGATGCTGGAGTCATTCGAAATGGCTCGGGACATCATCCACCAGGAAGATTTACAACGCTACCAGAAGCGCCTCTGGCTGCCGGAGCATAAGCTCAGCAGCAAGGCTTCCATCAAACACTATATTCGTCAGCATGCCGAGACAATTTATCACCCGGTGGGCACTTGTAAGATGGGCAATGATGATCTCGCAGTAGTCGACGCGGAGTTAAAAGTACATGGAGTAGATGGACTGAGGGTTGTGGACGCCTCCATAATGCCGGCCCTGATCAGCGGTAATACCAATGCACCGGTGATCGCAATTGCGGAGAAGGCAGCGGATCTTATTTTACAGCGCACCCCTCCCTCAATGATGAAGAATACACAAGTTCAGGAAGTTGAATGATTTGGCAATGTCCCCTCTGCGCAACGCCATTGACGCTGGGTAAAGATACCTGGCACTGCAGTAACCGGCACAGTTTTGATCGCGCGCGGGAGGGTTACGTTAATTTGTTACCCGTCTATCGCAAGCGGCGCAAGGACCCGGGAGATTCCACAGAAATGCTGCATGCCCGTCGCCGCTTTCTCAAGGCGGGCTATTATCTCCCACTAGTGGACACGATTACCGCGCTGCTGCCCTACCAGTCTGGGCGCCGGCTTTTGGATATCGGTTGTGGCGAAGGTTACTATTTACGCCAGTTGGAGTCTGCCGGATGGCACGGCCATGCGTTGGCCGGGGTAGATATTTCCAAGTCAGGCGTCCGTATGGCGGCTAAAGCCGACAGTGGTGCTCAGTTTGTTGTATCCAGCAATACCAACCTGCCAGTGGCTTCAAATAGCGTGGATCACCTCTTACGTATTTTTGCGCCTGCACCGGATACTGAGATGCTTAGGGTAATAAAGGAGGGGGGGCATTTGCTGGATGTTTCTCCCGGTCCGGATCACTTGTGGAGTTTGAAGGGACACCTCTACCGGGAACCTCGTAAACACCCAGCCCCAAAGTTGATTGAGGGGCTGTATCCCGAGGTCGATTTACGCTGCTGTTTTCCTTTTGAATTGCGCGGGCACGAAGCGATTGCGGATTTTCTCGCGATGACGCCTTTTGCCTGGAAGGGCAATCGAGAGGCTCGCGCGGAGCTGGAAGAGCAGGAAAGCCTGGTTCTCGAGGCGGATTTTATTGTTCGTCGTTTCATCAAGAGAAAATAATCTAGTAGAAATGACAGCGAAATACTTTGTGTATGCGTTGGTACTCCCTGTAGTAGAGGTCTAAGAAAGAGTTATGGCGACACCTAAAGACTATGCGTTTATGCGCAGAGCCCTGGAATTAGCCGAGCTTGCCGCAGAGCGGGGAGAAGTACCGGTTGGGGCCGTATTGGTGCGGGAAGGTAAAATCATTGGCGAGGGCAGTAATCGCCCTATTGGCAACTGTGACCCCAGTGCTCATGCGGAAATTGTCGCATTACGTCACGCGGCGGAGGCAGAGCAAAACTACCGCCTGCCAAATACCACGCTTTACGTCACTATCGAGCCCTGCACTATGTGTTTTGGAACCTTGATGCATGCGCGTGTTGGTCGTTTGGTTTTTGGTGCCAAAGAGCCACGTGCCGGCGTGGTGGAAAGCCAGCTGAAGCTTGGTGAAGCTGGTTTCTTCAATCATAAAATTTCTGTGGAGTCTGGTGTGATGGCTGAAGAGGCCGGGAGGCTGGTGCGCGAGTTTTTCCATGATCGACGCTGAATTGGCTTTTGCATTTGCGGTGAACAGCATCATTGTTGCTATTGTGGTGCTGATTCATCATGAAGTCCTCAATGCTTTGGTGCACCTGGGGCGCTGGCTACCGGTGCGGCACAACTTTGCCATAGTGCTGGGGGTGTTTGGTGCCCTTTTGGCTCACGTGGCGGAAATCTGGCTCTTTGCCTATGGCTATTACTTTATGGTGAATTCGCCTTACTTCGGCACACTAGAAGGTAATTTCAACGGCAGCCTGCTTGATTGTGCGTATTTCTCATTTACCACTTATACCTCCCTTGGCTTTGGCGATATTGAGCCTTTGGGGCATCTACGCTTCACTGCTGGCTTAGAGGCTTTAACGGGGTTGGTCATGATTACCTGGACGGCCTCTTTCATGTTTTTAAAAATGCAGCGCTATTGGGATATCTAGGGAGCCACTGAATAATTCCATAAGATCTATGCGGGCCTTGTGGAGTGTTCACACTATGCGATGTGCTCTCTTGAAAGGTCTTAGATATTTGTGCAAAGCCACTTTTTGATAGAGAACGGCTCTGAAACCCAGAGTCATCACAGAATTATTCAGAGGCGCCCTGGTTATCTCTTGAATTAGAGTTTCATTCGGGCAGTGCGCCCTGGGCGTTTCTTTGGTTTCTCTGCTGGGTAAAAATCGCCTTTAAAACGATATAGGTAGCTATGTCTTTCAATACTGCGCCACAGCTTGCCAAAAGGGTGTAGCCAATACAGCCAACGGGCCACCTTGGCCTTGTGGACGTTAGATTTTTCGATACTGGAAATGTGTTCGGCTTCCCATAGTAGATGGGGCTCGATACCATAAAGTTTCAGATCAAACTGCCAAAAGTGATCAAAGACCTTATCGATAGGCTCGAAAATCCGCCTGGCATACCTCAGAACCTTTTCCATTCCACAGCGATTGATCAAATAACCCTGGGCCCCGCACCAACCCCGCTCTGGGCGAACTAGCTTGTGCACACCATCATTGAGGGATCGGATGATCTTGCGTTTGCGTACTTTCAGCCCCATCAAACGGATCATTTCCACTTCTGGGGGCAATCGCTCCAGCTCCGCCAATACTCTGGCAAAGTCACCTTCCACCTGAACGTCATCCTCAAGGATACATACCCTGTGTAGACCGGCCTGGTAAGCCTGACGAATAGCGCGAAGGTGAGCCAGATAACAACCGATCTCAGAACTTTTCAGCTCACATAAGTGACGCCAACGTGTGATGGCGTTACAGAGAACCTCATCATCCTCAAGCTTGGGTATACCACTGCGCCCTTCAACGCCAGCGACTTGGCTGGCACGAAGGCGCTGAGATTTCAGGGTTCCCAGTAACCGATTTACAGTTTCGCCCTCTGGATACATTGTGATTACCCAGCAGGGCGTGTGGGCAATAAACAAAGGGGTTTTTTGCTGCCGCCGGTTGAGTGCCGGCCGAGTGCGCAAAGGAATTTTTGGGGCAAAGCGGTGGCGAGAGCGCAGGGGCAAACGTTCGGCTTTTGCAGCCGCTAATGACCAACTGGGTACAGAGTGATTCCTGCGGCGTTTTTCTAGTGCCACAATTTCTGATTTCTCTGTAAACGGATAAAACCACCGATAGGAAACTGCAGTCTGGCTAGTGAGATATAGGACTCAAACATATTTCTATCCCATCAGCAGGAGGGCTAAAAAGGCAGTTCAACAGGGTCAGTAGGGGAGTGAATGCATAATTTCATCTATTTTTACCTAACCCCCAGCGTCTTGAACGCTATCCTCCTACGTCATCGCCATCCAAAATTTTGCCTTGGCTAATCTTAATGTCCGACTATCCAGTCGGTATAAGCTTTTAGGAAATGGTCAGTACTTCTGGGCGATAGAGCTTTTAGTTGCCACTGAATAACTGTGGGAATTGGGGAGTAAAAAGATTGCGAGGTTGAGCCGACTTTTAGGCTGTATACGTTTGTGTTCGCATTTCTTATACCTAGGCAGGTATTCTGTACTGTAAGAGCGCTAGCTTGAATGAAATAAGAGAATTTACTCTGGAAGCATCAGGTTATTTCTTGATAGCGACATTTCGATTTTTTTGTATTTCCGAGCCTGATTTATTGGACATTCTATGAAGTTGAATTTTATTAAGATGGCACTCATTCTGGGCTTATTGAGCTGTGTTGGGCCTGTTGCTATCGATATGTATCTGCCGGCCCTACCGGATATCGCCCAGGATTTGGGAGCCCCTATAGAGGCTGCTCAGTACACCCTGATATCTTACTTTGTTGCTTTTGGGGTATGCCAACTATTTTATGGCCCCGCTTCGGACATGTTTGGTAGAAAGCCACCGTTGTATTTTGGATTGGTTCTTTTTACCTTGGCTTCTATCGGTTGTGCTCTGGCGCCCTCAATAGAGGCGCTGATCGCTCTAAGGTTTTTACAGGGCGTTGGTGCCGCTTCGGTGATGTCGATCCCCAGGGCTGTGATTCGAGATTATTACACTGGTACCCAGGCCACTCGCTTAATGACTACGGTGATGTTGGTGATTTCTATATCGCCGATGCTCGCCCCGCTGATAGGCAGTACCTTGATAGTCCCTTTTGGGTGGCGCAGTGTATTTTTACTGATTGCTTTGCTGACCCTGGCCAGCTTATTGCTGGCAGTAACCAGCTTGCCGGAGACCTTACATCATCATCACCGTGTACCATTTCGTTTAAATGCCATGCTTGGCGCTTTCTCGACATTGCTGCGCGACCCTGTATATGTGGGTCTGACTAGCATCGGTGGTTTGGGTATCGCCAGCTTTTTTTCTTTCCTTGCCACGGCCTCTTTCCTGTACACCGATTTTTATGGGCTGACACCAACGGAGTTCAGCCTTGCTTTTGCCTTAAATGCGCTGGGCTTCTTTATCTCTAGTCAGTTTGCTGCAAACCTGGGGGCCCGTTTTGGTTCAGTGGTGGTGGTGAAGTGGGCTACTGCTGGTTTTGCCATCAGCTCTCTGGTGATGTGTATGGTTGTGTTTTGGGGTAATGATCAATTTTTATTACTGGTGGCAATGTTGTTGACCTGTAATATATTCCTTGGGCTGGTTATTCCCACTTCCATGGTGTTATCTCTTGAAGAACATGGCCCCATTGCTGGTACTGCCGCAGCCCTGGGTGGCGCTTTACAAATGTTGCTCGGAGCATTGGCTATTGTTTTAACCAGTCTGGTTTTTGATGGCACGCCTTTGCCGTTAACGGCAGCTATTGCTGTTTGTGGTGTCAGTTCGTTGATTATTTCACGTCTAACTTTGCGGGGAATAGCGCATTTGGTGGTGCCATACTAGAGTTTAAATTTAGCTTGGGCTTACATTTCCTTAGGAGTTGGCCCCTTTGTCCATAAAGTTCGGGAATCTCTTTGTAAGTGAGTTCCCCAAATATAAGGAAGGAGGTCGGCAAGATGGATAATATTCTGGTTTATTCCGATAGTGTTTCCTGGGGCATCATTCCGGATACGCGACAGCGCATGACATTTGCCCAGCGTTGGCCTGGAGTTATGGAGTTCCACTTAAACGAAAATAAGCATAATGTACGAGTGATTGAAAATTGTCTGAATGGTCGCAAGACCGTTTGGGACGATCCATTTCGTGAGGGCCGGCGGGGTGTTGAGGGATTGGCACAGGTGATTGAAATGCACTCCCCATTGCATTGTGTAATCCTAATGTTGGGCACCAATGATTTCCAGGATACTCACGATAATAAAGCCAGTATGTCTGCCCAGGGGGTGGCTAAGCTAGTCTCCGTAATTCGCAGTGCACCTATCGAGCCGGGTATGCCAGTACCTAAGGTTCTAATTGTTGCTCCCTTAACGATCAACAATCCTTGCGGTATTATTGGCTATAAATTTGCTGGTGCGAAAAAACGCTGCGAAGGTTTCCCGCAGGAGCTGGAAAAAGTCTCTAACGATCTGGGTACCTTATTTCTGGATGCAAATAGGTGGGTCAAAGTCAGTGAACGGGATGGTATTCATTTAGACGAGGATCAACACTCGGTTCTAGGCAAGGTGATTGCCGATTTCCTCTCAGACAATAAAGTCTTGCACTAGCAATACAAACTGCTAGCGATCAACCAATTGTTGACTATGGCACCGGAAGTACCGGTGCCGGTTCACTGTAGAATCAGTTGTAGGCACCGCTACTATAAATCAGTTCGTAACTGTGGCTGTATATTTCCAGAATATTGCCAAACGGATCTTCCATATAAATCATGCGATATGGCTTTTCTCCTGGATAGTAATATCTGGGTTTTGGCATACGCTTTTTACCACCAGCTGCGACAATTTTCTCTGCCAGTTCTTCCAGGTTCGGGTCCTGAACACAGAAGTGGAATACGCCGGTTTTCCAGTATTCGAAATTATCCTTGGGGTTTTCCTGGTTGGGAAACTGGAATAGCTCCACACCGATACGATCGCCGGTGGAAAGGTGAGCGATGCGGAAACTACCCCACTTGGCTCCAAAGACATCGGTACACATCTCACCAATGGCGCTGTGATCTTCACTGATTTCCGTTGGTGGCATAATCAGGTACCAGCCCATGACCTCTGTGTAGAACTTAACGGCAGCTTCCAAATCTGGCACTGAAATACCGATATGAGAAAAGTTTCTCGGATAAACACTCTTCATTAGTCACTCTCCAACAATTACTTTCGCATAAGTTACTGTGCCCAGATCATTACGTATAATTATGATTTGTGATTTTTTTGAGTAACTTTTGTAATGATTAATCCTGTGTGGCTGCGTAGTTTCTGTACTTTGGTGGAGCAGGGTGGCTTTACCAAAACGGCGCAGCACCTGCATATGACCCAATCTGGCGTTAGTCAACACTTACGCCGCCTGGAAGACTTCCTTGGGTTGGCGCTGATCCATCGGCAGGGGAAACAATTCACCCTGACCGAGGCAGGCGAAAAGCTATACCTAGAGGCTCAAGATATCGTCGAATCCCTCTCTACACTGGGTCAACGACTTGGCGAAGATCCAGCTTATGAGGGACAAGTGAGTATTCAATCCCCAGGTAGTGTGGGTCTAAAGCTCTATCCAAAATTACTGGACCTGCAAAGAGAATACCCGAAACTGACCATAGACTATCGTTTTGCTCCAAATCAGGCTGTGGAAGAATCCATACTTGGTTATAAGGCAGACATTGGGTTTGTAACTAATCCGTCAACAATGGCGGAAGTAGCGAGTCAGCCTGTAGGCAGTGAAGAATTACTGCTTGTGACCCCTGCGTCAGTCAAGAAGTTGAGTTGGAGGGTGTTGCTAGAGTTGGGTTATATCGGTCACCCAGATGGTGCTCATCAAGCGGGCTTGTTACTGGGGGCAAATTTCTCAGAATTCCAGCATGTAGATATGTTTAAACTCAAGGGATTTTGTAACCAAATTGGCCTGATCTTGGAACCGGTCAGTATGGGCTTGGGTTTTACGGTATTACCCGCTCATGCAGTCAATGCCTTTCATAATTTTACGCAAATTAAGCCTCATCGCTTGGCGAACTCTATCACTGAGACTTTATTTCTAATTACACGTCGCCACAAGGCGTTACCGGCGCGGGTAAAAACTGTGGTTGCTTTAGCTAGGGAGTGGCTTTAAACCGTTAGAATACTTCGGACATTTTATGTTGCGTTTTATTTGCTGGTTATATTTTGGGATTATTGCCATGGGTGCTCAGGCTGAGTTGCCGCCCAGCTCAGCTGTTCAGCAGGAGAAAGACGAGATACTCATGCTACTTGCTTACTCGGTAGCTTACCTTGATTGGGTTGGGCCAAAAGAAAAACAGAAGCGCGGCTACAATATTGCAGCAGTCCTGTATGACAATGCGCAGGAAAAAATTATAGGAGTGCAGCGCAATGCAGTTGGTTTGTGTCGAGATAAAACCCAGCATGCTGAAGTGCGATTAATGCAACAATGTATCGGCAGTAAATGTAGGGGGAAAGAGACTAATTACCTGAATGATACTTCGATCTACAGCACTCTGGAGCCCTGTATGATGTGTGGAGGTATGATGATTTTTCTTGAGGTCTCTAGAGTTATTTATGGCCAATCAGATCCGGATTTTGGGAAGAATATAGAAAGGCTGAAGCAGAGTTTTAAGTCTGATTGTAGATATAAATTTGAGTCGAAACCGCATGTGGAAAATATTTGTAAAATAGATATTCCTGCAAATTATCGAGCTAGAAATATTTCTTCAGAGCCATCTAGTTTACTTCAGAGGGCTCAGCTTGAAGGGGCGTTTTACAATCATCGCTTGTTGTTTAGTAGCACGATTACAGATTTTCTGATGAGTGCTGAAGCGAAGAATATTTATCGTGCTGCTTACCAGCGGCTTATGGGTTTTAAGTCTAAATATCAGGCTAACAATAATCTTCTGCTGGAGAGCCAAAAGCAATTGAAGCAATTAGAAAGTGCTCCAGGAGATATAGATCGGTGTTTAGTGGGGGAGATACATCGCCACTAATTTTGTTAAATGTGAGCCTTTAGATTTTGGGGTGATTGATTTGCTTTATTGATGGCAATCATTAGTGGTTTAAAAATTCCTGATTTTCATTGCTTCTAGGTGGCTTAATTGTGTTTGATTCGACTTATGAAGATGCTGACGTTCTCCAGAGTTTTAAAAATAGAAGATTAGTCCCAGGCTCACTCTTAAAATTTCAGTTGAAAAAAACATGATCTGAAAAGTTCTATAGGAGTTGTCGGAGAGTAGATGATTGAATTTCTGGGGGCGAGCAATATAGATCGAATGACATCTATATGCTCGCTGGCAGTATTTTCGTGGGCTGTAGAATTAATAGTTAGAGTTTAAGTAAGATTATCTTGGTTGGTAGTGTGTTGATTTTCTCTTTTATTTATTTTTTATTTGATGGGATTAATCAAATATTTTTCCAGCGTTTGTAGGATTCTTCGTACGCTATAATTGTTGAGAACCCTAATTCTTTTGCGACTTGTAACTTGTCCATGGACTGGATGTCCAGTGAATTCAGTTTTTCTCTCCGGGCTAAATCCAATAAACGTCTAAAAGATGTATTTTGTGCATTTAGGCGAATCTGTAAGGAACGCTTATTAATTTGCAGTATGTCTGCCAAGAAATCCAGGTTGGCTGCACCCTCTGATAAATAATCTTTGATAATATCTTTACATCGATTGGGTAATGATTCATCTGACTTCATCTTCTGGAGCTGCTTCTTTGCAGTTAGCTTATTAAAGTCAAGGGAGGATTTTCCTGGGCTACATAGTTGTTTATCAAGAATGGAGTTATCAAAGCTAATGCAATTTTTTTGATGTCCAAACTCAATGGGAATATTAATTAAGGAGGATGCATTATTCATTAATTCGGAATTATGATGAGCAAAGTGAATAACCGGATGGCAGCTTTCATAATCGACAACAATATCTGAAATTAGCTTAAAGATGACTCCAATATTCAATTCAACTTGTTGTGTAGTGAGAGGCGAAAAGCTAGGAATTAAAATATCAAAGCTGGAGCGTTCATTCCCCTCACTGAATAACCCTTGATAGCCTTGCGTGCCCAGTTGTTGGAATTGCGTACCGAGGCTAATAAGATGTCTGACAGTAGGGCAAGCCATTAGGACATGAGCAAATGCTTGAATGCTGGAAATTGACACATCTAGACCAGTACGAAACGCTATGGTGTTATCACTGAAGTAGTCGGATACCTCTTGAAGTGCTTGTCCAGTCAGCCTTACTGGTACACGATGTTGTAGGTTTTGAAACTGAGAGTAATGATCACCATATATATTCTTTAACTTATCTTTTGGAAACCCCAGGTGTTGCCAGTATAGTACGTGACGATAAGTGGAAGTTGCCAAGCCTGTTGGCTCAGAAGCATAAAGTTCCTGGTTATTGGTAGTCATACTGATTTTTTTTTGTACTGCTAATAATCTATGAAATTGGTCGCCAAATGACAAATAAATTATTTTAGTGAATTTCTTAAGTTAATGTATAAAGCAACGCCATTATAGTATGAGTTTAACACTTAAAGTGTGATTTTGAACCAGTTTTTTTGACTGGCGATTTGGGTTTGGTGAGATTAAATTCCTCCAGTACTTACAAGGTATAATTTTTACTACGCTGGCGGTAACGCTTCCAGTTTTAGCTAATCCTTGCGGAGCAGTTGGTGTTCCAATTTGTCTAGTCCGCGGAGATATAAATTAAAAATGGTTTAATATATATCAGGATTTAAAATAAAAGCGCTATCGTAATATCGCACGAAAGCTTTTAATATGATCTGAAGCTATAAAATATCGGGTTAAGTAATCTCTTCTATCGTAACAGATAATTTTCTCGTAGGTGTATATTTTGAGTGAGGTATAGTATCGTCCAGGTTTCCCGCTCCGTCGAATAATTTCTTAGCATTGTTCATCTTTTTCTCACTATTTTATTTTGTTGGAGCCAATGGTTCTTTTGGTTCTATTCGGAATCTTTTTTGTCGGTTTGTTGGTTAGCTTAAGGATTTGATAAGGGTAATTCTAATGCTATTAAAGTGAAGGTGGATCAAAACCTTCTTGTTTGAGAAAAATGAAAAAAAATAGTTTTTTTCGCCAATCTATAAGCTGTGGAACTAGTCCTGATTGCATGTGACTGAATTCACGGTAGGTATGTATCTGAGCGATTTAGTATCTGGCCAGTGCTGCATGCTGTAGCCAATTTCTATATGCCCATTAAATCCTGTAATTAGTAAATAATTGTTTACTTCTAAAGTAGAGAAAACTGGAAATGAATAACAGTAGCTTGCCTTTGGCACTTCTGATTACCGCCACATTGGCTGGTTGTGGTGGCGACTCGTCATCTGGGGAATCTGATAATGAGAGCCCGCCTCCTTCGACAGGTTCTGATATAACGGACCCTGGGAATGGATTAGCAATATCGTCTTTCACTCTGGTCAATTCACAGGGCAACTCGGATATTTTTTCACTTACCGATGGTGCAGAGATATATCTAAGCCAGGTTGGAAGCCAGTTAAATATTAGGGCAAATAGTGATCAGGCAGAGAGTGTAATATTTGAGTTGGCAGGGGCTCAGACGCACAATATGACTGAAAATGTCTCGCCCTATGCTCTATTTGGTGATGATCAGGGTGATTTTAATCATTGGACCCCCGCAGTTGGAACTTACACCCTTACCGCAACACCTTATTCTCTGGATGATGGGGCAGGCACTGCCGGAACCAGTGCCTCAATTACATTTACTGTAAAGCAGAATGATGGAACCGATCCGACAGATCCAGACCCAGATCCAACAGATCCTCCGGGTCCAGTTGACCCGGATGATATCGGCCATAGTGAACATTGTACTGTTTCCGGTACGCTGGAAAAGTGGCACCGTATAACGATCACTTGTGATGATTTGTATGCATCAGAAAATGATGATGCTACGTTTACCGATTATCGATATAACGTGATATTTACACAAGGTGACTTGTCTTACACAGTGCCTGGACATTTCGCTGCTGATGGCAATTCAGCAAATACAGGTGCAACTGAAGGAACTAAGTGGCGTGCCTACTTTTCACCGCCAACTTCAGGTAAATGGTTCTTCGATATATCTATGAGACAAGGAAGCCAGGTTGCGGTTGATCTAGATACAAATGCAGGTAATGCTATTTCATTTGATGGTGAAAGTGGTTATTTCCCAGTATTACAATCCACAGCACCTGAGCTTGATATGAGGAGCAAGGGATTACTGGTACATAAAAAAGGAACCCGCTACTTGCAGCATCTGGGGGATAAGTCGGTATATATAGAAGGTGGAATGGATAGCCCTGAAAATATTTTTGGTTATTCAGGCTTTGATAATACAGAAAAACACTATAACGTAAATTCCTGCAAAGGCATATTACACAGTTTTGAGCCCCACCTTGGTGATTGGAATAATGGAGACCCTACCTGGAAAGATGGTAAAGGAAAAAGCCTTATTGGTTTAGTGAACTATATAGCTGAAAAAAATGTCAACGCAATTTATATCATGGCAAACACCGAGAGTGGTGATGGTTGCGATGCCCATCCTTGGACGGTATATGATGGTAACCATCGGGCTTTTGATGTCAGCAAATTAGACCAGTGGGAAGTCGCAATGGATCACATGACCAGTAAAGGCATGCTGATTCACTTTATGACCCAGGAAACAGAGAATAATAAAGTTCTGAATAACGGTAATTTAGGGCTTGAACGTAAACTATATTACCGGGAGATGATTTCCCGCTTTGGACATCACCCGGCGCTACAATGGAATATGGGTGAGGAGAGCACTCTTAGCCAAGAGCAACACAAGGCAATCGCTAAATATTTAAAGGATGTAGACCCCTACGATCATCCCACCCTGCTCCATACGTATGGTGGTCAATGGGATCAGCACTATCGGCCATTGTTGGGAAATAGTCATTTTGATGGACCGAGTATTCAAATTGATAATATTCCTAGCGATGCGAACCATCGCAATGCCCCTTATCAGATGAGTAGAAAGTGGCTGACTGAATCCCAGAATAATAACCATCTTTGGTATGTTACTTTCACTGAAGCTTCCGGCGGGCAAGCGCCTGTGCCCCATTCTGAGGTTACCCAAGTTCAGAGGGTCAACTGGATGTGGGGCAGTGTTATGGGAGGTGGTGCAGGATTTGAGTGGTATTTAAAAAATCCTAATTCCGGCCACGCGTATGACTTAGCGGTAGAGAACTTAAGGGAGTTTGACAACCATTGGGAGCAAACTGGTCACTTTGTTAAATTCTTTAACGATATTTTGCAAAATCAACTTGAAGTTAATCTACACAGTTTGAATGTGGATAATGAAGTAACTTCAACCAATAACGATTGGGTGCTTTCAGATAGCGGTAATGTTTATCTAGTTTACTTGCGTGAAGGTGGCACAACGAATATAGAGATTCCAAATGAGGATACCTATAAGGTTTACTGGTTCAATCCAAGAAGCGGCCAGTTGACAACGGGTAATCAACTTGACGGAATAGGTACTCATAGTATTGGCACTGCCCCAACAGAAGCTAATCAGGACTGGGCAGTAGTCATCAAAGCGGAAGGTATAAATAGCAATGTTCACCCAGATATTGTAAAAGTTCTACCAATTAACCCTAATGATGTTTTACTCGAACCTCAAACTAATTGGATGGATAGTTATTCTATTGGGGATCAATGTTTTTGTGAGTCAACTTTTGACCACAATATTGCCGATATTATGGTTTCGACCGACCATGGAACAATAACGGTTAAAGAAGCTTGTGACCTAATTGGCCCGGGCCCAGGATCGGCTGGCCGTCCCAAATACAATGATATTCAGTGCGGCAACGGCCCGGCAAATGATGCCGGTGATGAGGATTACTGTCCAGGTCGTGTGGATATAGGTAAAGAAGGGTGTGGCCATATTGGCCCGAGGTGGAATTTTGATAAGTTAAACCCAGATCAACCTGAAGGTGACTACACGGAACAAAACGGCCTGGTAATTATGGAGGCTGAAAATACCTACTCAAATCTAGGTGAATGGGTCAAGAAAAATGATATTGGCGGCCATACAGGGAGCAGTTATCTTGAGTTTAATGGTAATACGCCACTAAACGGCCCACCTAAATCTCCCTTGGAGTACACTTTCAATATAACAAGAAGTGGTTTGTACTATTTGCACCTGCACGCTGCGAAAGAAAACTTAGTGTATGAGGGTGAGTTTCGTACAGACCTAGCAAATGACGCTTACTTTCGACTTGAAGGAAATTATGAGGCGGGACCTAATGCTGGGAATAGTCATGGTAAAGATGCTCCTCTGGAACTATTAAAAAAAGATACAAAGTTCTTTGGTGGAGAACATAATAAATTCATCTGGGAATCTGGCAATAAATTTGATCCTGGTGGTCATAATAATAAACGTGTCGCCGTTTATAAGCTAAAAGCAGGAGAATCGTATAAACTGGTGATGTCAGGCCGTTCACAGAAATTTAAGGTAGATAGAATAGTTTTCCGGCATATTGATGTTTCTAAATCTGATGCCGAGAATATAAATAATCCAGAAACCGTTGAGTAGTAACTGCCTCAGTGAGAGCCATGGATGGCTCTTTCGCTTGGAGTAGAATGCGGTCTACTTCATTGCTAAAGGCAGTAATTAGGGCTATATGCGGTTTGGACACTCATGGTTCATTAGATCGTTAAAGTACACTATTGGTGAATAATGAAATTTCAAATAATAAAAAATTTATTTTGGCTGTCGATTGCTTTTAATTCTGCCCAGGCTCAAGCTTTCGAGCCAAAGTCAGATTTTTCGGTGAGTTTGGAGCGGGTTCGGTATTGCCAGGAGTTTTTGTGCCTTAAACAAGACACTCCATCTGAGTATCGAGCCTGGGCGATAGAGGGTGTTAGTAATAGCCGTCAACTTCATACTCAGATTGCTAGAGTGCAAAACCCAGCACGCGATAAAGTAAAAAACTTAGTATTTATTGCTGCAGGACAACAGCCACCAGGAAATGGTGCAGAAAGTTCTGTGACAGGCCAGAGGTCTGGCTATAAAAAAGACTGTGGAGTACTAAAGAGATCTTGCTCTCGCAGTATAGATGGACGTTCACTTGCTCGACAGTTGGTAGATTCAGAGCATTTTCCAACAGATGAGACCTTCTTGGCGATTGCTTTTGATACGCAATTTAACCAGATGATTAATGGTAATGAGAAGTCTCGTATAGAAAAGGCATACCTCAGTTGGCTTAAGTCAAAGGCTTATGCCTCCAATCTAGAGACTATTTACTTGGCGGGTTCTTCTCGTGGTGGTTGTCTCGTTATGAGATTGGCGAAAGCTATGCGAGCTGATCCCGATTTTCGTAATATACGAACTGTTGTACACAGTTTTGATGGTGTTTGTAAATGGACCCAAAATGAGTTGGGAGTAACTTCTTCATTCCATCGTAACCCCATGAATTCTAGTTACTTAAGCTATTACACTGATCTCAATACACAATTTCCTTACAAAGATAATTTATATCTTAGGCAGTTGACTGGTGGGGCTGAGGTCATTGAATTATCTGGGGTTCACTCTTTTGCTTATACCGCTCAAGATACTGACCTAGGGTGGTATTCACAGAGATGGGTAAATTTGGATCATACGAGTATCGGTCGAGATATGAGTCAGGATGTGAGGAATCAAACAATAGTACCCTTCTTACAGCACTTAGATGACGTGCTTTAGTTTATTTATCCTCTTATCTTAAAGTGTTAGTAGGCACTAAACCCCTGCCATGATAACTACATTGAGGTAGTTATCATGGAGGCTACCTACTTATCTAAGGGGCCTCAATAATTCGGATCAAATCTAATAGAATTCGGTTATCAGTCAAGGCTATGATAGATCATGCATCAAGTCACCTTTGCCGAAGCAGGATACCGTTTGAAGCGTCCTAAAACCCGCTGGGAAAATTCCTTTCTCAAATGGATGGCCTCCTCCCATGGCATAGGCTGGAAGCCCATATAGCTCCCTTTTACCCATCGGGTAAGGAAAATCTACCGTATTCTTCAGAGATCCTTTAGAGCCGCTATAAGGAGTTCTGACTATGGAAAAGCTAAAATTATGGTCCTCTATGACAGATAAAATAGTTATTAGCGGTTAGAGATCGGTGAGTTAATAAATCGGATCATCAAGGTACGCATTGAGCCAATTTATATTGGCTGCAATTTTTATTACGAAGAAAAACTCTTGAGACTCTTACTAGGGCCTGCCTACACTCATTATTCTATCTACGATAGTTGAAGTAGGTAGACCCTAATAACCTTCTTAGTCCCTTGAGGCATCAAATGCCATATTAGTAACTTGTAAACTTAATCAATAACTATATCCAGAAATGCTGGCTGACTTCTTTGATCAGCATGATCCACAGCAATTATTTTATATCTATAGTTTTTTTCCTGACCTAAATCAGAGTCACTGTAGGTCAAGTGACGGGTTTTACCTACAAACTCCTCATCGCGGAATATCTTATAGTGATGTGTGCCACCATTTTTAATGGCTTCATTCCATGTTAATATTACTTTTCCTTCAGAGTATTTATATTTGAACCCTGTTACCTGCGGTGGGACACCCTCATTATCGTAAAAGCTACAAGGTACTATATCTCTGCCCAAGCCATCGGTACACTGATCTACATTCTTGTTTCTTTTTTCTGAGGCATTCCAATCTTTGGCTATCCCTCCAGTACACATGTTATCAACACAGTAGGGAAGGTCGTAGTTTTGGCACGTTCTACAGGTTTCATATCCCCAGCCGTTGGTGAAAGGAATACGTCGGCTCTTATCTAATGAGGGGAAGTAATTACATACCACCACATGTGCGCCATCGTTATAGGCAGGGTTACTAGAACCAATAATGCTATCGCATTCCGCTACAGCACAGCCAACATAACGGGTTTCTCCATGGCATACCTGGGCCCAATGGCCACATGTTTCTGCATGGCAGAATTCATTATCCCAGTCATACCCATAGCTTTCATCATACCAAGATTTAACTGAGCCGGCCCAGGTCTCGGCAGCATACTGCGATGCCGGTGGATTAAAAATATTAATTGAAACATTTTCTCCGATTTCAATACTACCAGCGGGCAATACAAAAGATACTTCACCTTTAACTTTTTCAAATGCCTCTCTAATACCGGTTGCCTCATTTAAGTGACCAAAATAGCAGGCTGATGCTCTTTCTTTGGCCATTTTTGCCAAAGCATCGTCCCAAAAAAGGGTCTGCATATTACCGGCAGATTCTGGGCCGTTACCTTCTCCAGATTCACCCTTCGCGCATCTCTCCCGGTACTCATTGTGAGTGTCTAACATGATACGTTTTTGTTCCAAAGAGAGTTCAAAGGAACCATCTTCACCGGGATCGGGATCGGGATCGGGATCGGGATCGGGATCGGGATCGGGATCGGGATCGGGATCGGGGTCGGGATCGGGATCGGGGTCGGGATCGGGATCAGGGTTGGGATCAGGATTGGGATTTTGGTTCATCCCTCCATCATCACTAACCTCAGGAATGCCTTTATTGTCATTGTCGGAACCACCCCCGCCACCTGAACAGGCAGCCAGGAGGGCGGATAAACAGATAGCTGTTATTAGTTTGAAGGAATCATTCATATCAGACCCACTTTACACGTTGTACTTTTATAAAATCGAGCGAATTATAGAGAGGCATTTACGTTATTCTGTGAAGCGTGACATGTATTTTATTGCAATATGATTGATGCTTTATGGACTGTTGAGAAGGCAAATTAATTAGTGAAAAATTTATTTATTTTTCGTTTTTTAATCTTGATGCTTGATTTTTGTAATAGTGGAAAGTGAAACAGCATGATATTTATTGAATGGTGCCCTAGAGTAAACTTACTTTAAGTAGCCCGGATTTCTCTTGAGGCTATTGGTCCGGAATCTCAAGGTGAGTTGTAGCTGCGATTAAAACAAATATGGACTAATAGCGATCGCTCAGTAAAAGTTCCAGCAGGTTTTCAATGAAAGTTGCTCCAGATCTTCGGTAGGTTAATTTTAATCTTGCCATTTTTGGAGGTGCTAATTTATTGGTTAATATATTTTATTTGGTTGGTCGTTTATATGGGTGGCCTCTTTTTGTGTACATTAGATCAACAATTAAAGGTGTTCAGTAGTGGTAAGCGATTTGTATAGTGTTTATCTAAGTAGGGTGTGGGGGAATGTGTCATCCTATGGGTATGTTTAGGGTGTTTTATTAATCGCAATGCTATTAGGTGGCAATAAGTGAGAGTGCGATCTGAATACCTGTAGTAATCTCCAGGTAATGTTTATGTTGATTTAAATGACTTTTTCTAAAATCAAAATTACAAAGTGTTGTGTGTTGGGTCTGGTTCTGTAATATTACACAAAAGGTATCTCAAGACTAATGACGTAATATTCACTATGTATCAGTTTACCTATGAGCCTACCCCCAAAAATATTCTATTGGATTTGATGGGGGTTAATAAGCGACATGAACTGGCAACCAGCCAGCTGGGTTTCATATCTGATGCATTTGATGTTTCCACAAATAATTTACGGGTGACACTTAATAGATTGGTGGGCACCGGCCTGATTACTCAAAATCGGCGTGGTATCTACAGTTTGACAGAAAAAGCACTGTCCAAACGTGCTTTTATAAACCGTTGGAAAAACAATACCTTTCTATACGATAACTGGGATTTTAGGTGGATAGCCTGCCACCTACCTAAAAGAGCAGCACGTGCAGTTCGTAAGAAATCATTAATGGTACTTGAGTGGTATGGATTTGCCGAAGGTCTGGATCACCTGCTGGTGCGACCCAATAATCTCACACTGAGTCATGCAAAATTAACCGACATGCTGATTACACTAGGTCTCGAAACCAATGCGCACTGCTTTGTCTTGCAGGATGTATCGGACACACTGGTTAATCAATGGGGAGACGATTTGTGGGATATTGAACGTTTAGATCGAGAGTATGATGCCTTGATAGATGCTCTTGAGAGCAGTCTTACAAACCTGGCATCAAAGCCTGCCAAAGCTTCGTTATCTGAAACATGCCGCTTGGGTGGCGAGGCTATCCATCGTTTAGCGACTGACCCT
The DNA here is from genome assembly GCF_023716485.1 of Microbulbifer variabilis. NCBI lineage: Bacteria > Pseudomonadati > Pseudomonadota > Gammaproteobacteria > Cellvibrionales > Microbulbiferaceae > Microbulbifer > Microbulbifer variabilis. The sequence goes on from NZ_CP092418.1 coordinate 1,201,562, forward strand.
TTACTACCAAAAGTAATCAGGCCACAAAATAAATACCAGGAACTTAAAAGTATTGTACGTAAGTATGACCGTACAGGTCGCAATATTTGGTTGGAACAATTGCAGAAGTTAGGCGTTGACACATAATCACAAAATGGTGACTTGCAATGAATATCCCCCTTAGTAAAGAAGAGGTTAAGCCGCTCCTACAGCGCAGTGATGCCAAGGCCTGGTGGATAGTGGTCAGTACTTGGCTCTGTATAGTGGGAATTTTTACCATAGCAGCGTTATTGCCACACTGGGCAACTTATATTGTTGCAGTATTTTTACTTGCTGGGCGGCAGCAGGCCCTGGCAGCCATTATGCACGAAACTGGTCATAAAACACTTTTCGCAACTCGAGCCTATAACAAGTTTGTTTGTAAGTGGTTGTCTTCACCGTTTTTGTTAATGGATGGAGAAACCTATATAAAAAGTCATATGATGCATCACCGTAAAGCCGGTACAGATCAAGATCCAGACCTGCAAAACTATAAGGATTATCCTGTCAGTAAAAAGAGTTTGGTTAGGAAGTTTTCCAGAGATTTTTTGGGGTTAACTGGTTTAAAAGCGAATTTATATTTATTTTTGAGTGGGCGAGACTTACTAAGCCGTAAAAAGCGAGTGAATTTTCAGTTAACCCGAGGTTTATTCGTTAATAGTGTAATGTTTGCCATACTGTGGGCTTTTGGTGTCCCGCAGTTATATCTATTGTGGATTGTGGCTTATCTTACCGTGTATATGGCTATTATTCGGATGCGTCAGATCGCCGAACACGCAGGGGTCAAAGATCTTTACCACTTGGAACCAAAATACAATACGCGTTCGGTGCCTAGGGGTATTTTAGGGCTTCTGTTTGTCAGTCCCACAGAAGGTTTGAGTTACCATTGTGAACATCATGCCTTCATGGCAGTGCCCACTTATAACCTCAGGGCGTTGCATAAGTTGCTAAAGGATCGTGGTTATTACGATGATGTTGAGCTGGCCAGTAACTACTTCGGTGTTTTGAAACAGGTAGTGAGATGAGGCCTAGCAAAGGACAAGTATTTATTTGCACCAGTGCTGCTTACTGGTGCAATACTTTATGGGCATACTCAGCCAAAGTATGCGTGATTTCTTTAATTAACTTGGATTTCAAATTCCAAACATGCCAGTACAAGGGGATTTTCAGATGCTGATCTGGAGTCAGCTTGATCAGTTTCTCTTGTCTTAACAAATCCTCCACTTGTATATCTGGTGCCATTCCCCAGCCCAAGCCCAATGTCAGAAAATTGAGGAATCCCTTAGAGGAGGGGATTTCGTGAGACGGGTATTGGCCGGCCTCTATTCCCCAAAACTGCTTTAAGTATCGGCTTTGCAGCTGGTCCTTATAGTTGAATTCAACTGCAGGGGCATAGCGAAATTCATCCACATCGACTGGGTCCGAGAAGTAGTGTTCCTTAAAAGCCGGAGTGCATACCGGGTAGTAAGCCATGTGTCCCAATAGAATGGACTGGCAGCCCTGCAGGTTACTGGTTACCGAACTAATACAGCCAATGACTTCTCCGTTCTTGAGCAGCTCCAAGGTGGCTTCCTGGTCATCGACTTTCAAGTCAACAAGTAGGTGGTGGGAACGAATGATGGGGGTCACGGCTTTAAGGAACCAAGTATCCAGACTGTCCGAGTTAAGGGCGATACGCACCTTATTTTGGTTGCTATAACGGGTTTTACTGCCTTCCGGGTCTATGTCTGCTAGCAGCTCGTGTTGCAAAAGGTGCATCTGTTGGAAATAACCCAGCACCTTAAGACCGGCTTCAGTAGGGCGTAGTGGTGTTGATCGGATGAGCAGGGCCTGCCCGACTTGTCCCTCAAGCGCTTTGATTCGCTGGGATACTGCAGATTGACTGACGTGAAGCAAAGCGGCGGCCTTATCAAAACTCTGCTCCTCTACCACGAAAGCAAAGGCCTGAAGCTGTTTGAGATCTAACATAAGATATTCTTATGAGGTATCAATATAATTAAATTTACTTATTCTAGCTCGCCTCTTAATCTCCCGCCACTTTCCGACCCGCACACCGCGGGCAGACCCCAATGACCACAGGAGGCAACGTGATTTCGGGTTTGCTGCTAGCCCCTCTGACAAAGGGCTTTATCACTACTATCAGCTTGATCATGGCAATTGGCGCGCAGAATGCTTATCTATTGACGCAGAGTATTCGCCGTCAGTACCACTACAGTATCGCTGCGCTGTGTGTTCTGATGGATATTGTCCTGATCACCAGTGGTGTCTACCTGGTGTCACACTTGGCCCAAGCAGAAGGAAACTGGATGGTCTGGTTGACCTGGTTGGGCGTGGCCTTCCTGATTGGCTATGGTGCTATGGCGTTTCGTTCAGCTTTTACCAATAAGGGGCTAGAGGATAAGAAAGAGTGGGTTAAATCCAGGCGCTCTGCCTTGATTACCGCTGTGGCGCTTACCCTGTTAAACCCCCATGCTTATGTGGATACGGTTGTCCTGATTGGCTCGGTCGGTGCCCAGTACGCAGGAGAAGGTACTTTATTCTTTGTGATTGGCGCTTGCAGTGCCTCGGTGCTTTGGTTTGCGCTGTTATCGGTTGGTGGCAGTATGATGCAGCCGCTGTTTAAGAACCCAAAAACCTGGCGAGTACTGGATGTATTGGTGGGTATTATGATGTGGTCGATTGCAGCAAGCTTGCTGTGGGCACAGTAACCAATCAGATTAACGGAGCGGTCATTGGAGATTTTTAAGCTATCCGCTCCGATTCATACATGCCTGGATAAATCAGGCATGTATGAATAATCATTAGCTTCCCATTGTAGATAAGTGGAAAACCCCTTTAGGCAATGGCCATTTCTTTATTTTCTGTGTTTCTGCTTAAGTGGCGACCCATATTGATAGCCGGCTTCTCAATCAGCTTGTACACCAAAGTTCCCAGGGCAATACTCACAAGAGTTGTGGCCAACATATAGACCTCTACAGAATAAGCAGAAAATGACTGTGCCCACGACTGCTGTATGGTCCAATTCAGCCCACGCATCACAATGGGGTGGAATAGATAAACGGAATAACTGATGGTTCCCAATGCTACCAGACTGCGCCATGGCCTAAAGGGGACTAGCAGAACTACAAAGAAAATAGCCAAAGCAATGAGATGCGGTAGGGCAAAGCGCAAAGGGTCTTCGGTGACCGGTTTACCTAGGAAATAAAGAAACAAAACCATCAGCGGAATAGAGAAGGTGCCTGCTACTGCGAGAATGGCATACCAGTAGTTTTTCTTACTCACATAACTATGTCGGATCAAGGTTCCGCAGAACATAACGGCGAGACAGAAAGGAATATAAGTAATGGTGGGAGCCATCTCTGGCAGCTTAATGGGTAATTGCTCTAATAATTGCCAACCTATAAATAGGGATAATCCCCCCAACAGAAGAGTAGTAGGACCAGGGGGTTAGCAAGTTGCCGTTTGGCAAAAATCAATGCACATAAGCAGTAAAAAATTAATTCAACTGTCAAGGTCCAGTAAAGCCCTTGCACATTATCAAACCCCATTAACCCCTGTAGCATGGTTGTGTTTGCGGCAATAGTAGCTGCAGGATACATCCAGTCGCTGATAAGCCAAGTTAGGCCAAGTGCCATAAATAGCGATGTCCAGTAGGCAGGATACAGACGGAAGAAACGGCGAATGGCAAAGTTCTTTAAAGAGCTTTGAGTACTAGAGAGGCTAAAAGGAATAACAAAGCCCGAAATTAAAAAGAAACAGATTACTCCTATTCGGCCAAAATCTAGTTGGTTCACAAACTCAGCCAGCTCGGTGCCATGTTGGGCGATACTGGAATTACGAATAAAAACTTCACTACTGTGTTGCCAAACAACAAGAATTGCTGCAAGCCCCCGCAGTGCATCAAGGTTAAGTAAACGGCTATTCATAGATTTGCTGTATTCCTTTAATCAGCAGAGGAAAACCCATAGGTTTTAGAATTTATTTCGCTGCTACGGGCAAGCTTGAAATGCTATAAATAGCATTTAAGGCGAGCCGTAATTAAGTACAATGATAAGCCTTTACAAGGCAATTTATACTTAAAATCAGGTCAAGGAAATGAGCCTTATTGCTTAAAGCGAACGGTTCTTAGCTTCCAGAGGACACTGATGAATGAACCGAATCCTACCATAAATCCTCGAATCAGAGGATAATTCAATCTTACTTGTTGATCTTTTCGAGACTGACTATTAAATAAACAGTCAAAACTTCAACGGCACAAACTGATTAGTCACTAGTATCGCAAATAAGAGAAACAGAAAAGTTCCCACTACCCAAAAACTGGATGCAGTAAAAGGCAATGTTTGCATTGTCATGGTATGCCCTTCATGTTCGGGTTGTGAATCATGGGTGGATGAGGGGATTGGCTGGCTATTCTTGATATCAGGATCAGTTTCCGGAGAACAAAACCCTAGACAGGGCGCAGGACCATCCAGTCCTGGTAGGGTCATGCATCCGTGTTTTAGGTGGTTTTTTACCAGCCAGTAGTTGATGGGATAAGCGATAAAGCCACCGACAATGCTTGCAAGGCTCATTCGAAACCAAAATGTGGCATTGGTGGGATCTTCCGATTCTGGCCACAGTGTAGCCAGTATCACCATGGTAGGAATCATTCCCCCCATTACCATATTCATAGATACCGTTTCAGCAAAAAATGTCTTGCGCACCGCTTTCAAATAGTTGCCCTGGTACATACCCAGCATCATCAACGCCTGAAAAATGAACAGCCCGCAAATGAAGCCTGCAATATACTCAATGGTGGCATCCCAGCCATTGGTGAGTCCAAAGAAGGGTACAATGGATGCGGCAATAACAATACCGGTGGCATCACCGGCCAGGCAGTGCATCTCACTATTAACACTCTGTTTCCAGGTGGCGCGCGTAAATGCATCGTGACCACCGGGAAAGGGGCGCCGGCAAGTCAGTAAATACAGAATCAGCCCAACAACACCTGTATATACAACAACCAGTATCCACGCCATGCGCTGTACCCAGCTGGTCGGCGCGTTGGTGATAGAATCCCAAACGACAAAGACCACACTTATAGCCGCGAAAATAAACCAGACAAGCATAGCGCCATTTAGCATGCCAGATTCTCTTTAAGGATTATGCCGGTATCTAGTAGTTTAATTGATAGGGGCTGGTTTTTGAGAATCCGGATGAGCCTTAGCTACTATCTACCCACAGCTACATAATTGTATCTGTACGTACTTTTGCTGCGCTATAGCGTATGCAGGAGTAATATCTTTAGTCTTTATTTTAATCGACATTTAAAACTTCCTGATGAACCCGCTAAACGTTATATATTGAAATTGCTTAGGGTAATCTATTTTGCACTCTAGGGCTGTCTATAAAAGTATTTGGTTGTTTTTGGTGTATTTAGATAAATTTAATGCTGAGCTTTATAAGCTAAGCAATAAAAGATAGTAAATTCTTTGTGGCGGCTAAACACTAAGGCAAAATCACCTCGAGAGGACTATTTTTAATCTCTGAATGAATGTCAATTTGTAAGTGTCATAAATAATATATTTTGGATTTTAATATACATTTTATGATGAATACTAAATGGAGATACAATGTCTAAAGATCCTCAACTAGTCGCCGAACAACTAAGGAAGCCATCTGGCGCCTTAGCTTCAGATACTGCACTGCAGATGAATAAGGCTAATAAAGCAACGAACCTGGCCGCACTAGAATTACTTCGTGTGGTGGATCATGACCATATTCTTGAGATTGGGCCTGGCAATGGTAAATTTGCAGTCGATGTACTTCGAAAGGGTTCCAGCATTCGCTATACCGGAATTGATTGGTCTAGTGAAATGGTTTCGAGCGCGAAAAATCTCAACTCTAAACACATTGAATCGGGACAGATGGACTTTAAAGTTGGAACCTCGGAGAGGTTACCGTTTGCTGACAGTCAATTCGAGAAGGCGATTACTGTCCACACTATCTACTTTTTGGAATCTATCAAAACGCATTTGTCTGAAATACGCAGAGTATTGGTGCCTGAAGGAAAGTTTTGCTTAGCTTTTGGTGATAAGTCCTTTATGCAGAATTTATCATTTACATCGTTTGGGTTTCAGCTTTTTGATGAAAGCGATATTCGGACTCAATTAATTGAAGCTGGCTTTAGGGTTCTATGCTGTGAAAGGCATATTGAGTATGGAGAGAGTAATACCGGAGATCGAGTAGAAAAGTTAATAAACATTGTTTTATGTGAGGCCTGAACAAAGGATCATATGAGCTTAACAAGCTCAGTGCTGCTACCGATTGTTTCTGGTATTATTTCAATTAAAAAATACCGTATGAAAGATCAAGAATAGATATGGTTTGATTTTTGGTAAACTCTATAGAAAGTGTTTAATGTGTGGTATCTGTTTGACGAGATGCTTGAATGATTAATTATTAATATAGCTAATTTGGTAATGATAGGTATCAGTATCTTTGCACATATTGATGGTTATCTTGTGTGTTTGTCAGTGTCCGAGCAATGTCATCTAATAACTTATCATAGTACTTTGCATTTCTTTCACCAGACTTCTTCAGTTTTTTCAAGTTTTTAGGAGATGCATCATCTAATGCAGAATTCGCATCATGGAGATCTGGCTGAATTCGGTAGTACTTTGTGTTTTCTACGGTTGATGAAATTTGTTTCAGGTAATAATGGGTCATTTGAGCTCCGCCACTTAATGCAATATCTATAGCTGGCCTTGCCCAGTTGAAAATACCCCAATTTTTCGTTTCTTTGTATTTGTAACTTGTTAGCTGCTTACCAGTACCAAGAGACACAATAATCATATCCTTGATCCCACTCACACCGCTAAACTTAATGGCTTCTGAGTAAGCACATAAAGCGGGGTCACTGGCAACCATACCACCGTCTACCAGTATATATTTTTTGTTAATTGGTGATAGTGAGTAAATACGTGCGGGTTCAAAGTAGGTTGGTGCGGCGGTGCTGCCTCGTAGTAAATCTCTAACTAGAAAGTCTTCATTTCTCACTAATGCGCAGTGTTGCCTAAAGATAACTTGCTCTCGCTTTTTAATATCATAGGAAATAAAACAGGTGGGTTTTAATAGTTCACTAAGCTTTGTTTTTCCAAAATATTTCTTCAAAATCTTTTCTAGTTCATGTGTAGAGTATTTTTCTTCCTTGAGTAGTCTCAGCTTATCCAGATAAGGCCAGATTCCACCATTAAATACCTTGTCTCCTTCTTTTAAATAAATATTAACGGTTTCCTGGGCTGAAAATTTTGGCCTTCCCTCTTCATTAGGGAAGATATAGGCCGCGCCTAATACGGCGCCAGTGCTTGTTCCTGCAATGAGGTCAAAAAAATCTCCTATTCTGGCGTCGGGGTTGCCTGATTGCACTTTTAGCTTATGTTCAAGAGAGACCAATATTTCACCGGGCAGTATGCCTCTTATCCCCCCTCCATCAATAGATAGGATTCGGATCGCCACTGTTAACTCTCCCTGGATTCATTCATTGAGTGCAATTGTAGAAAGATAGCACTAGGCTCAATGGTTAATGCCTTAAATGTGAGCGGTGATTAATGGATGTAAAAATAAGTTTCTGGTATTAAAAAATACATATTGAGCAGTACGGCCGTATTCATAAAATGAATAAGTTAATTTTAAAGAAAATTCGCATAAGCACTGGGCGTGAGTTTTTTTGGGTTTGATCACTGGTTTGTCAAAAGGAAAAAGAGAAGGCCATTTTTAATGGCATATTGAGGCTAGCGTGTTTTCGAATTGTCTAGGATCTTAGGTTGTCGGCCCGGCGCTTAATTAATCATGCCAATACAGAAGGGCACTTAGACACACATAGTAACTATCTTGACCCGGACTACAATGAATCAGGTTCAAGAGGCGCCGAAAGTGGAGCTTCTCAGATTAAGGAAATTTGCTCAAGGGTACCCACTATGGCTATGAACCTCGCACAGAAACTGATTAAGAGTCATCTCGTGAGTGGTTCATTGGAACCCGGTAGCCCAATAGAGATAAAGATTGACCAGACGCTGGCTCAGGATGGTACCGGCACTCTGGTGATGTTAGAGCTAGAGGCGCTTGGTTTATCACAAATCAAAACTGAGCTTTCCGCCCAGTATGTAGACCACAACCTTCTACAGACGGACTTCAAAAATGCGGATGATCACTTGTTCCTGCAAAGCGCCTGTCGCAAGTTTGGACTTTGGTTTTCACGTCCTGGAAACGGTGTAAGCCACCCGGTACATATGGCTTGCTTTGATGTTCCCGGAAAGACGTTACTTGGCGCCGATAGCCATACCTGTGCAGCCGGCTCTATGGGTATGCTGGCCATTGGTGCTGGTGGTCTTCAGGTGGCCATGGCTATAGCTGGCGTTCCCTTCGCGCTGAAAATGCCGAAGGTGCTCGGCGTAAGGCTTGAGGGTGAACTGCCTCCCTGGGTCAGTGCCAAGGACATCATCCTGGAAATGTTGCGTAGGCAAACGGTCAAGGGGTGTGTGAATAAGATTGTCGAGTACCACGGCCCAGGTCTCACCAATCTTACTGCTATGGACCGCCATGTAATCGCCAATATGGGGCAGGAGATGGGTACCACGGCCAGTGTCTTTCCTGCCGATCACGCTGTGAAGGCCTTCCTCAAACAACAGCATCGGGAAAGCGATTATGTAGAAATGAAAGCCGACGAGGGTGCGAGCTATGACGAAGAGGACACCATTAATTTATCTGATCTTGAGCCGCTGATCGCCTGCCCATCCAGTCCAGACAAAGTGGTAACCGTACGTGAAGTGGCTGGTCGCCCTATTTACCAGAGCTATATAGGCTCTTCTGCTAACCCTGGGCTGAGGGATTTCGCCATACCAGCGCGTATCGTCGCAGGTCGTCGATTAGCCGACGATGTCTCTTTTGATATCAACCCAACCTCGCGCCAATTGCTAGAGGAGCTTAGCCGGAGTGGCGATCTCACAAAGCTACTTGAAGTGGGCGCGCGCTTGCACCAAACAGGTTGTGGCGGTTGTATTGGTATGGGGCAGGCTCCGGCCACTGGCCGTATCAGCCTACGTACTGTGCCACGTAATTTCCCTGGTCGATCCGGCACAGCCGATGACCAAGTCTATTTATGCAGCCCTGAAACCGCCACTGCCAGTGCACTGAAGGGTGTGATCACCGATCCTCGTGATCTGGACATGGACTATCCCAGCTTTAGTGAGCCGGAATATCTGCCAGATATAAGACCTTTACTTCAGCCACCACAAGAAATCCCCGTAGCCGTTGAGCTGATTAAAGGTCCGAATATCAAACCGTTGCCAAACTTTGAAAAGCTTCCAAACACCTTAACGGGTCCGCTATTACTGAAAGCGGGTGACAACGTTTCGACAGATGAAATACTGCCTGCTGGAGCGGAGATTTTACCTTTACGCTCAAATATCCCCGCCATTAGTCGCTATACATTTTCCCGTATTGATGAAAACTTTTACCAGCGGGCGATAAAATTGAATGGTGACTGTTTTGTTGTTGGTGGTGAAAATTATGGGCAAGGCTCCAGCCGTGAACATGCAGCGGTATCATCACGATTTCTTGGGGTAAGGTGCATAATTGCAAAAAGCATGGCTCGTATCCACCGCCGTAATCTCATTAATTTTGGTGTTCTGCCACTACTTTTTGAGAACTTTGATGATTACGATCGAATTGAGCAGGATTCAATCCTTGAGATTGATAAGCCAATAGCACAACTGAAATCAAACAATTCTGTAAAGCTTTTGATTAAGCCATCCGGTGAGAGTATTAGTCTACGCAGTGACTTGTCAGTAGATGAAATCGAAGTGCTAGAGGCTGGTGGCATGATTAATCAAGTACGAGAAAAGTATCTGAGTAACGAGAAATAGTGGGTTTTAGTGCACCCGAAAATTACTCAAATGCTTTAATTAAATACTTTTTATATCGAATAGCCTTTTACGCTAAGTGGCATCCTGTTTTTCTAACCACTTTAGAATGATCTGATTTGTTTCTTCCGGTTTTTCCTGTTGAATCCAGTGGCCGCAGTTGAGACTGACTATATCAACATTGGGAACAAACTCTTTTAAGTTTGGAGCCTTAGGGATCAAGTCTCGATCGCCGTAAATCATAAGTGCTGGCTTTTGGATGGTTGGCTCTACATCTGCCAAGATCTGCCAATTTCGGTCAAGGTTTCTATACCAATTAATACTGCTCATGAACCCTGTTTTCTCAAATGCGGAAACAAAAACAGCCAGTTCGCTATCACTCATTAAGGGCTCGCCAAGTGGCGCTTCTGCTTTGGCGAGATCGATCATCATCATTCCAGGCTCTGGTGGTGCTGGAGGTACGTTCTTGCGGAATATATTGCGAAGGAATTGTGAAGTATTTGCATCTAACACAGTGTCCGCGATGCCTGGCTGTCGGTTAAAGTGAACAATGTAATAGTCGCTTCCTAGAAATTCTTCCATAAACTCGACCCACGGCTTTTCTGTTCGAGCCTGGTAGGGTAAAGCCATGTTTATAACTTTGTTGACCCGGTTTGGATGTAATAGCGCAAGCCCCCAAACCACCATTGCGCCCCAATCATGGCCGACAAACGTGGCATCTTTGTATCCGTAGTGATCAAGAAGCGCGACGAGGTCACCCGACAAGTTTTCAATGCCATAGTCAGTTATATCGGCAGGTCGGGATGAATTGCCATAACCACGCTGGTTTGGAACGATAACGTGGTAGCCGGCTGCGGCAAGTACAGGCAGCTGGTGGCGCCAAGAATAGGCATGTTCTGGCCAGCCGTGACAAAGCACAATTGGTTTTCCCATATTCTGTTGGCCTGCTTCAAAGACTTCTAACTCAACGCCGTTGACTGGAATAAGAGTGGGCTTGGGGAATTCGGTTTGATTAAACAATGTATTTCTCCTTTTTTGAGGCTCAACAATGCCTTATGTGCCGGACAGCCCCTTCTTCGACTTGGGGCTACGGATGTGCGTTGCAATTTCAGAACTCCTTTGCTGAAAAGAACAAACATAGGCTAAAATCAAATGGTGCCAAATAATGTCACCATTTAATAATATCCTTACAAAATGAGTGTTCGCCTTCGACAAGACGCCATCGTGCGCATCCTTCGCCGAAATGGTACTTCTACGATTGCTGACTTAGCAGAAGAGGTCGGTGTATCCAGGCGTACAGTGTTGCGTGATATTAGCGCACTGCGCGATGAGGGCTTTGTTATCCATTCTGCCCCTGGCCCCGGGGGCGGCCTACAATTAGACCCGCAATTGGTCCAAACCACAGCGCGCCTCTCGGTTGCCGAGGTCTTTGCACTCCTTATCAGCGTTGCATCAATGCGTGCGGCCGGGAATTTACCTTTTTCGGGGCTTGCAGATACTGGGCTTGCCAAAATAGAGAAGGCTTTGCCACCGGACAAAGTACGTGATTTACGCCGATTTTTAGACTGCTTATATATCGGTAAGCTTTCGCCAAAGGTAGACGTATCCAATATTCAGGAAATGGAGCCCGCGCTGCTCCCCACTTTCGAGACAGCTTTTCTCCAGCGGTTACAACTAAGCTTCCAATACCGTGATGCAAAGGGGTCTGTAACCAGCAGGGTTGTTGAGCCACAGGCGATGCTGATTTTACCACCTCTATGGTATTTGGTAGCTTGGGATCCCGCACGCAAAGACTTCCGTCATTTTCGAATGGACAGAATCAGTAACCCTGAATACCTTAAGGGAAAAACATTTCGACGGCGACATGTCTTGTTCGAAGATAGTGTTTCTCCAATTCGGGATTTATCTCGTTAATCTTCACTAGTTTATAAAGCTGATCTTTAGGTTTGCGTATATCTTCATTATAAGAGGAAAAAAGGTATCTTTCGTCAGAATATTCTCAATAGATCTGAAAGGGGTTTCAATATAAAGTATATTGGCTATTCATATTAAGGTTATATTTTACTCTTAATTGTATATTTTTTTAGTAGTTTTAAATGCTCTAGGTTGAAGTTTTGCTGATGAATCTTGTTCATACCTTATAATTATGATTACAACTTCAACGATAACTTTGACAGTGATTGTTTTCAAGCTCACGAAAGGTAAGGCTAATATTTAACGATCAAGGATTATTGGTTATCTTTGCTAGATAATTTTGTCAGTTTTATATTAAATAGGATGCCTTATTAATCTATGATTATCTGGCAAAAATCAAAAGATAAATATTCTGTATAAATATAACGTTCAAAGTAGCTTGTTTAGACCATCACTTGTGATATGGTATATATTCGTGAGGCTTATTAGGTGTAACTAGTATCTCAGCTATCTCTTCTAATACAGAGTCAAATTCATCAGCATTCTTTTTTCCAGCTTCTTTTAGGTTGTTTAAGTTTTCTGGGGTGGCACTGTCCATTTCTTTTTCTGCGTCGAACAGCAGAGGTTCAATTCTATAATATTGTCTACCTTTTACGGTAGAGGCGATTTTTTCCAGATGATAGTCAGTCATTTGTGAGTTACCATTAAGTGCAATGTCAACTACAGGTCTTGACCATCCATAAAGACCAAAATCTTTTACCTCTTGATAATAGTATTCTCTAAGTTTTTTACCTGTTCCGAGAGAAACAATTACCATATCTTCAATCCCTCCCACCCCACTAAACTTTATTGCTTCGGAGTAAGCACATAAGGCTGGATCGTTGGCGACCATACCGCCATCCACCAGGACATATTTTGTCTTAAATGGTAGTTGTGGGCGGATACGTGCTGCTTCAAAATATGTTGGTGCAGCGGAACTTCCACGCAGTAGATCTCTTACCAGGAAATCCTCACTCCCCGTTTTTGCGCAATGTTGCCTGAAAATTATTTGTTTGCGATTTTTAATGTCATAGGAAACAAAACAAGTTGGCTTTAATAGCTCGCTCAGTTTTATTTTTTTGAAGTAATATTTCAGAACTCTCTCTAGTTCATGTGCGGAGTATTTTTCATCTCGAATTCCTCCTACTGTTCTTAAAAATTGTAAGAATTGGACGTCAAATATATCATCTCCCTCTTCAAGATAGATATTGGCTACTTCTCGAGCTGAAAATTTAGGTTTTCCTTTCTTGTTAGGACAGATATATGCAGCACCGAGTATGGCACCTGTACTTGTGCCGGCAATGAGATCAAAATAGTCGCCGATCCTGGCATCTGGATTTTTTGATTCTTTTTTTAGTTTTTCCTCAAGAGATACCAGTATCTCGCCAGGCAGTATTCCCCTAATACCCCCTCCATCGATAGATAGGATTCTCATAGTCATTATCGACTCTCCTCTACCCTGACACTTGAGGTTATCTTTAAAAACATAGCACTTGATTGATCGGTTGTTGTTTTGAAGGGTCAAGCTTTATATGAGTTCTTATAATTAGTATAAATATCAATATGTTATGGATATTTGTGAGTTAAATAAGTAGTTGTCAAAATGGAAAAATATACAAGCACCCAGACCTTGGGTTGAGTATTGGATAGATAGAAAGGTTTAAGTAAGTATAAAATTGACTGATAGGTTCTTTTAAAACTCTTATTGTAAGTCAATTAGGTTTTATGGCTTACTAGCTCGAAAAGCCTGAGCTTTTTAAATTGGGGGAGAACATCTACATATCTGGTCGATTCCATCGATTTTATTCTATCAATGTCTCGGGTGTTGTCATGACGCTGGTAAATAGTAGTTATACTGACTTGTGCATTTGAGAAATCTTTAATAACCATAAATGCAGCGGTATATCCTGAGGTTAAACTGTAGAGAGGCTGCCACCCTAAGTCATTAAATAGGGTCTTATAGGTATTTGAATCACTACTGCTGGTAAAAGTGTATAGAGAAGTATCAGCGTCCGCATTAAATTTTCAAGTTAGTACTAAGCTCCTTGCTGATGTTTGGCTATGGAGCTTGTGCTGTCGTCCTATAGATGTATATTAGCCTATAAAAGAGCCGTATACTTAGATAGATAGTTGTTAAAGTAAAAGCTTGTTATCAATTGGAATAAATTTACTTGCCGCGTTGAATAATGTGGCAGCTGTCAACTCTGGTACGCCATATACTTCAACCTTTTTGTCTCTATCTAATCTGAGCTTATGCACAAGAATATCAAAGTCACCATCACCTGAAACTAAAACTATAGTGTCTACTAAGCTTGAATATTCCATTGCATCTATCGTTATCCCCACATCCCAATCACCTTTGGCGGAACCATCGGACCGTTGTGTGAAGGGTTTTAGTTTCACCTCAAAACCGATAGATCTTAAGATATTTTGAAATTGATACTGTTTTCTATCGCCGCGATCGATGGCGTAGGCCACGGCCTTTACGACCTTCCTTCCACTAGTTGCTTCAGACCAAAACTTATTGTAATCAAAGTTTTGTTTATGGATTTGCCTGCATGTGTAATAAACATTCTGCACGTCAACAAGAATGGCAACCTTTTCCATTTGATAGTCCAATAATGTTAAAAGCCTAATACTAAAAATAACGATATTGACTGTTATTACTTAAGTGGGTACTTTATGTTGCTAGCGTTTCAATTTCAAGTGACAATTGTTAGCCAATACTAAATTTTGAATGTTCTGGATTATAAAAACAGGCTATTAAAAATGACAGCATGTATTGGCAAAGCGATGGTATATAAAACCAATGCTGTGCAAACTGAACGCTTGGAATGCCTTCTACCATTAGTGAATAATGGTGCTGATCGACCAAGTTAGCGCTATCTACTCAACGATATAAACCAAGATAAGCTAGTGAGTGCTTAAATCGGTTATTCAGGCCGTATTTCAGAAAATTTGTTTTTCTTAATGAGTAGAGTGGCGTTGAATGGAGTTCAGTCTCCCTTGACTACTTGTAATTGGTGCAGGGCTACCATACTGAACGACCAATTTTTAGTGATGTTCTATAGCGGTTTTTCGTCGTTTAACAGTTCCCAGTTTATTCCGCGATTCATTCAGACCTCAAAAATCTTCAAGACACCACTTTGTGATAACAGGTTGATTTTTAGCCTATTCAGGGCTCATTAAGGGTGTTGAGTTCATTGTTGGTTGACAAAGCAGGATCACCATATCTTATACTGTATGCATGTACAGTGGTTTGGTAAGGGTAGTTATGGGAACCAGAAGCATCATTTTCGACGGAGAGCCTGTCCGGATTTGCCGGTATCGCTCGGATTATGACAACCGAGCAATGTATGCTATCTGTATGCTGAATTATACGAAGTACGTGCGCAGCTTTTCAGTTTCTGTTGGTGTAAATCTGCGCAAGGAGTTGGATCTGACATTGACGCAGATGCGGGAAGTCGAGCGCAGTATGGATTGGCTGGCAGCCCCTGCATAAGGATGTAAGGGCTTAAGCAGTTTTATCGAAAAGGAGATAGATCATGGGAAGAAAGATCAATCGATTCGCAATTTTTGCAGAACGAATTCATTTGATGAATGGCGGTGCAAAAAGTTTTAGGGATTCTGCACCCACAGAAGAAGCCGCCATGGATCTGGCAGAAGAAATTGCTAAGTCTGAAAAAGCGGTGTTTTATTCTTGGCTGCAAATTCTCGATGTTATGACTGGCAACTATACCGAGTATTCAATCAAGACCGGTGGGGTGTTGGAGGAAAGAGAGTGTCCGGATAGTAAAAACTGAATAGCTAATAAATGACACCCTCTGGTTTCAGTCAGGTTCCATGAAAGTGAAGAAGGCATCTTAGAAGGGGGCCTTAACCGTTGCGAGAGTTGCCAGGAAAACCCCTTTCCCGAGAGGTTGTTTTACTGCCAAAAGGCTATTAGTTATGTTGTTTTGTACTGTTCCAATTTTAATTTGAGCTGTCACTAAAGCCGATATTTTCACTTAAGTGTCAGCTCACTTGCTATTTAAATTGATTATTTTCAGTCAGATAGGGGTTGAGCCTATGACCGAAAGATTAATTTTATGTTTCTTTTCTTCGTTTAGGTCTGTGGTTTTCCCTCAGTCAAAAAAACAATGATTTATTTGTAGTCGTTGACAAGCTGTCCATTGGATGACTTTTTGAATTGAGGATGATCGTCATCAATTTCGTAAAAATCAGATTTTTCGCCAGTGAAAATATGCCCCATAGTTTTCAACCCGGTTGGGCCATCTAGTGAGCCCGCAATAATTCCAGTTGCATCGAGATTAAATGGTTCCCAGAATAGGCTTGAGCCACATTGCTGGCAGAAGCCTCTGCGGGCCACTTCTGATGTTTTATACCACGCCAGCCCGTCATCTTTTGTTATCTTGATATTTATTTTGCGAGCTTTTGTGTGAGGGCCGAAACTTCCATGCAACTTTTGACACATACTACAATGACAGTTAACTACGTTGCGTAGTGGCCCTTTAACCTCGTACCGCACAGCTCCACACAAGCAACCACCGGAAGTAATTGTATTCTCACTATTCATATATTGAGCCTGTAGATGTAAAAGTTGACTTAAAATAAGAATCTAAATTAAGCATGCTTTTTTATTATCGACAAGATGATTTGTTTGAATTGTAAATGCAGATCACACAACGTGATGTAAACATAAATGTTGGTAGCTTGGCTAGTTATTTATCCGTCCTATTTCGATATAAATTACGAGATGGTAGAGGTTTTTCATTTGATTGCTTGCCTGTTTTTTGTACCGCTATCGCTGCACTATGCAGGCAATGGCTGATGAGCCATTTGTTCGTACGGTGTCATCGCACGGGGTAGGGCACCTAGTACCCGACCGTGGAGTTTAATGTGGCAGCAATGCGACTCAGTGTGACTAAAAGTGGATGACAGCACAGACTGGAGCCGGGAAACCCACGGGGATATACGTGAGAAATCATTACGCAGGATTACAGAGGCCGCGGAAATAAAGACAAACTGTGACAGCGAACACCGCCAAGTCCATGAACATTCCGTGGAAGAGGTGGCCGGCGTAAAAATAATTGAAGCTCTTGGAGCTTTACGTTTCTTATCTGCTGGTGGCCTGAACTTGTCAGCCCTAGACAATCTAAATATTACAAGCGGCAGTGATATTAATATTTCAGCGGGGCGCGACTTAAAAGAACAGATCGGAAATATTCGCGAATCAGTGGCCAAGGTCCGCCAAACCATCAAAGTAAAAGACGGCGGAAAGCTTTGGTTAGGTAGTGAATCTTTAAATGTGCTGAAGGTATTAGAAGATTTAATCGGCTTAGTGTCGGCCCTGGCCGGGACACTCGCTACACATACGCACCCAAGTAATGGCAAAAAACCAGATCAGGATGCGGCAATTAATGGGCACAAGAGCAGTGCAGATAGTTTGAAATCTCAGCTTAGCGCGGTTCGGGCTTAAGCTGGTTATACACTTAAAAGGAGAGAAGTTATGAAAAATAAGGTAAACAGATTTGCCATATTCGCAGAACGAGTTCACTTGATGAATGGCGGAGCAAAGAGTTTCAGAGGTTCCGCACCTACTGAAGAGGCGGCAATGGAGCTAGCGGAAGAGATTGCGAAGTCTAAGAAAGCAGAGTTTTATTCTTGGTTGCAGATTTTGGATATTGTGAATGGGAGGTTCACTGAATACTCAATTATGAGAGGTGGTGTATTGGTGAAAAGACGCCTAGGTGCCCAACAAGAGGGATAATCCAAGAAAATCTTTTGTATTTTTTGATTGTATTTTTTGTTGGCCCCATATATTGGGGCTACTTCTTTTTATTTATTAAGTTCGGCTAGTAATGTTTACAAATATATCTGAGAGAGCATCACTGTGGTTGCGTATCAATTTGAGACCATCATTTAGCGCTTGAATAACGGACTGTTCTGTTTGATTCGGATAAAGCACTTCATTTTTTGATATTCTAGGTGGTATGAAGTAATTTGGAGTGGGAATCTCACGTCTTCTGATGGGATCTGCTGTGTGATCAATGGTTGCCCATTCGATATTGGAGGTCAATTGTTCACCTAGTAATATGGTATACCTAAAAGCACCAAATATTGCTACATAGCCTATTACAATTCCTTCAAGGCGGTTGTAGGTTATGCATATCTTATTTAAAGGTCTGTTATTGTCTGACATGAAACTTGTACTTTCATAATTTAGGCTTACAAACTTTGAATCTCTTTCTCCTTTTATATATTCCCTAATCCCATCAAAATGGCTTGATAGTATTCGTTCTTTGGGTATTTTGATGCAGGCAAATCCATATGCAATTTTGGCAATTGCACGGTACAGATCATTTCCTGTTAAAATCAAATCAACTTCGCCAATAGGTGGAGGTATCTCTGACTGTTCAAGTCTGAAGTTGCACTTGGGTATATTATATTTTTTGGAGAATCCCGTTTTGATTTTATTGAGCTCGGCAGTTGATCGCGCATATATTTGAGCGCTAATTAGAACTCCTTCTGAATTAGTTTCTTTTTCTACAATTGTAGTCTTTCTGTTAAATGAGTTATTGCGAAACTCTAGTTCAAGTCCGCTCTCTTTGTCATTTACTACGAAAGGTTGATTTTCGCCGCGCTCTCTCTTTACATTCATTAGACTTGCGTATCTCGCGAATGCAGAAGTTACAGTTGAGTCAATATCTTCTCCGGATTTATTGTTACACCCTGAGCAATAGATGGGTTCTTTGAGAAAGCCCCCAATTGCTTGTGGAATGATATGCTCTACAGTTAGCTCTTTATTTTCTTTACAGAGAAAACAAGTTCCTTCCATGCTTTCAATGTCCCCCATTTTTTGTGAACGTTGTGTGGCTTTGTTTTAGGTGAGAGTCGCTCGGGTAATGGTTGGGCTGTCGCCTAAAATTTTTTAAATGTGTCTGTATTTACTTGAAAAAATTGAAGGATTCATTGATCGCGTAGCCGTCATTTTTCCCCGATGGTCTGTAAGAAATTTTATGTAAAACCTTTTTTACTGGGAGATGGTTTCAAACCCTCGCGATCGGCTTGCGCTCCGTAGTGGGTTGCAGCTAGAGGCGTCGACCCAGAGGGTTAGTTTGGGTTCTTACTTGTTATTATTTAATCTGCGAGTTTTCCCGTCTTTTATAACTGGATTTTCGCTATCCATGGTTGCCTCTTGATCAACAGTGTCTTGGGGTTTCTGGTATACACGGCCCCAATCAGTTCTATCTTGGGGCAGTTTCGATGGATCTGTTGCTTTACTAATTTTTGTTATTCTTGGCATTTTCACCTCTCCTCCGTGCTGGCTTAAAGTTTTCTAGATCACTTTCTGATTGTAGCGGGGCATCTGGGTCAGATTCTGCGCTCTCTCTGATTTCTTCTTCGGTCATTTCCCTGACTCGCTCGTAATCTGTCAGATCTTCCATCTGCTCAATTTCTTTCTTAGTATATTTTTTAATAGTCATGGCTACACTCTTCTCATGGATCTATATTTGGCGATCTCACTTTTTCCCGCTCGCCGTGCTGAGATGATTCTAATCGTATTTCCTTCATCTCGCTCAGTAAAGGCTACAAATAATACGCCAGGTCTAGCCATTCCTATAATCTGGTATCGATTCTCTAAATCAGAATTGGCGCTGTCGTACTGCTCTATAGCATTGGGGTCATCAAAAACTGGAATTACTGAGACGAAGTCTATCCCGTGTTTTTGAATATTTAATTCCCTTTTGTTCTCGTCCCACTCAAAATCCATATTGCGTCCTTGGGCCTGGTTTTCTTTGTTTTAAGTTGTGGTTACCATGTGAAATGTATTTTGGTTGGTATGTTTGTTACATATATTCTTGCTGAGATACAAATTTATATGGATCCTTGCCGGAGCTGTTGCAGGCTTCTCTAAAATTCTTCAATAAGCTTTCGTAAGTTTCAGATAAAAATCTATAGTCGATTCTTGGAACGGTCGAGCCGTTGTGCAATATTTCCTCAATATTTATTATGTTTTCTTCACCGTGATGAACGGACCGAGATCGAACAAAATCATAAATAATATGAGCGAAGGTGCCCATGTATAAATATTTTTCTATCCATTTTTTTGCTTTATCGGTAGTTGGGCTTAAAATCGCACGCTTTACGTCCTCGATGTCTTGAGTTGCTCCAGCCAAACGCCTTAGTGCTTCTATTATATTTTTCTTGTCTTCACCTTTGATTCTTCCGTTATTTTCAATTTGTTTAATTAAATATCCTGGGTGAATCTTATTGAATATGTCGTTGTCACCATAATCTGCAAGTAATCTGCAGAAGGCTTTCGAGTAGCCTTTGCCTCTGGCTTGGTATACGAAGGTGGCAAGTGCTTCCATATGGCAGCATATGAGGGTTATGGCTTCAACTCTCAAATTATCTCCATGAAGCTGGTCACAGATCTTTTTTCTATGTTCGCAATTCGAAAAAAATAATTCAGTTAAATCAAACTGGTTGATTGTGGTATGAGTATCCATATTCTTGCTTGCCCCTTTTTTATAGATGCAATGTTTGAAATTGCTTAGGTGGATATAATTTACTTTTATATCTTTTGATGAGTGCATAATCAACTGTTTTATGCAGGGCTATTTTCAGCCCTAATGGTGTTGTCCCGTAAACCTTCTTTATTGATCTCTAATATTTTTCTCAACTCAATTGTCGGATCACCTTTGATCTCTTCCTCGGACACATGATGGATTTCTATATTTGGTTTATCAGGATCTATATTATACTGTTGGTCAGGTGTGATATTTCCGAATATACAAACAAGATTATCTTTGGGTTTGATCGTTCTAGCTGTTTCTGCATAAAAAAGCTTTTTGCCTGCTTTTGGATATATTTCAAGCATTATTGGTTGGGCTTTGGGAGTCTGTTCTTTGCTTGAGGTAATTGCGAAAACTGATTTTAAGATGGTGTATATGATTCTCACCGTGTTCTCGGTACTTTCGTTTACTCCTCCGGGGGTGTCAAAGATTCCGTTGCTGTTTTTAGCGATACCTATATCTTCTAAGGCGTTGTGAATCAATTTGTTTTGGGATTTTAAAGATTTAATAGTGAATATGCCGTTGGCGTAGTGGTGAAAAGTTGTTCTAGCTACAGATTCTAGTTTGTTGGCGGCAGCTAAGGGGCCTGCACCTCGTTCGTTTAGGCTTATATTAAAACTGTGAATTTTGCTTTCTGGGAACCATATTTCATATAGTTCTGATTTGTCTGAGAATTTAATTCCTAACCTTTTTTCAAGGTCATTTAAGACATTAATAAACATCTGGCGATGTTCAATATGTCGAGAAAAGGCTGATTGAGTCAACTCATGTCCCCACATTCTGTTTGCATGAGCTATCTGTTCCGCTGTTTGAGTGCTTCTGTAAACTAGGCCAATAAGGCCAGCTAAAGCTAATGTTCCAGTTGCGACTTTTATTGAAGGGCTGTAAATGTCAAAAAAGGTTTTCCAGCACAGTGATGATCCGCAACCTTCATACAAACCTAGATTAGACCACCAAATGAAGGCGGCAACTATAAGCGCAAAGCCAAAACCGACACATAGAGTCCACCTAAATAGGTAGTAGTCTTTTAGTGGTATTGGATGGTCGGCAATATTATCGGTAGTAGGGTTTTTGTCACCTTCTTTTTGTTCGTTGTTTTTTTTTAATATTGAGAGCATGGAGCGTACTCGGTTTTTCAAAATTTCACCAAATATTGTCTTAAGGTTTATTTGTGGTAACTGGTAGTTGCAAGTCTGTAGCGGTAATTGCGAGATACTGGTTGTATTTTGGGGAGTAAACTTGAATGTCTATTGTTGAGAATTCATTTATATTTGGTGTTATTGGAGTGAGATATTTTTTGGTTTGTATGTGTTCTTCCCCTTGCCATAAACACCTCGCCTTTATTTTGTCGCCTACTTCAATCGAGCTGATTGCGATTCCTTCTTTAAGAGTTGCATTAGCAATGTTAATTTCACACTGACGATTGGTATACCCTCCAATTATCAAAAATACACCACCCGCAATATCCTTGGCCTCAATAATTTTGATTCGGTCCGGCTCAATTTCTATAAGGTTATCTGTTGTCGGGTAGATTTCACTTCCCTTCATTGCATCTTGGCAGCCAGATAAAGCTACCAAGTAGGCACCAAGCCTTAAAAGCCCCTTAAAAATTCGCATAACCAGCTCCCTCTGATTTGATGTGATCAATAATTGTGCAGCAAAAATGGCCGCCGGTCACTCCTCCCCACGCCTGCCGATTTTGGGCACTCTTTTAGTTGATGAAATGAGACTAGCGGCCCTGGCCTGAGCTGGTGCGGGGTTTGGGGTCGGTGGGGATTTCACACTTTGAAGAGTTGTGAAGAGAAGTGAAAGGATGTTGCACAACTGAAAGGCTAGGTGGGAGCAAAGTGTCAACGTGATTTTGCGTTGACACTTTGGCGCTTTAACCAACAAAAGAGTCTTTTACAAAGTTGTCTGCGCAGAAATGAAAAACCCGCGAAAGCTAGGGCTGACGCGGGTTTGAGAGATGGTACAGAGGCCGGACTCGAAAAACGACTGGAAAGCTAGTGATTCCAAGCCCTCTGGGTGTTTTCCTGAAAAAAGTAGCACCAAATGTAGCACCACTTTGAATTCCTGCTCCTGAATCAAAGACACTCAACAATAGGGCATACCACTAAAAAGAGCCTCTCTACACATCCTGCCATATCAGCTTATCTGACCTTAGTTTTGGCCAGTTCCCATATACCTCAAACCGCGAATCTGGCGGTTTGGCCAGCAATCGACAGGGGATCGGCTTGAGCATGAAGGGCTGGTAGAGCATATGAGATGGAGTCGCGAAGCGTGACGTCACCTCAGCATTCAGGTCGCCTATGTTTCATCACCTCCAAAACCGCAGGACTGGTGGTTTTGAGAGTTAAACCAAAACCGGCAAATCACCGGTTTTCACTGCCAGACCAAAACCAACGCTTTGTCGGTTTGAAACGCCCAGAACAACTACCTAATTATCACTCCCCCCTACCTGAATTAAGCCATAGTGAAATCTAAGCTAGGACGGCAGTACCGGATACAAGGCTGCCAGATATCAACCTACCCCCCGTGGGTTCAGCTGGTCAGAACACCAAACCCCGAACTAGGGGTTTACCCCTGACTGACTCTAAGGAAGGTATAACCCCCCTAGGAAAAATCAGATATCTGTTAACAGAGCGGGGTCCGAATTACCCGTGTGTCAGCCTCCCAGGAGGACCCATTGAACCCTAAGCTTCGCTTAGAGTTCAGCCAGAGCTATCAAGCCTACTAGCGGGCAGTTAATCTATACGTTATTCCAGAAGTAGAAATATCGTACGCCGCGGCCCACCAAAGGCTCAGTTATAAATAGGAGCTACGCCGCTGTCAGGTAGATATTCACAATTTGATCCAGTACACATGGTAGTGAATTAAACTCACACACTTATCATTAAGGGTCGACACAATCTGCCGACCCTTAATAAGAAGCAACCACAGTCAGATAGATTCCCCAATCCATTACAAATGGAGCTCCTAAAGTAATTCAGTAATGCCCACTCAATATTCTGCTGAAGCATTCCCCCCTAC
The DNA here is from genome assembly GCF_023716485.1 of Microbulbifer variabilis. Classification (NCBI taxonomy): domain Bacteria; kingdom Pseudomonadati; phylum Pseudomonadota; class Gammaproteobacteria; order Cellvibrionales; family Microbulbiferaceae; genus Microbulbifer; species Microbulbifer variabilis. The sequence continues at coordinate 1,225,044 of NZ_CP092418.1, forward strand.
ATCTCACAAATTGATGATTACCCCTGCTCCGCAGTCTCAGCCCAACCAAAGGGGCGAGGGGAGGGTTAACTTCTACCCCTCTCAAATAAAGGTGTAACAGGTGTGCAGGTGTTACAGATTGGCTGCAGGCCGCATGGTTACTGACTTTACAGCGTTACACCATTCTGTAACACCGAAAGGGTTACAACTGGAAGGTGTAACAATCTCACCAGCCATACAGGCAGCTTCAATACTAGAAATACTCTACAGATCAAAAAGCAGACTAATAATTGGCCCTTTAACTTCAAGAGTAGGAATCATGACAAGTCTCAACCAATACCACCAAAGCAACATTAAGATTTGATACAAAGATTAGATAAGGAGATCCACTTAGAGGGGAAAGTCGGTACACAGAATAATTTATAGTGATATTGGCACTTTCTTTTGCCCCAGAAGCAGGTGGCTCTGGATCAATTGTAGCTATGGCGGAGTTCGGAAATAAGGTAGCTTTTGATACTGCTGTTTCTAAATGAAAGTAAGGCCTGACTATTAGTAAATATATTGGTTCTTAGAGGATTTTTTACGCCCCCCCCAGAATTTTCGCTTACTGACTACCCGTTAATTTTAACTGACGATCATTGGCTGTTATTAGAAAATCTTCTTTGCTCTCCTGATGAGTATATTTAGCGCCAGCTATACGATGGAAGCGTAACGACTCAGGAATACAAAAAAATGAATTTTTATTTTCTTGAAAAAAATCAAAGGATTGATCCGATAACATACATACAGCTTCTGTATTCACAGCACTGTAACCCGGGAATATTGCTATACATTTTCCATTAGAGCCTGTCTGGACTGAGTTATAAATTACTCCTCTGATAAGTTGACCCATACGTAAACTAAAGTACTCAAATATCACCTGAGTTGATAAGTATGGCATTTTTGCTCCATATCGAGCTGGTCGTGACATGTTAAATACTAATTGTTCGAAGAATGCTGCAGCATGCGCTCGGCACAAATATCCCTCACTAAAAATATCCAATTCACTGCTATATTGAGTCAGTTTATTTAAGTCCAGAAGCTTAAATTCACGAAGTGGTCGAAATTCACCAGTAATCACAGCATCACCTACTAGAGGCCTAATTTCGCTAATGCAAGTGTTTCGGTCTAATGCGCCATAGAAAGCTGATATGCCGATTGGAGTCATGCGCTGATCAGAAGTACAGTTATGTGGCGGGGGCCCCAATTGAGTATGCGGTTCTTTCTGGATTTCTTTGATTTCAGATTTGTTTACACAGCGGCGTGCACGAAAAATTGATGTTTCTATTGAAATGGAAGTAATAATGGCTTTTTGAGCATCATCACTTTCTAGAAAATCCTTAAAAAGGTCATCTAAAAAGGTCAAGGCTTCAGAGTTGAAAAAGCGTTCTTTGCGCTGTAGTTTTTCGACGAAACTATTCCAGCGAAACTCCATATCATTTAACTCATCAAGAGAGCCATCATCTACTGCATAAAGAATCGTGTTTCCATTCGAATCTGTTTCTTCAGGGAGCTTATTGGTAAAATCCTCTACAAATTCTTCTGTTGCAAAGTCATCATACGTTTGAAAAAAATCACAGAGATCAAAAACTCTTGGCTCCGCTGAACCGCACTCAAATATCATTGACTGCTCAAGGATAGATAAATCTGAAGTAGGTACAAGAATTTTCTTGATGAACTTAACTAGATAATCTGAAAATTCTTTGATTGAAACGCTTTTATTTTCTAATTTACAGTATCTGCACTGTTTTAAGCTGCCTTTTTTCTGTATGTAGGCTTTCAAAGAATCTTTATACACACAGTTAATACAAATCATATAGGCCAGCCTGTAGCTTTTGAGGAGTTTAGACGTCTGACTTTTTTCATGACTTTAACCCTTGATTTTTTAAGTTGGCCAACTCGCATAAAGCTGCAAGACAAAACCTAATCCTATCAAGAAAAAGCCAAGTTTTGTGTAGGACAGATGGATATCGTACTTTATCAGAGATTTCTGGATCCTGGAGGCACCAGGATTCACATTAAGTGTGGGCAAGCCATTTTTACTAGGAGTCTCTGGGTCTATTGGGAACTTTGCAAGTAGTGCTACCCCAATGATGTTCAGCGTAATGCCTGTGATATTGACCCAGGGCTCCATTATTTACTCCTCTCTGATAATTGACTTGTCTTCAAAGCCGCAGGATTGAGCGCAATGCAAAGCATCACGAAGAGAATTAAACTCCATCACTCTGCCCATATCATCGGTGACTGCGATTTTGGCACTACCCTGACCATCGTGAGCAAGGGGTTACAACAACCCAGCTTCCTCTCTCTTTTTGGATTTTGCAGTCAACTAAATGGCCTATACGACGTAAGTTATGGACCATTACCGCAGAATGAATTCCCTTATTCATATTTCCTCAAATTTTCGTGTTGCAGAAGGCTGTTGATCGGGCTCCTCAGCACATTCACCTCACTTCAATTTTGCTCCTTTGGCTTTCATTCGAGCCTTAATCTGAGCAGCATAGATAGTAGCCTTAGTACGGGCATCTTCCGGAGATACTTCTCCCTTTTGCGGAGCGAACTGCTTTTCCCTATCAGACAATGGCTTAGTCTTCTTTGTCGTCATCCTTGCATATCTCTTCGATAGATTTTTGGGTGCCAGAGGTGAGGTGATCAGGTTCCTCAATATCCTCGGAAATTTTCTTTAGTTCATGGCTGCGGCGCTTGGCAAATTCTTCAATTTCCTTTTGAGTCCAGCCTTTCTTTTGTCTGGCCTCAGCCAGGCGTTTCACTTTATCTTTATCAGTCATCACAATATATCTCTTGTCAGGTAGTTGCCCTTGGCGATGTACTGATATCCGTATCTCTCGTAGAAGGCTCTTACCGTTTCATTAACCGGATTCATGATCCTAATATGATTGGCATTGATCATCCGCGCATAGATTTCATACGCTAGGATAATTGTATCGAATACATTGGAGCGTTCGCCTAGGTCGCGCGGCATGGCTTCCACCACGTCTAGGCGCATCCCTGTGGCGTGGTAGGTGGGGCGGCCTATGGAGATAGCGATTAAGATGCTGTTTTCCCATAGTGCTATCTCGAAGCGCTTGGGATAGCTTTTCTTGTAGTAGCTGTAGTTTTGCGGCCAGTCCCAGTTGTACTGTCGAAGCCTTGAGGATTCCCAGTTTTGGGTGGCCTCTAGGGCCTGAGGGGTTATCTGAGTTAGTTTCAAATTACTCGTTAGTGAATTCTGTGTAACTTCCAAAGCGAGTGCGCGCAGCTTTTCGTAGCGCTGCTCTGCCTCGATCCTTGAGGGTAGTGACATTGTGTTACCTCACTCCTTGAAGCTGTTAATCCTTTTTTCCACCATATTACAAGATTGCCGTTCGACTCAGCGGACATTTACACGGGGTAGTGAATCATCCTGTGATTTCATGTATTCGGCAAGTCCGTGTTGGCAGGAAAAGTACAACTCCTCCCCATAGGCGTCAGCCTTCAAAAGGCTGAACAAACACACCAGTTTCCCCTTCAAAACGAACACGACTAGTAACTAGAAAAGCTTCTCTTAGTTTATCCACTGTCGTAGTGAGGGCAGCTCCCCCCTTCTCAAAAGCACTAATGGTTGCAGGGCGAACTCCTGCCCTTTCCGATAGCTCTTTACCCGACCAATCAAGCCCAGCTCGTGCCATGCGGCACTGCATTCCGTTCATACCTTAACCGTAATTTATTTACGCTTTAGCGTAATATTTAGTTGATTGAAGTGTTTCACCGTAATAATATTACGGCAGACAGTTACATAAATATATCTCAGGAAGCCATCTCGATGTACAAAGTGGCGTATAAATACTTGATGGACTGCAAGGAACTCGCACATGCATAACGGACCCCAGCTCACGACTCAGCTCCACACACATACCTACTTAAGCCAACTAAAGGAACTCGCCCATTTAAATCGGGCGCGAGAGCTGATCATGGAGTGGCCACATTCAAAGCCCCGAGAAGCAGCCCTTAAAGCTATCACCGAAGAGGAAAAGGCTATCCTCCCAGGGTTACTCTTTCCATTTAAACGCTCTCTTCAGGATCATGAAACTTGCTGACTCAACGTTAAGCAGAAGGCATGTACAGGAAGGCTAACGGGGGAAAGACAATGGGAAATAACCAACAAGAAAATAAGCCAATTATCAAAATTGAATCACCATCAGACACCGCCGAGCAGATCTTGCTCCAACTCTTGGATGCTATAGATGTAAAGGTTAGCAGCTCAGTTGTAAGTGCAATTAACAACAGCCTAAACATTGCAGGTGAATCCCTAAACAGCAGCAACCAATAAACTAGGAGGTCCCCCTAGTGAGCGCACTTGCACGGACCGCACACTATTGCACATGATCCGGTCCGCAAAGCTGCAAATAGAGTGCGCTAAGAAATTGGCCAACTTAAGCCACAAACAAACTTTGAATTCTCTCTCTACAAGCTAGCTGTTTAGCACACTGTCAGATGCTTACTTTGGGGCAAAATGTAAATTTACATCTTGGTCCTTTAACTCTGTGATTACAGCTTTAGCTTTACCTCACCTCAACCACTGAGCAGGACTCTTGTGTTTACTCTCTTCACTTGTCTTATACTAGGGCAGGCTAACCAGCACAGCGCCTTCTCCGCCATAGAAGGCATTGAGTGCTGTGTTTTTTACTGGGAAATTGGGCCAACTCAGAATCCGCTGGCCGGCCATATGGTGAGGTAAAGCTAAGCTAGAATTCTGGCTTGAGTCAAAGTAAACGGCTGCATATCGTTTACAGCACCTGTAAACGACAAGGATTTCGCAGCTTTTTTCTTGAGTAGGCCACTATCTCCATCTTCCCTAACAGGAATCAAGTGAGGTCGAATAATTAGCGCCTTCTCAAGATTACGCCCACTTTTCGGTAAACTCATCAGTATTGAGAATTTTCCGTTGTCATCAAGCTCCAAGGCACCACAATCATCAGGTAGTTACTTTGCTTTTTGCCCTTTTAATTCTTAAAGGACTTTTAAGCTTTCGTATCTGAATCACATCATTTCCATTGAAGCTTTAACGCCTCGTTAAGAGGATTTTACAAGCATAGTAATGAGTGAGGGAAGCAAATCACGCCTGAAAATGTTTGCTTCAAAGTTGATACTAAGAGGCCTCACTAACCAAACTTCCGTTTAAGAGACTCAATTATTGGAGGGTTACTTACTCCTTCTGGAATTAGAGGGTCATCATCTGAATGAATGGCCATAACCTCTATATCATTTGGCCCTATCTCCCATGCTTCTAAAACATTAATATTAAACTTCCGAATTGATTTTTTCTTAACTAGTGAGCTTTCTATAATCCTCTCATTCTTAGCTACGGCATAGCTCAGAATATAGCTTCCCCGCTCGCTAAATGCAGATAGAAACCTATCGAGGTTTTCGGATGTTGAAGGAGTCATTGTGTTTTTTCTGGCAATCATTTGTACAGTTTTGTTCGAGTCAAAAACGAAATTTTCACTAATACAAACTCTATAATGTGCAGGATTTTTTCGATCAATACTTCTAATAATTGAAATTCTTAATCTATCTTCACTGTCTTCATTTCCAATTTCATTTTCTAAGTCTGCGAAAATAACTGCTGCAGCTTGATCATCTTCAAAAAGTAAAGTTAATTCAACGTCTCCATTGGGATAAAGTGCAAATCCGGTTCCACACCATACAGTTCTATCCCACAACCTTATTTTGATAAGATCTTGTACCTTTATATCTTTATGAGTCAAATTTTCACTATCAGTCAGCCCTTCTGGTGGTGGTTCCTTACCAGGGGTTAAATCGGTCAATGACTTGGTCGTAGATTTAGACTTTGGAAAGCTAGAATCCCATGGCTGAGAGCGACGCATTTCGTATGTTTTATGCTCTACATCATGCAATAGAGACTTAATACGACTGACGGCATCATTACCCATTATATTTTTCAATCCAACAAAACATGCCCCAAATGACACAGAACGCTCCAGCGCTCTATCTTCGTTAAGCATAGAACCCAGAGTCCTCTCAGAGTTTTTGGGTTTAACCATGCGCGAGAATACGTCAATTACAAAATCATGAAGCCAGCGTTGAATAATTTCTTGCCCAGATATATTCAACATATCTAGGGTGAATGACGAGCATAGAACATTAATTTTCAGAGTTCTACTTGCATCATCTACTTCATGTGATATCTCAACTTCGTCATCGTCATCAGCTGTGATTTCAATTTCAAGCCGGGACTCATATACAAATACTTGATCAACCACGCCGGTTGAGAAAAAGCCCTCTATCACAGAAAGTAATGTTTCAGCAAGCTCAATCAACGGACTTCGAAATGGAAATGAAACAGTAATTGATGCTCCCATGACACTCGTTTGTATAGTGCCATATCGTACATCACAATTAATAAGTATAGGTACTGGTGCACCTAAATCGATGTCTCTAACAATTTTCAAATAATTGATATATTCTTGATCGATTTTTAACTCATACTCCCCTTTGACAATATTTTCATGACCTAATGCATACAGCAACATTGCTCTGCTTGAAAATAACTGATATTTATCTAGTAAATCAGGGAGTTTTGATAAATATTTAAGCGTTTCAATATCTGCATTGAGGATGCACTGTGATAGATATGCATCAATTCTTTGGTGTTCCTTTTCAGTAAGTATTGCAGCCTCAAGGTTAGCATCGACAATGCATGCAAGTTCCCACCATGATAAAGCATAGTTAATCCTGCCTAACTTAAGCTCAATTATTGAAAGGCGAATATATATGTAGACTTGAGCAGAAAGGAGATCTCCACTTTCCCAAAATTCATCTGTAATTGTAGACGCCGCTAGCAGTAGATTGGCTCGTGAAGCCCAAAGAAGATCAACCTTTTCGTAACATCCTGACAAAAGGTTAAGTGCAACATATAGATCTTTTTTAGTTTCCTTTTTGTAAAGCCCCATGAGTGATTTTCCTATGAGCTTTATTGCTTGATATGGCTCACAAGATTCTAAACGTCTTGCTCCTCGTTTTAATGAAAGTAATGCACCCTTAGTATCGCCTTCCCGTCGAGACGCCTGTTCAGTGAAGTAATCTAGAAGAAGCTCATAGCTGTCTAGATCGCCAAATATACTATCTAATTCTGTAATTAAATCGTATAGTTCATTGAAGGGGAATCCGACTAGCAATTCTCCAGCTTCTACTATTGATAGCAGTGAGGAAAATATATCTGTTGCTTGATCAGTGGATTCGATAGATTGCAAGTTTAGTAATTCTATATGTGCTTTAGACATTAAAGCATTGCTAGGCCTTTCATCTTTTTCTGCAAGGCAAATAAGTATATTTTTTACTTCAGATGAAAGTGATTCATAATTGGCAAGGCTTTCGCTTTTTGAATCTCGGCAATGACTGGAGTAAAGACCGAGTAACGATACTACATTGCCCCACTGCCCAGATTGCCCAATTTTTTTTGCCAATTCGACACAAAAGTGCAGTTGTTCCCGGAACAACTCAATCTCTTCAAACCACCAATAGGCCGCCCAAGCATATTGATAGTGAGCATTAAACTGCTGATATGAGCTTCCAAATTTTTCAGAAGCCACGATAGCTCTATCAAATAGGCCTTTGGTTTCAATAACCGGCTTTTCAAGCTCTTTCGAGAGAATTGCCACCTCTAGTAACCAGTTCAATTGATGTGGAAGTATCTCACTTGTATTGATCTCATTCTTGATATTGTTTTCGAGCTTTTGAAGCCTAAGTGTTTTAGTATAGTCATTCGCCCCGACCTCTATTTCTCTACGCCAATCAACATCAATAGATAGGGCATCAATTGCTAATTGTTCGTAGCTATTGCTGAAAATTTGATCCATGATCCAGGAAATGTCCAAGACTCTAACATCGATCCCTGTTTCTTTTTTTAAAGAGTCTTCCAAATCACTGCGCTGATTTGCTTTTGTGTACATATTCGTCACACAAAAAACCTTTTTATAGTCGCGATCTGTTGCACTAATTTTTCTTACATCTTTCCGACATTTTGCCTTCCAGTCTTCTTGGGTGCTTACCGCAAATGCCCATCTATCTTCGTGTGAATTTTCATTTACGCCGACAAACCAAAGAGCTTTTGTTTGCTCTGATACAGGGAAAGTTTGTGTATCTACTTTCCCATCTCCACCAGCAACCGGGCCTGTCTGTTCCAGCAGGTTAGGACATATTACTTTCTCACATAGTTTTTTAGCGAAATCTTCAAATGCAAGTTCCAAATTTCGCCTGTTCAATGTTGCCAGCTGGTATTCCAAGACAGATCGATCTAGCTTGCCTGTTTCTTTTCTAACCGAATCAGAAAAACGCTCTGGTCTTCTGGCTTTTAAAAAATCTCTTGGTGATAATTTCGGGCGGCTTTCTATATTGGCTGTCATCTAAGATCCATTTCTGATTGCTTCTTGAATTCGAGATTATCTAGTTTTGCTCGGCCTCGCTATGGCCCTATAAAACCCAGCTCAACTACGTAGCAGCCTGTCAGGCTTTTTGGAGTAGTTTTCGGGGTCAAATTGCAGCTGCTTGTTATGCATATGATACATCGATGATTCTGAAGAACTCTTCATCGACTTTTTCATCTGAAAGGCCTTTTACGCAATGATCTTTCAATCGCCTGCCATTTCTTTTGTAATCAATTTTCCAACCACTTCTTTTATGTGTCTTTTCAAGCTCAAACTTATCACCATTTAGCGCCGCTCCAAACCATGTAGTAGAGTTTAGTGGACTCCAGTCTATCGATAGTGCTGATTTTTCAAGGGCCTGTCGAAATTCGCTAGCACTTTGATAGCGCTTATCTGGACTGTTATTAATTGCCTTATTTATTATTGTCTTAATTTTTCTCGGGACGTGCGGGAGATATTTTCTGTCAGGATATTTATTTCCTTTAACCGCGGCTCTCCATTCGCCCATCGTCGAAAAGTTAAAAGCCATATCTGGGACGTTATTTATTAGACGGTAAAGGGTAACTCCCATTGCGTATATATCACTTAGTTTATCCATTGGATTTCCATCTATTACCTCTAAAGGTTGATGTGGCCTATAGCCCATTGTATCAGATGGATCTAGGTGATAATCCAATGCCAAGCCGAAGTCTGATAACTTTGCTTCACCATTATCCCCCAAAAGAATATTCCCAGGTTTTATATCCCTATGCAGGACATTACTATTGTGGGCATGCTCTAATCCCAAAAGAGCCTCAGATACAATTTTCAGTGACTCTTGGATAGATATGAATCGATTTTCGAGGTGTTTTTGAATAGAGCCTTTTGCTAAGTATTCCATTGCTATATAGACGCATGGAGTTCCTTCATATACAAAAACATCAACTTCCTTAACATCAACGATATGCTTGTGACGGCAAGACTCAAGTGTTTGAGCCTCTTTTACTGCCTCGATAAATTTATCTGGATTGGCGACTTTGATTAGTTTTATAGCCCTGTCTGCTTTTAGTAAAGGATCATAAGCCTGGAATACAAAGCCAAAATTTCCATTACCTAAAAAATCGATAACCTTAAATTTTCGGATTTTATCTGGATTTTTCATAGTAAGAACCATGCCACCAATGCAGCATCTTTTGTTGGTTTGTCCCAATAAGGAGGATGCATCCCAAGGTTGTCGTCTACATACTTGTAGACATTATCTTTTTTAGTTAGGCCAAACTTAGTTGCGTTAATTCCTTGGCTAGTAAAGTGACTTGCTGAGATATTTCTTTTATGGCAACAGAGATTCAAAACACCGAGAGAGAATAATGAATTTTGAATTGGCTTGGTTGATTTCAAAACAAGAGGTAATTTATAGCCCACCTGATTAGGATTGTGCTTATCAAGCAACAAGCATATTTGAGTTTCAAGCCAGCCAGACATACTTGTTACATCAAGGGCTTTCGGATAAACAATCTTGTTTTTATCTAAGAGAGTTACATCATCACCATCTTTTTCAATTACACAATATCTAAAGTCATTAGTATTAAAGTTAAAGCCTATATTTTTCACTATATATCCTTGTGCCAATACTGAGGTGCATAACAGTTTATTAATGAGCCAGTGGCTCACTATCCATTTGACCACTATTTCTGAAGAAGACCCTTCAAGCCATGAAAAAAAGCCTTTATTTACAGTAGGTCATAAGTTATTCGTTCAAATAAACACCAGAGATAGTGAGCCATCACCTAAAGTCCTCTGGTTTACCTTCCCGTTCTTGAGCACATTTTACCCAACTAAATAAATAAGTAGGGCAAATTTTTGCGGATATTAGCCATGGCTTTATAGTTCGTGGCATTGACAATGGTGTTTGTTGCGCTCATAAATGTATATAAATACAGCTAAGAAGTGCTATCTTGGAGTATACTCGCCTCAAGCCTCCCAAACATTCAACCAAGTTCATCCCCAACATTTGACGTTATGGTCTAGCCTATCGGACGGAACAGACATACGTTCACTGGATAAAGCGCGTTATCCACCATCATAAACTACGATACCGTCGAGAGGTCAGTATTGCCGAGGTCGAGACATTCCTAAGCCACCTGTCGGTCAATTGTCATTGTCCGGTTAACACCTAGCGGGTCATGCTGAATTTGCCGGTGTATCTTCATAAGCAGTTTTGGTGAGTCTATACGTCCAACATTGGCTTGACGCCGCCTACCAATTGTTTGCATCCAGGACGAAAGCTGAAAGGTGTCTTCAACTTGTACTGATGTACAGCACTGGGCTCAGGTGTGCCCAATGCTTGTCATTGAGGGTGAAGGTCATCGATTTTTGTAGTTACAAGGTATTCATTCGATGAGGTAACGGCAATAGAGACTGGACAACACGATTGCACATGTTCAGGTCCGCAGAGCTGCAATTAGAATACGCTAGGAGATTGGCCAACTTAAGCCACAAGCAAGCTTTGATTTCATCCACAGCAAACTAACTGTTTTTCACATGGCCAGCTACATATTTGGAGAATGCAAACGGCTGCACACCGCTTACAACAGTTGTAAACGGCATGGGCTACGCGGCCTTTTTCTTCAGTAGTTCCTTTTCTCCATCATCTTCAACAGGAATCAAGTGAGGTCGAATGATTAGCACCCGTTCAGGGTTACGCCCACTGTTTGGTAAACGCGTTGGTATTGAAAATTTTCCGTTTCCATCACGCTCCAAAGCACCACAGGCGGCCAGTAGTTGCTTTGCCTTTCGATCACTAAGCCCCTTGCAAACCTCTGCTTTAAACGTAGCTGGGTAAACGTAGTAAACAGTCTCAGAGCAAGCCTGTCCCTCAAGGGCATTACTGTCCTGTAGCGTTTTCCGGTAGCCGCAACGCTTCAAAGTACGAACAGTGTGATCATCAGCCGTGAAGTCTTCTCGATCCCAACGGGTAAAGTGGGACTCTCCGTAGAGGTCAAAGAATAACCTCAGCGCCGCCAAGGTCTGTCGGTCCTCCAGGTTTCCAACACCGCCACGGGCTGATACCCAAGCACTAAAACAGGATTTGGCCGCTTCCATCGCCATGCCTTTTGGCCAATCTGTAATTCCCGCAGTGGAAGCTAGCTCTCCGGCAAAACCAACGAGAGCAAACTTCTCTGCTGCCCTTCGTACCTGACCACTCACATCATCAGACAGCTCTGCGGCAAAGTTCACCAGCTCCCGGCGAATCTGGCTTGCCAGCTTTTCCAAGTTGCTAGCGCAAAGCTCTCTGATAAACGTATAAAGGGCCACGCCATGGAATAAGGCCCCTTTCTCAACCATAAAGTGGGATAACGCAGCACCCCCGGCAAACCCATGCAGTTCATCAAAGATACCGGCACCGCTCCCTGTATCTGCGGGAATAGCCAATAGCCGCACCTCTTGCCCGGCTTTTGCTTTCTTACCCACTTCAGCCATTTGTTGATCAAGAGTGCGCTCTCCTGTTGAAAGGAAAACAAGCCTCCATTCAAACGCATTTCCGCGTACGCCTCCGCGATCATTAGCCCTTGCTTTACCAGTGCCATTCCCCAGCATATAGGCAATATCCCCCACAATACGGGGATCGCATTGACTGATCTCATCAAGAATTAAAAGGCCGTCTGAGTGGGAGGCAGCAATACTTTCCAGAGCGTTATCAGTACTACGCCAAGTACGAACATAATCAGGCCCTCCATAAACAGACGCGGCCACTTTAAGTAACGTCGTTTTTCCTTGGGAGCTATCACCAAAGAAATGAAAGCCGGTCGTTTCCATACCAATGAGATTTAATAGAGGTCCTGCAAATGCCGCTGAAACCGCAAATAACAACCGGGTATTGTTCTTACAATAGCTCGCTACATGCTCACGCCATTGCTGAAGCTCTCCACTAAACTTTATCTTATTGAGATCTGGACTTGTGGAGTAAAAATAGAGTGGCTCTAAAGGAGTTCCCAGGGTTTCATTCGGAAGTAGGTAGGCATTGCCATGCCAACCGAGTTTATTCACCAAGACATAGCGATTGGTGCTTTTTGCCGTTTGTAAGTACTGAACGATTCTGCGTCTTGGTTGCTGCCCCGCCTCAGCGCGAAGGCCCATGCTGTACAGCTGCTTGAGTACTTCCGCACCGCCCTCAGTCGCTAGGTACTCACTAGGTATATTCCACTCTTTAACAATGCCATCAGGGTCAAGGAAGCGAACCAACGTACCCCAGTTTCTTCCTTGGGGGTCACGAGTTAAAGCAAGCACATCCAGGCGATCACAGATTCTCATTAGTGAAGGCTCATCATCTGCCCCCTGAAGCGGGAAGAAAACTCCACGATCATTTACTACAAATTGCCCAGACTCGGCCCCTTTATTACTTCCCCCCTTATTTTGGGCTGGATGTTCCGTTGCCACAGGCTGATAGGACGTTAAAAACTTTCCCTCTGTAATTAAGGCTTTAAGCTGCTCTCTTGTAATACCGGCAACTTCCACATCAGCCGCATCGCCTTTTGCTGGCCACTTAGGTCCCAAGGACTCTAAACACACCATAGAAACCTTACATTCCATAGCGTGTAGCATCGCAGCCAACTTAAGCATACAGTCTTTGCCTGCTGCATCATTATCGGGCCAGAGAAGTACTTCCCTTCCATGTAGGGGCTTAAAATCTGCTTTGCCCAGCGCTTTACTGCCACCGGGCCAGGTCATAGAAACATAACCCGGCAGTAGGCTAGCAGCTGCATCCGCAGCCTTTTCACCTTCGGTTAGCAATACCGGAGCTTTAGAGCGCTTTGCCAATAGATCCAGCTTATAGAGTGGCCGCTTATTTACCGGCTGCTTCCATCTCCAAGAATTGCGACCATTCGAATCCCGGCAATAGGTTAAGGGGCGATAGTCTTTTGATCTTGCATTGCCTTTCTGAATGTCAAAACGCATCACCTTCATTAACAGTGAGCCGCAATGCCCACGGTATTCCCAAACTTTAGAAGGCTTACCGTTATAGGGATGGGTTGTTGGGCAAGACTGCTCTGCTTCTAAAGGTACCGGCAATACGGCTTCCCAGGAGTTACCAGCTGGCTTTTTGGGTTTCGACTTATAGGTTGGGCTAGGCGGTATAGACTCCCCTTCAGAGAGCCCCAGAAATGCAGCAAGCCTTTGTGCTGCCTCTCCATTGTTTGCCCCCTCAAGATAGGCAACCAGCGATACAAGGTCCCCACCTTTTTCATCCGCTGCAAAATCTGCCCATGCACCGGTATTGCGATTAACTGAGAAGGACCCCTTGTTGCTATCAGATCGAGTTGGGTTAAGAGCAATATATTCAGCTCCCTGATATGAGCCATCTGGAGCCCAGTGCGCCAAGACTTCATCTGCCCGATCAAGGGCGAGGTCTGCCACTCGTTTAATATCAAAGCGTGCCATTAGCTTTCCTTATATTTTTAGCTTTAACCCCCGCCCCATAAGGCTTTCAACAGAACTGCGGGCCTCACTCCTGTTACACCTTTTTGCTGTAACACTCTTGGGGTAACAGAAAGGTGTGACAGCGGAAAGCCAATAAATACGGGGCTTTCAGCCATGCTGTAACACCTGCACACCTGTAACACCTTTTTTAAAGAGGGGGTAAGATCGCCCCGAATAGAGGCAATAGTCTTATTTACCGTGGTTATAAATTTGGCGGTAGGGAAACCGCTACGCCCTTAGGTTCCGTAAACCGTTTTGCATCGCGTAAGTTGGCCAGACGGATGCGTTTTGCTTTGTCCTGTTCGTGATATTCATCATCACTGTAATGATGTAGTCGTGCCAGGATCGCTAATTTAGCCTGATAAAAAAGCCAGGTTTCTGAGTTGTCGGTAGGAACACAACCATCGTTATAAAGAATAATTCGCCTCGGATCAGGATCTCCTTTCAAGGAGATTGCTGCCGCTCTTTTGGGTGTAATTCTGACATTGAAAAGTACAGGGTACTGTTCATAGTAGACAAATGATCTGCTGCTAAAACCAACTGGCTTATACTTGCGATTCAGTAATGCATAGCGACCACACGGTTGTAAATCTAGGCAATATGGCATGGCGAGGGCACGTATATTAGCTGACATTTTTAAGCCCTCCATTGCGAAGCTCTAGGGCATCAGCTTCCTCTGATGGGTGGTATTCGAGTTGGATACCATCCCAAACTAACCAACCTCCCAGAGAGAGACCTGCTCTAAGGCGGTAAAGGTTCACCACCTCAGTATCAGGAAGGCCGACTACTGTTGTATTAGGGGAGGAGAGATACCAATGGGCGCGGCCATGTTGCTGATCAACAATAGGGTTAAATGAGTCAGAACCTACCGCTAGAAACGCTGCTTCACCCGTTGGCCATAGAAACAAAAGCAACTCATAACCAGGGATAGGACAGCCCCTATCAAATGTCTCCATGATAGAGCTGAGGAAGAGTTTCCGATCTTCAGGGATCAGATTTGAATTTGAGAGAAGTATTTTCTGCTCAAACTCAGCGCTTTCTGTTTTCCGATAGCTCCGAGCAAATTCAGCTACTTGCTGGTGTGTGTAGGGAGAGTAGGCACGAAGAGTCATTACTTGGCTCCCTCACGAGAAATGGCAACTCGATCTTGCACCCACTGGCAGACCTCAGAAGAGAGCCAACCACTAGCGCGCTCACCAAGTTTGATAGGGGTGGGGAATTCGCCTTTTTTCACCAGGGCATAGATATAAGTCTTCTTGAGCCCAGTCTGACGCTCTACCTCTGGTAGGCGCAAAATAGGATCGTTCGGTGGGTTAGGTAAAACATCCGGCACTTGGGGATGGGTATTTGAGAGGGTCATATTCAGTCTCCTTTAATAAACCACAGTGAACGTCTGTGGCGGTGAGGAGATTGAATCAATTGCAAACGGGGCTTACCGGAAGTTTAAGCAACGCCACTTTTCAGAAGTTTAAGCAGCGCCACTTTTCGGAAGTTTAAGAAATGCTATTTTTCCAATTCTTTTTTTCTTCCCAGTCTAAGGATCTATGGAGAGTAGATAGCAGCTCAGTTTTCATACAGCGGAAAGTGTATGGCAAGCAAACCTTTTTAATCTTATCTTCGTTAACCAGCTCATCGGTTCTTGTGTCACCTGGAAATACTAGCCTCAAAAAATCTGCATTAGATAAGTGCTCCCCCTCAACAATAGACCAGATATACAGATCAATTAATGCAGGAACACGGTAGTCTCTTACCTTATCCATATCAATTCGGCGGGTATCGCGTTTCTGTAACGAAGGGCCTAAAAATAACTGTTCTTTACGATTAGCAGAGTAGGCACGGTCGGGCTCTAGCTGTATTAATTCCCTTAGTCTTGGTAGTAGCTCTTTAAGCTCTCCAATTATCTGATCATCTCTTGCTGCCAAATCAATAGTCAGAGCTGTAAGGCCATCATGGTAGCCAAAAGCTTCCCGGTAATATTGATCAATTGAAGTCTTTTCTAGCTCAGGATAGATTTCTTCATTCTGTCGATACCTGGCTCTCGATTCAGCTACATCCTCAGCAAACTCCTCTTCAGAGAAACCTTCTGGTGCTCCATCTTCAAGATCATCGAACATCCGAATTACGTCCCCAACCCCCATAGGTCTGACTGAAGAGCAAACATACTGCTGGGACCTTAACCAAGTGGGAGTCCATGTTGAAGAATCAATTGTCTCTTCAACACCTTGATCAGAAGAGAGATACTCACTTATATCAAAGGATTTAAGTTTCTTATACTCGGTATCATCCTCTCTAAAAGCAAGGAAAGGGGACTCCATCTCTTCTGGAATTTCTAAGTCACAAACGTTCAGCTTAAATAAGTTGCCTCTCGTCAAATGTGATAACCAAGAGCAAGTATTTGATCGAGATGCCAGAAACTCAAATAGGGCCCTGTCTGACTGCTTATTAAGCTCTTTATAGTCATCAATTCGAAACAGCTCCCTAGCTTTCAGGAAAGAAGATGTCATACCAATCTCACTGTTGTTAGCTCTGCTTTGCAAAGATTGGGACAACCTTCCCACTTCCCCGCATCTCATCAAGATAATTTGCCCACCATTGCATCATCTCTTTTCGCTCATCCATATAGCGAGCATGGTGGGTATATGCAGCCCGTACCCCATTCCTTTCCATATGTGAAAGCTGCCTTTCAATGGCATCAGGGTTAAAGCCGGTCTCATTCAGGATTGAGGAAGCTGTAGCTCGGAAACCATGGGGATTTGCTTTACTTTTTCCCTCTTGGGAGCCATCCCAGCCCATTTTAAAAATTGCCTTACGCATAGTGTTATCGGACATGGGCCGAGCCCTTTCGCGTTCAGAGGGGAAAAGCAGAGGATATTGGCCACTGATGGGCTTTAATTCCTCCAAAACAGCACAGGCTTGGGTAGATAGCGGTACTATATGATCCGTTCCCATCTTCATACGCTCGCCAGGGATACGCCATAGAGCAGACTCGAAGTCGAATTCTTCCCAGCGCGCACAACGCAATTCGCCAGGTCGAACAAAGGTAAGGATTAACAGTTGTATAGCTAGCTTGGTTAGTACTCGCCCGCGCCCCTGATAAAAGTCCAGTTCTTTTAAAAAACTGGGCAATTCTTCGCGGGGAAGGGAGGCCCTGTGATTACTTTTACGGCCACGTAGAATGCCAGTTAATTCGCTGGCGGGATTGTGAGTGAGTTTGCCAATTTGCACTGCATAACGACAAACCCGACGAATATCTTGCAAAACCCGCTGAGCAACATCCATTGCATCCCGCTCTTCAATATCGCGAACAATGGCAATTACATCTTGTGGATGAATGTCGGCAATAGGTCTTTGCCCAATTCGGGGGAAGGCGTTATCACGTAACCTAGACCATACGCGGTGGGCATGATTTTCAGTCCAGGTTCCTTTTTGATGTTTCCACCAGTCTTCAGCCACAGTAGCAAAGCTACGGTCTATGTTTTCTCGAACCTGATGTTTTTCAATTTTTCTTTGTATTGAAGGGTCTTGGCCGTTCTCTAGTAATTGCCTTGCCTCAATTACTTTATTTCGTGCCTGCTTGAGACTAACGGAAGGGTAAACTCCCAGGGCTAGCGTTTTCTGCCGTCCTTGGAACCTGTACTTAAGCCGCCAATACTTGGAACCGGTGGTTTTGATTAGCAGGCGTAATCCCTGCCCATCTGTAAGCCACTGATCCTTGTCGCTTGGTTTGGCCTGTTTGATTTGGGTATCTGTAAGGGCCATTGGTGCTACCAGTTTCTAAATTGAACCAGGTAGCACCAAATGTAGCACCAGATAGCACCGGATGACAATGAACTAGAGCGGAAGGCTGTGTACGTTCCAGATAGCAGAAAGCCCCGATTTACGGGGCTTTCTGAACGATTCCGAACTTTCTCGGATCTTGATTTGGTACCAGAGGCCGGACTCGAACCGGCACGCTTTTAAGGGCGGGGGATTTTGAATCCCCTGTGTCTACCAATTTCACCACTCTGGCACTTTCGCTGCTCGACCTTGGGGTCGGTGCGAAGAGGGCGTGATTATAGCAATGCTTTGGTCTGGGTCAACCAGTGATTTCAATAACTTAGCGCATTTTCTGTCGTCCCAGTTAACAGCTCCTAAAATTTCCTATAACCTTCGCGACCTCTCCATAGTTTCTAGATTTCCAGGATTCCATGCAGCGTCAGGACTTTGACTTTCATCTGCCCGATGAGCTGATCGCCCGCGCGCCTACTGAAGAGCGCCGTGGCAGCCGTCTTTTGTGTCTGGATGGGCCCAGCGGGGCCATTGCACATCGGCAGTTCCCAGATATTCTCGACCAGGCCCAAGCTGGTGACCTGATAGTCTTTAACGATACCCGGGTGATCCCGGCGCGTTTGTTCGCGCAAAAGGAGACCGGCGGTAAGTTGGAAATCTTGGTGGAGCGGGTGCTCAATGAGACGGATATCTGGGCCCATGTGCGCTCCAGTAAGTCGCCCAAGCCCGGTTCCACCATCGTCCTTGAAGACGGTACCCGTATAGAGGTGACCGGCCGCAAGGATGCGCTATTTGAATTGTCCTTCCCCAAAGAAGAGGGTGTGCTGGCGATTCTGGATCGCCTCGGCCATATGCCGCTGCCTCCTTATATTGATCGTGAAGACGATGCCAGCGATCGGGAGCGCTACCAAACCGTATACGGCCGCAATGCCGGTGCAGTGGCCGCGCCTACTGCGGGGCTGCACTTTGATGATGAAATGATCGGTGCGCTGCGGGATAAAGGTGTCGAGGTTGTCTTCGTTACCCTGCATGTGGGTGCGGGTACTTTCCAGCCGGTGCGCGTGGACAATATTTACGAGCACCAGATGCACAGCGAAGTGCTGGATGTCTCCCAGGAAGTGGTGGATGCGGTAACCGCTTGCCGCGCGCGCAATGGCAGCGTGATTGCGGTGGGTACCACCAGCGTGCGCGCGCTGGAAAGTGCGGCGCGCAGTGGCCAGTTACAGGCCACCGTGGGAGAGACAGATATCTTTATTTATCCCGGTTATGAATTCCAGGTTGTGGATAAGTTGGTCACCAACTTCCATTTGCCAGAATCCACCTTATTGATGCTGGTGAGCGCCTTCGCGGGGTACCAGCATACGATGGCCGCCTATAAGGCAGCAGTTGAGGAGCGCTACCGCTTCTTTAGTTACGGCGATGCCATGTTTATTACCCGCGACCCCAATGCCAAAAAAGAAGAAGTCGCACCAGCGAAAGGAGATACCCAGTGAGCCGCGAATGTTTTATGCAGTTTGAAGTGGATACCACTGATGGCAAGGCCCGTCGCGGTCGCTTGCGTTTCCCTCGCGGTGTGGTGGAAACCCCGGCGTTTATGCCGGTGGGCACTTATGGCACCGTGAAAGGCATGTTGCCGAGGGATATCGAAGGGATCGGTGCACAGATTATTCTGGGCAACACCTTCCACCTGATGCTGCGCCCGGGTACCGAAGTGGTTAAAGCCCACGGCGATCTGCACGATTTTACCCAGTGGTCCGGCCCGATCCTTACCGACTCCGGCGGTTTCCAGGTATTTAGCCTGGGCGAACTGCGCAAGATTACGGAGGAGGGGGTTTCCTTCCGTTCGCCGATCGATGGCAGCCCGGTATTCCTGGACCCGGAAGAATCCATGCGCGTTCAGCGGGACCTGGGTTCCGATATCGTTATGATCTTCGATGAGTGCACCCCTTATCCGGCCACTACCGATGAAGCGCGTAAATCTATGGAGTTGTCCCTGCGTTGGGCGGAGCGCTCCAAGAAGGCTCACGGCGATAGCCCGTCGGCGCTGTTCGGTATTGTGCAGGGCGGTATGTACCCGGAGTTGCGCGATGTGTCCCTGCGCGGCCTGACTGAGATTGGTTTCGATGGCTATGCCATTGGCGGCTTGTCTGTGGGTGAGCCGAAAGACGAGATGATCAAGGTATTGGATCACCTGGCGCACAAGATGCCGGAAGATAAGCCGCGCTACCTGATGGGCGTGGGCAAGCCGGAGGATATTGTCGAGGCGGTTCGCCGTGGTGTGGATATGTTCGACTGCGTCATGCCCACGCGCAATGCGCGCAACGGCCATCTGTTTACCTTTGAAGGTGTAGTGAAAATCCGCAATGCCAAGCACCGCCACGATACGGGCCCCTTGGAAGAAGAGTGCGATTGCTACACCTGTGAAAATTTCTCCCGCGCATACCTGCATCACCTGGATCGCTGCGGTGAGATTCTCGGTGCGCAGCTGAATACGATTCACAATTTGCGCCACTATCAGCGCCTGATGCAAAAGCTGCGCGATGCCATTGCCGCCAATGCGCTGGAGGCGTATGTCGCCGAGTTCTACCGCGGCCTGGGCCGCGAGGTGCCGCCGCTGCAGGCCTAACCCTGTCGCACTTTTATCCTATCTGGGGCACAGTCGATCGCACGATTGTGCCCCTGTCATTTGTCCGTTCATTCGATCCCCGTATAATCGCTCCCACTTTTGTCGGCGGCTGTGCACCTTGCAATTTGTGTACTGCGCCCACATATCCAGGCAGATTGCCAAGATTTACCGGCCCTCGGGGTCACACTAGAACAATGAGAACAGCATGAATCGCTACCCGATCTGGAAGTACTTTCTGATTCTCGCGGTTGTGGCCTTCGGCCTGATCTACGCCGCGCCCAACCTCTACAAGCCGGACCCTGCGGTGCAGATTTCCGGGCAGTCCAGTGCCATGGAGATGGACGAGAACGTCCTCACCAAGGCGCGCAAAGCCCTGGATGAGTCGGGTATTCCCCACTTCGGTGGTGAGGTGGGTGACAAGGCGATTTTGATTCGCCTCGAATCCATCGACCAGCAGCTACCTGCCAAGCGCGCGATTCAGGAGGCTCTGGGGCACAGCGATTACGTGGTTGCTCTAAACCTGGCATCGACTACCCCCCAGTGGCTCAGTGATATCGGCGCCAGCCCGATGAAGCTGGGTCTCGACCTGGCCGGTGGTGTGCACTTCCTGATGGAGGTGGATACCAACACCATCGTAAAAACCAATATGGAAGGCTATGTGCAGGATGTGAAAACCAAACTGCGCGCGGCCAAGGCCCGTTACCGTAGCGTAAACCTGATCGACGATCGCGAGATTGTGGCGCGTTTCCGCAACGAGGAGCTGCGCAGTCTGGCCCTTTCCACCATGCGTAAGGAATTCCCGCAGTTGCAACTGCGCGAGACCGGCAGTGGCGAGAACCTGGAAATCCGGGCCACCTTGTCTGAGCAAGAGATCAAGCAACTTGAGGATTATGCGGTTTCCCAGAACCTCACCACCCTGCGCAACCGGGTGAATGAGCTGGGTGTGGCCGAGCCGATCGTACAGCGCCAGGGGCGCAACCGTATTGTGGTGGAGCTGCCCGGTGTTCAAGACACCGCCGAAGCCAAGCGGATTATCGGTAAGACCGCCAACCTGGAATACCGTATGGAGGCCCGCCCCGATGAGCTGGTCACCAACAAGGAGTACTTCGAGTACCGCAGCGAGCGCCAACAGCAGATGTACGGCGGCGCCTGGCTGGAGCGCAAGATCATCATCAAGGGTGACAGCGTAACCAATGCGCGTGTCGGCTACGATGAGAGCGGTCTTCCCCAGGTGAATATCACCCTGGATTCCCGTGGTGGTGAGCTGATGCACCGTGCCACCTGGAAGAATGTCGGCCGCCGAATGGGCACCCTGTTTATCGAGACCCGTTTTACCCCGCAGACCAAAACGGATGCCGAGGGCAATGAGATTGTCGAGCAGGTTAGAACCGAAGATAAAAAGATTATTAGCCTGGCCACCGTGCAGAGCGCCCTGGGTAAACAGTTCCGTGTAACCGGACTGGACAGCCCGGCAGAAGCCCAGGAACTGGCCCTGCTGCTGCGCGCTGGTGCGCTGGCCGCTCCCATGTACTTTGTGGAAGAGCGTGTGATCGGCCCGTCCTTGGGTGCGGATAACATCAAGGTGGGTGTGCAATCGGTACAGATCGGTCTGCTCGCAGTCATTATTTGTATGCTGATCTCCTACCGGGTATTTGGCCTCGCCGCCAATATTGCCCTGGCGGTCAATATGATTCTGCTGGTGGCGGTGATGTCGATTCTCGGCGCCACCCTGACGCTACCCGGTATCGCCGGTATCGTATTGACCGTGGGTATGGCGGTGGATGCCAACGTGCTGATCTTCTCGCGAATACGGGAGGAGCTCAGGAATGGGATGCCTCCCCAAACGGCAATTAGTGCCGGTTTCGATAACGCCTACAGCACCATTGTGGATGCAAATATCACCACCCTGATTGTGGCGGTAATCCTCTACGCTATCGGCTCCGGCCCTGTACAGGGCTTCGCGGTGACCCTGTCTATCGGTATTCTCACCTCTATGTTTAGTGCCATCATGGGCACGCGCGCAATCATCAACTTGTTCTACGGCGGTCGCCGTGTACAGAAACTCTGGATTTAAGGAGGCTGGCCATGAGTGAGACCAAAGTGGAAAGCGGAAAGATTACCGAGTACATGGGCAAACGCGTGTATGACTTTATGCGCTGGCGCAAGTTTGCCACCGTACTATCCGTTGTACTGGTGCTGGCTTCGATCGGGATACTGGCGGCCAAGGGCCTGAAGTTCGGTCTGGATTTTACCGGCGGTACCCAGGTAGAAGTGGGCTACGAAGTTACTCCGTTTATTAACGACGTGCGCACTCAGTTGGAAGATGCTGGCTTCGAAGGCGCCACGGTTGTTAACTACGGCTCCGATAACGAGCTGATGATCAAGTTGCCCCCAGAGGTAGCCGAAGAAGAAACTCGTATTAGCGCCACCGATCAGGAGACCACCACGCCTATTGGTGACAAGGTGGTAGAAGTTCTTCGTGCCGGCAGTGAGGGCACCGTTACCCTGCGCCGAGTCGAACTGGTCGGCCCGCAAGTGGGTGCCGAGCTGCGCGACGACGGCGGCCTGGGTATGTTGGTGGCGCTGGCACTGGTGATGATGTACGTCGCTTTACGCTTCCAGTACAAGTTCTCGGTTGGCGCGGTAGCGGCACTGGGGCACGACGTCATTATTGTGCTGGGCTTCTTTGCTCTGATGGGGCTGGACTTCGATCTGACCGTGTTGGCGGCGGTGCTGGCGGTGATCGGTTACTCGTTGAACGATACTATCGTGGTATCCGACCGTATCCGCGAGAATTTCCGTAAAGTGCGCAAGGCAGAGTCGGAGGAGATTATTAACATCTCCATCAGTCAGACCCTGGGCCGTACCTTTATGACCTCTTTCACCACCTTGTTAGTTCTTTGGGCACTGCAGTTCTTTGGTGGTGAGCTGATTCACAACTTCTCCCTGGCGTTGATCGTCGGTGTGGTTGTGGGTACTTACTCGTCTGTTTACGTCGCTGCGAACGTGCTGATGGCATTGAAGATCAGCAAAGAGGATCTGATGCCGCCGGTGAAGGAAGGTGCAGAGCTGGAAGAAATGCCCTAATCGGGAAGAGCTTCCAAATAAAAAAGGCCGCTGTTTAGCGGCCTTTTTTTTGCCCCGATTGTTCAGTCACTGATAAGTAAGCACTGCAATCGGGGTTTTCACTGTGGGGTGATTTGCGTAGCGAGTGGTAAACAGTTAGCTGCGAGGTTTTTTGCCCAGAGTGATATGTTTGGGACCGGAAGTGTTGGTCTGGCCGCTGACACCCTTGGGGACCTGCTCGATCTCGCCACCCTTCTCCAAAAAGGCTTGCACTTGCGCCTCAATACTCTCGCTGGTCTCTAAGGGGGCGGTCTGCTTACGACTGGAAGAGGAGGATGCTTTTTTGGCCACGGTGACTGTCCGGTGTTTTGGGTTGGCCAGTCATCATACAGCAAATTGGATAAAAAAGCATCCAACTGCCTAAGTGGCACTCATAGTGCACAGTTTGCCGCCATATACGTAGGTTGCCTTGTCGCTAAAGGGCGGTTTGTGGGAGAGGGCCAGTTGCACTGGCCCGAACGAGGATTATTCGGTCTCCTGCTCCAGGAGTTCGGTATTGGCCACTGGCCAGCCACCCAGTTCCCGCCATTTATTGACGATACCGCAGAACAGGGTTGCGGTTTTTTCCGCGTCGTATTCGGCGGAGTGGGCGCAGCTATTGTCGAACTCAATACCGGCTACCTGGCAGGCTTTCGCCAACACGGTTTGGCCGTAGGCGAGCCCGGCGAGGGTGGCGGTATCAAAGCAGGAGAAGGGGTGGAAGGGATTGCGCTTGATCCCGGTCCGTTCAACCGCGGCATTCACAAAGCCCAGGTCGAAGTGGGCGTTGTGGGCAACCATAATGGCGCGGGTGCAGCTGTGTTTCTTCACGGCACTGCGGATCTTGCGGAACATTTCCGGCAGGGCGATTTCCTCGGGCCAGGCCTCGCGCTCGGGGGACTCCAGATCGATGCCGATAAAGTCGAGCGCCGATTGCTCTACATTGGCGCCATCGAATGGTTCCAGGTGAAAGCTGTGGGTTTCCAGTGGGAAAAGTTTCCCCTCTTCATCCATATCCAGGATTACCGCCGAAATTTCCAGCAGGGCATCGGTGCGCGCATTAAAGCCGCCGGTTTCCAGATCGATCACAACCGGCAGGAAGCCGCGAAATCGCTGGGCAAGGGAGCTCTTTGGTCCTGTGGGTTCTTCGGCCGGGGTCACTTTGGGTCCTTGTAAATCTCAGTTGTGCCGGGATAAATCCGGCGGGGTAGGGGATTCGCGGGCTTGGGCCCGCGAGGGTTTGAACTGGAATTATACGAGCTTCCAGTTCAGGGTTTCTCCGGCGGCCAGGGGGATCAGCTTTTCGCCGCCCATATCCAGCGCTTCGGGAAGTGCCCAGGGCTGCTTCACCAGAGTGATGGTGTCCTGATTGCGCGGCAGGCCGTAGAAATCCGGCCCGAAATTGCTGGCGAAGCCCTCGAGCTTATCCAGCTTGCCGGCACGTTCAAAGGCTTCGGCGTACAGCTCGATAGCGGAGTAAGCGGTGTAGCAACCGGCACAGCCGCACTCGTGCTCCTTCTTGTGGTGCGCGTGGGGGGCCGAGTCGGTGCCGAGGAAAAATTTCGGGCTGCCACTGGTGGCGGCTTCAATCAGTGCCGACTGATGATCGCCGCGTTTGAGAATTGGCAGGCAGTAGAAGTGCGGGCGAATACCGCCAACCAGCATATGGTTGCGGTTGTACAGCAGGTGGTGCGCGGTAATTGTCGCGGCGACGCCTTCGCGGGCATTTTGCACAAACTCAGCGGCATTGGCGGTAGTGATGTGCTCAAAAACCACTTTCAGAGTGGGGAAATCTTCTACCAGGCGCGCTAGGGTCTTCTCGATAAATACCTGCTCGCGGTCGAAAATATCGATATCGCTGGTGGTGACCTCACCGTGTACCAACAGCTTCATGCCGCAGGACTGCATTTCTTCCAAAGCCGGGTAAATATTGGCGATGTCAGTTACGCCGGAATCGGAGTTGGTGGTGGCACCAGCCGGGTAGAGTTTTGCTGCGATTACGCCGCTGGCGTGGGCCTGGCGAATCACTTCGGCATCGGTCTTGTCGGTGAGGTAAATCACCATCAGCGGTTCAAAAGTTCGGCCGGCTGGGATATGCGCGAGAATGCGCTCGCGATATGCGGCTGCGCCTTCACCGGTGGTGACGGGCGGTACCAGGTTTGGCATCACAATTGCGCGGTGAAATTGTCGGGCGGCATCGCCAACGGTGCGTTCCAGGGCAGTGCCGTCACGCAGGTGAATATGCCAGTCGTCGGGGGCGCGAAGAGTGATTTGCTCCGTCATGGTACTCCAGGATATCAATTGCTGTAGAAGTGTCTCTGTGCGGCGCGCATGCTACCCGATGCAGGGTCAAAATGCGATGCGCGAACCGGTTAAAAGTTAATCAATTGTATAGACTCTCACCTTGGCGCTAGTCGATTGCGAGCAGAGGCGCTACAATCGCGCCCCGATAAAGTGTGTGGGTATTAATTGTGCCCATAAATACCGAGCCTGGGCATACCTCCAAGAATAACCTCCCCCAGAACGAAACAAACTTCACAGATAGGTGATTCCAATCGCCGCACTTTGATCGTGGCGGCAAAAATCCAGCAGCAGAGGACAGCAATGAGCAAAATCGAGAAGGTAGTACTGGCATATTCCGGCGGACTGGATACTTCAGTGATTGTGCGATGGCTGCAGGATACTTACGGCTGTGAAGTAGTGACGTTCACGGCGGATATTGGCCAGGGTGAGGAAGTTGAACCGGCGCGGGCCAAGGCCGAGGCGCTCGGTGTGAAAGAGATTTATATCGACGATCTGCGCGAGGAATATGTGCGGGACTTTGTTTTCCCAATGTTCCGTGCCAATGCGATTTACGAGGGCGAGTACCTGCTGGGCACCTCTATCGCGCGCCCGCTGATCGCCAAGCGCTTGATTGAAATTGCCAACGAGACCGGTGCCGATGCTATTTCCCATGGTGCCACCGGCAAAGGCAACGACCAGGTGCGCTTTGAGTTGGGTGCCTACGCACTGAAGCCGGGTATTCAGGTAATCGCGCCCTGGCGCGAATGGGACTTAAATTCCCGCGAAAAGCTGATGCAATACTGCGAGCAGCACAAAATTCCAGTGGATTTCTCTTCTACGAAGAAAAAATCCCCTTACTCGATGGATGCCAACCTGCTGCATATTTCCTACGAGGGCGGCATCCTCGAAGATCCCTGGGCGGAAGCCGAGGAAGACATGTGGCGCTGGAGTGTGAGCCCGGAGGCCGCACCCGAAGAGCCGACGTACATCACCATCGGCTTTGAGAAAGGTGATCCAGTCTCAATCGATGGTGAGCGTTTGAGCCCGGCCACCCTGCTGGAAAAACTGAACAAGTTGGGTGGAGCTAACGGCATTGGCCGCCTGGATATTGTGGAAAACCGCTATGTGGGTATGAAATCCCGCGGTTGTTACGAAACTCCCGGTGGAACAATTTTGATGAAGGCGCACCGCGCTATCGAGTCCATTACGCTGGATCGCGAAGTGGCGCATATGAAAGATTCCTTGATGCCGCGCTACGCGGATCTTGTGTACAACGGTTACTGGTGGTCGCCTGAGCGCCGCATGTTGCAGGCCGCTATCGATGAATCCCAGGAAGTGGTGAATGGTGAAGTACGCCTGAAACTCTACAAGGGTAGTGTCAGTGCAGTAGGCCGCCGCTCAGTAGATAGCCTCTTCGATGAGCGTATCGCAACCTTCGAGGATGATGCCGGGGCCTACAACCAAAAAGATGCAGAGGGCTTTATCAAGCTCAATGCCCTGCGCCTGCGCATCGCCGCCGGTAAAGGAAGAAAATTGATTTAGTCGGCTTAGTTGATTTAGATCAGTCAAGGCTGGAAATGGATGCGCTTAAATCCTTTTCTGGCCAACAGTGACAGTTATGTGTATGCCTTCGACGTTATAAGCGGGTTCATACATGACTGCTGCAGACCCAGTGGTGGGCCAGGCCCGCTCAGTGGAACCGAATTTTAAAAGCAACGGAAGTAAAAACATGACGACAACGGTGGCAAAGACCGGCCCTGTGCCGGACTATGACTACAATATCGTGCGCCAGTTCACCATCATGTCCGTGGTCTGGGGCATCTTTGGTATGGGCATGGGCGTATTGATCGCGGCTCAGCTGGCCTGGCCCGAGCTGAACGATTTCTGGCAGCCCTTCTCGCACTTCGGGCGATTGAGGCCACTGCACACCAATGCGGTTATCTTCGCATTCGGTGGTAGTGTTCTGTTTGCCACCTCCTACTATGTGGTGCAGCGCACCTGTCAGGTTCGCCTTTGGGGCGGCTGGCTGATTCCCTTCACCTTCTGGGGATGGCAGGTCGTTATCGTGGCAGCGGCTATTACCTTGCCGATGGGCTTCACCTCCACCAAGGAATACGCTGAGCTGGAATGGCCGATCGATATCCTGATCGCCGTAGTTTGGGTGGCCTATGCGCTGGTGTTCTTCGGCACCATCATGAAGCGAAAGACTTCCCACATCTACGTTGCCAACTGGTTCTTCGGTGCTTATATCATCACCATTGCCGTACTCCATATTATTAATAATTTGGAAATTCCGGTTGCTCCGTTCAAGTCTTACTCCATCTACTCCGGTACCAAGGATGCGATGATCCAGTGGTGGTATGGCCACAACGCGGTAGGCTTCTTCCTGACTGCGGCCTTCCTCGGCATCATGTACTACTTCGTACCTAAGCAAGCTGGTCGTCCGGTTTACTCCTACCAGCTGTCTATCGTGCACTTCTGGGCACTGATCTCCCTGTATGTATGGGCTGGTGGCCACCACCTGCACTACTCAGCGCTGCCCGACTGGGCGCAGAGCCTGGCGATGGTAATGTCCCTGATCCTGTTGGCGCCTTCCTGGGGCGGTATGATCAACGGCATCATGACCCTGTCTGGCGCTTGGCATAAGCTGCGCACCGACCCTACCTTGCGCTTCCTGGTGGTATCCCTGTCCTTCTACGGTATGTCCACCTTCGAAGGCCCGATGATGTCTATCAAGACTGTGAACGCTCTGTCTCACAACACCGACTGGACTATCGGTCACGTACACTCCGGCGCATTGGGCTGGGTTGCGATGATCTCCATCGGTGCTCTGTACCACCTGGTTCCGGTTCTGTGGAAGCGTCGCGAAATGTACAGCACCAAGCTGATCAACGCGCACTTCTGGCTGGCCACTGTAGGTACGGTTCTGTACATCGCTGCGATGTGGGTAAACGGTATTACCCAAGGTCTGATGTGGCGCGCCTTCAACGCCGACGGCACCCTGACTTACAGCTTCGTGGAAAGTGTTGTTGCGAGCCACCCAGGCTATGTGGTGCGCTGGTTGGGCGGTGCCATGTTCCTGGTCGGTATGCTGCTGATGGCTTACAACGTCTACCGCACGATTACTGAGAAAGTAAACGATGCCGAAGCCGATAACACCGTTCGTGCAGTGCCTGCGGCATAGGAGTTTAGATCGTGAAGAATCATGACATCGTAGAAAAAAATATCGGCTGGATGATCTTTTTCACCATTATCGCCATCAGCTTTGGTGCTCTGGTAGAGATTGTCCCGCAGTTCTTTACCAAGGCGAACTACACTCCGCTGCCGGGTCAGAAGCCGCTGACCGCAATAGAGCTGGAAGGCCGCGATATCTATATTCGCGAAGGCTGTCACGTATGCCACACCCAGATGGTGCGCCCACTGCGCGCCGAGGTGGAGCGTTACGGCCACTATTCCATGGCTCAGGAATCCGTGTACGAGCATCCCTTCCTGTGGGGCTCCAAGCGTACTGGTCCTGACCTGGCCCGTGTGGGCGGCCGCTATTCCGATGAATGGCAGCGTGCTCACCTGTACAACCCGCGTAGTGTAGTGCCTGAATCCATCATGCCGGCCTACCCCTGGTTGTTCGACAATGTGGTTACTGGTAATTACACCGCGCGTAAGATGGAAGCGCTGCGCCTGGTCGGTGTGCCCTACACCGATGAGGATATCGCCAATGCCGCCGAGCCTTTCAAAGGTGGCAAGGTGAAAGAAATTGATGCGCTGGTCGCTTACTTGCAACAGCTGGGTACCCTGGTTACCCAAAAACGCTAATAGCGAGGAAGGAAACTCGTGACTATCGAAACTTTGCGGGAAATCGGACTGGTTCTGGGATCACTGGCCTTTCTGGCTATTTGCTGGTGGGCTTTCTCTCCGAAGCGCAAGAAGCGCTTCGAAGAAGATGCCAATTTGCCATTTGCCGATGATGAGCAGCAAGCCGATAAGGATGATTCGTCGGCTGCTCAGAAGGACGAATCCAAATCCGGGCAAAAGCCCGGGACTGAACGAAAACAGGGGCAGGATAAGTAATGAGTACATTCTGGAGTGTGTGGGTAATTGTACTCACCCTCGCCAATCTGGCGTTGATTACCTGGGTGTTGTTCGCCAACCGAAAAGTAGCGGTGGACGACCAGGCTGAACCGGAAAACAAAACAACCGGCCACGTCTACGACGGTATTGAGGAGTACGACAATCCTCTGCCCAAGTGGTGGTTTTTGCTGTTTATCGCCACACTGGTGTTCTCAGCAGTTTACCTGGTGATCTACCCAGGCCTGGGTAACTTCAAAGGTCTTGGTGGTTGGTCATCTGTCGGCGCGTTGGAAGCTTCCCAGGCTAAGGCCCAGGAAAAGTTCGACGAGCAGTTTGGCAAATACCTCGATATGCCTATTGAGCAGATTGCGCAGAGCCCGGAAGCCCTAAAAATGGGTTCTCGAATCTTCGCTAACAACTGTGCGGTGTGTCACGGTGCCGATGCCGGCGGTAACTTTGGCTTCCCCAACCTGACCGATAACGCCTGGCTGTATGGTGGTACCCCGGAGAAAATCCTTGAGACCCTATACAATGGGCGTCAGGGTATGATGCCTCCACAAGGTCCGATTATTGGTGAAGAGGGTGTGCGTAATGCCACCGAGTATGTGCTCTCCCTCAATGGCCTAAACCACGATAAGGCGATGGCTGCTGAAGGCCAGAAGGTGTTTAACACTGTATGTATGGCTTGTCACGGAATGGACGCCAAGGGTAATCAAGCCCTGGGCGCACCCAACCTGACCGACGATCTGTGGCTCTACGGCAGCAGCCGGGAGCAAATCCAGCACACCATTCGCAGTGGGCGCTCCAATATGATGCCCGCGCAGAGAGATAAACTGCGTGAAGACAAAATCCGCCTGGTAGCGGCTTATGTCTACAGCCTGTCCCAGCAGGACGAAGAACAGCAGTAATTTACTATTGAGGCCCGGCATTTGCTGGGCCTTGTTTTTTCAAGGGACTCCGGGCGCTGCAGGGACGGAGAAAAAAGCCTCAAAATAAGTGGCTACCTGGCCCGCGTACAAGATGTGTCCGTGCGAGAGTGAGGTTTGTGTGAGTGATTTAATTCCAACCCGTGAGGAACAGGAAGGTGATGGCGAGGTTCGCTATCGCATGCTGTATGAGTCGGACGATAAAATTTACATCCGACATATCAAGGGTGTTTTCACCCGTATCCGCAAATATACTGGCCTGCCGTTGTTGCTGGCTTTCTTCTTTCTTCCCTGGATCAATATCGACGGGCGCCAGTCAGCCTTTTTTGATCTTCCCACCCGACAATTTCATATTTTCTGGACAACCTTTGGCCCCCAGGACGGCTTCCTACTAGCTTGGCTGCTGATTATCGCCGCCTTCGCCCTGTTTGCTGTTACCACCTGGATGGGGCGGGTCTGGTGTGGCTTCACTTGCCCTCAGACTGTATGGACCATGATGTTTATGTGGGCAGAGCGTATCTGCGAGGGTGATCGCAACAAGCGCATGAAGTTGGATAAGGCCCCATGGAACGCGGAAAAGGTTCTGCGCAAGGGCGGCACGCACGCTTTATGGCTGTTGATTTCTCTGGCTACAGCCTTGGCTTTCGTTGGCTACTTCTATGGTATCCGTGAGTTGGTTGTAGACCTCGCTACCTTCCAAGCTCATCCGCAAGGTGTCTTCTGGGTGGCTTTCTTTACCTTTGCCACTTACATGAACGCGGGCTTCTTGCGGGAGCAGGTATGTAAATACATGTGCCCCTACGCCCGCTTCCAGTCGGTGATGTACGACGAGGATACCCTTGCGGTTTACTACGATGCCAAGCGTGGTGAGACTCGCGGGCCGCGCAAAAAGAACGTGGACTACAAAGCCGAAGGTATGGGTGACTGTATCGATTGCTATTGGTGTGTGCAGGTTTGCCCGGTGGATATCGACATTCGCGATGGCTTGCAGTTTGAGTGTATCAACTGCGGTCTCTGTGTCGATGCTTGTAACAGCGTCATGGATAAGATGGGCTATGAGCAGGGCTTAATTCGCTTCACCTCTGAAGACGAGCTACAGACTGGCAAGACGAACTTTTTACGTCCGCGACTGTTTGGCTACGCAGTCGTTTTGCTGGCCATGATAGGATTGTTTTCGCATCAGGTGGCAACTCGCAGTCCTATCGAGGCAGAAGTCACTCGTGACCGCGGTGCCCGTATGTATCGGGTTTCACAAGGGTTGGTGCAGAATGTGTATACCGTGAAGATCAGCAATATGGATCAGGCAGCTCATGAGTTCACGATCCGTGTTGAGGGCAATCCGAATTATGACTATTCGGTGCGCAAACCGCGCAATATTTACCTGAAGGCCGGGGAGATCTACCCGGTACCGATTCGGGTGAGTGTGCCCGAGACCCAGCTGAAGGACACCAAGCACGATATTGATATCGTGGTGCAGGCTGTCGATGACCCGGAGCTGGTCAATAAGCATCGAGCGGTATTTATTGGTCCCAAGCAGTAGACGGGAAGCCGTTCCCGTTGCAAAGTACGGGCCCGCTCAGGCGGGCTCTGCTTTTCTGCACAAAACGGTAATTTTGGTAACGCGATGAATGAACCAACGTCGAAACCCTGGTATCGGGAATTCTGGGCCTGGATGGTCTTGGCACCGTTGATTACGGTGGTTGTAGTCTCCTCTATTACGGTCTCCATTGCCGTGCGTTTTGCTGATGATCAGGTCAGCGATACCTACTACAAAGACAGCCGCATGTACCATTTTTCCGCGGAGCAAGACCAACGTGCCAAAGCTCTGGGGCTGGCGGCCTTGGTGCAGTTCCAGCGCACTGAAGGTGGCGTTACTGTCGAATTGAATGGCAATACCGACTACCCGGAAAAACTGCTGCTCACTCTGAGCCACCCGATGGAAGAGGATCTGGACCAGCATATTGAGTTGTCACAGCTCTCTGTGGGGCGCTATTCCGGTGAAGTACCGGGCGCCTTAAAAAGCCGCTGGTACCTGCGTCTGATGCCTGAACTTGACCCAAGTGCACACCAGCAAGCCGAGTGGCGCTTGAAAGGCGAGATCAACTTCGACCTGGGCAACGCGGCGCCCATGAATCCCGGCAGTCAATGAAGTCACCCTGTTATCACTGTGGGCTACCGGTTCCCGCTGGCAGTAATCACTCAGTTGTGATCGAAGGTGTCCCGCGCAGCATGTGCTGCCCGGGGTGTGAGGCTGTGGCGAGTGCAATTGTCTCCGGGGGATTGGACGGCTTTTACCGTTATCGGGAAAAACAAAGTGATCGCCCGGAGCAGAACCAGCCACAGGATCGCTGGAGTGCTTATGATCTTCCCGAAGTGCAGCAGCTGTTTGTGCACGACTGGGACGGTGGACGCCAAATGGCGGCGCTGCTGATCGGTGGTATTACTTGTGCCGCCTGTGTCTGGTTGATAGAAAAACATCTGGGGCAATTAGCCGGTATCGAGAAAGTCTCGGTCAACGCCAGTACCCAGCGTGCGCAAATTGTTTTCGATCCAGAGCAGATTCAACCCAGCGCCCTGTTTGAGGCCCTGGAGCAGATCGGCTATCGCCCTGCGCCGGCGACTGCCGCCAACCGCGAAAGTGTAATTCAGAGTGAGCATCGCGCTGCCCTGCGCCGCCTCGGGGTCGCTGGTCTCGGTACCATGCAGGTGATGATGTTCGCCATCGCCCTCTATTTTGGTGCCGGCAGCGGTGATGTGGGTGAGTTCGAACGCTACTTCCGCTGGGTCTCTCTGCTGGTAGCCACTCCTGTAGTGTTCTATGCCGCGCGGCCTTTCTTTAGCGCGGCCCTGCGCAGTCTGCGCACGCGCCATTTAAGTATGGATGTGCCGGTTTCCCTCGCTATTGGCCTGGCCTATGGGGCCAGTTTCTATGCCACCGTATTCGGTACCGGCGAGGTATATTTTGAATCCATCTCCATGTTTACCTTCTTTTTGCTGTTGGGGCGCACTGTTGAGATGCGCGCGCGCCACCGAGCGGGGCTAGCCAGCGGTGGGCTCGCGCAGCTGTTGCCCATGACCGCGGCAAGATATGACGGCACTGAGGTTGCCCACGTCCCCGTAGCAGCCCTGGCGGCTGGCGACCGGATTTTACTGCGCCCCGGCGATACGATTCCCGCTGATGGTGAGGTACTCGAAGGTGAGAGTGGCGTAGATGAATCGCTACTCAGTGGTGAATCCGCGCTACAGCAAAAGACCGTGGGCAGTCCTGTGTATGCAGGCAGCGTCAACGGCGATTCCAGTCTTACCGTGCGTGTCACTGCCGCCGGAAAATCCACGCGCTTGTCGGCAATTGAGCGTCTTGTGGAGCGCGCCCAGCTGGAGAAGCCAGCTCAGGTAGCCCTGGCGGATCGGGTTGCCGGCATTTTTGTCGGAGTCGTACTGGTTGCAGCCCTGAGTGCTTTCGCGGTTTGGTGGCAACTGGACCCGAGTAGGGCATTTTGGGTGGCCTTGTCCGTGTTGGTGGTGACCTGTCCCTGTGCTTTGTCTTTGGCGACTCCCGCGGCATTGGCCTCAGCAACTCTGCGTCTGCAGGAGCTGGGCTTGTTGGTTGCTGGCGGCAGTCTTTTAGAGACCTTGCCCCGCATCAGTCGTGTGGTGTTCGATAAAACCGGTACCTTGACCCGTGGCGAACCACGCATCCTGCATATTGATTTACTGCGTGATGGCTGGACCGAACAGAAAGTCAAAGATGTGGCTGCAGCACTCGAGTCCCAAACTCACCATCCACTGGCACGGGCATTTCGTGCCTGGCGTGGCAACCTGACTGCAAGCCAGCTCAAGGTACATACAGGCCGCGGCCTGGAGGGGCAGATAGAGGGCAACCGCTACCGCCTGGGCCGTGCCGATTTTGTCATCATGCAATCTATTACAGCTCCACAGGGAGAGGGGCAGTGGCTGTTGCTGGCCGATGAGGTTGGCGCCATCGCCTGGATCGCGCTTGGCGATAAATTGCGGGACTCCGCTGCACAGGCGGTTGAGCAGCTGGGCCAAATGGGCCTGTCAGTTGAATTGTTGAGCGGCGACCAATCCGCTGAAGTAAAACGGTTGGCTGCCCAGGCGGGCATTGAATGTTTCCGCGCTGGTGCATCGCCCGAAGACAAGCTCTCCCATATGAAGCAGCGGCAGGACGCGGGGGAGAAAGTCCTGATGGTGGGTGATGGCCTCAATGATGTGCCGGTATTGTCAGGTGCTGACGCGTCGGTGGCGATGATGTCTGCCGCTGACCTGGCCCAATCCCGCGCGGATGCAATTCTGCTCAACGGTGACCTGCGGGTGTTGGCGCAGTCTGTCGCTCTGGCGCGTAAGTGTCGCCGGGTGGTACGTCAAAATCTGGCCTGGGCCCTGGGGTATAACGTCATAGCACTACCCCTGGCGGTGTGCGGCCTGGTGCCTCCATGGGCCGCCGCTATTGGTATGTCTCTGAGCTCTCTGGTAGTGGTCATCAATGCACTGCGCTTGTCTCGAGCCGCACCTTCTACAGAGGACACCACCCGTGTAGAGCCCAATATTCGCCCCAGATTGGCGGATTAATACAGAGGAGTGAAGCGTGGACAGTCTCTATTTCCTGATTCCTATTGCGGTGGTATTTGTTGCTCTCGCCATAAAAGTCTTCTTCTGGGCCGTAAATAACGGCCAATATGACGATCTGGAGACGGAGGGACGACGAATCTTGTTTGAAGATGATCTGCAGGCATCATCCACAAAGACTGAGGAAAAGGAGTAGTAGTTCGTGGGGGATTGGGGTTTTTTGGCGGCTGCGCTCGCCATCGGTTTTCTCGGCAGTAGTCACTGTATTGGTATGTGTGGAGGGATTTCTGGCGCGCTGGGCATGGCGGTGCCAGGTAGGCAGACCGCCTGGGTGCAACTGGGTTCCTACCAGTTGGGGCGCGTTGCCAGTTACACATTGATGGGTGGCCTGGCCGGTGCCCTGGGGGCTGCCGTTATTCCGGCGCTGACACCGTTGCGGTTTGCTGCAGGAATAATGTTAATTGTGATGGCGCTCTATGTAGCGGGCATCTGGCGCGGCCTGGTGTGGCTTGAGAAGGGCGGTAGCTATCTCTGGCGCTATGTTCAGCCGCTTTCCGCTAAGTTGTTGCCGGTGCGTTCCGCGGGACAGGCTATTGCACTGGGTTCTCTGTGGGGTTGGTTGCCCTGCGGTTTAGTCTACAGCGCCCTGACTTTTGCTTTGGCCCAGGGCAGCGCGGAGCGCTCGGCGTTGGCAATGCTTGCTTTCGGCCTAGGCACCTTGCCAGCCATGTTGGCCACTGGCGCCGCCGCCGTACAGGTGCGTAATTTCGTGCAGAAGCCAGGGGTGCGTCTGGGGTTTGCCGCTGCGATTATGCTGTTTGGCTTTTGGACATTGTGGGGCGCTCTCGGCCATGGGGGGCACGGAGATCACAGCAATCACGGTGCTATGAATGCCGTAGAATCTGTTGAGGAGAAGCCACAGGAAGAAAGCCACCACCATCATCACTGATTGTTGTTGGCGGGCTTGTGGGGCACGGCAGTAGCAGCACTGTGCCCCTTCAAATCTAAAATTCGATACGCAGCGATAGGTCGACCGCACGCAGGTGCTTGGTCAAACTGCCAGAGGATATGTAGTCGACCTCCAGTTCCGCCAGCTGTGCGATTCGCTCCCGATCTACACTGCCAGAAATTTCAATTCTCGCGCGCCCCTTGGCCATATCCAGAGCACTGCGGGTGTCCGCATCGTTGAATTCATCGAGCATTATTACATCTGCACCGCTATCTAGCGCTTGCTGGAGTTCTTCGAGAGTTTCCACCTCAACCTCTACCAGTGCCTCCGGTTTGATCGTTCTCGCCTGGGCTACGGCCTTGTCGATACCACCGGCAGCGGCGATATGATTTTCCTTGATAAGAAAAGCGTCGTAGAGGCCGATGCGGTGATTGTGGCAGCCGCCGCACAGTACGGCATATTTTTGCGCGCTGCGCAGGCCGGGGATGGTTTTGCGGGTATCGAGGATTTTTACCTCGGTACCGGTGGCGCGTGCGGCGAACTCTGCGGCAGTGGTTGCTGTGCCGGACAGGGTCTGCAGAAAGTTAAGCGCGGTGCGCTCGCCGGTGAGGATTGTGCGGGCATTGCCCTCGAGTTCAAAAATCACGCTATTGGCGGAAACTCTATCGCCATCAGTAAAATGCCAGGTTAATTGCAGGTCGGGATCTAGTTGTCGAAAGATCTCCTCAACCCAGGCGCGCCCGCTCAGGGTGCAGTCCTCACGGGTGATCACGCGGGCACGGGCACTGCGATCAGCGGGGATCAGCTGGGCGGTGATATCGCCATCGCCAATATCCTCCTCCAGTGCCGTTCGCACAGCCCTTTGTAGGTCGGTCATGATGTTTGGGATGGTGGAGTCTTTAGGGTGCATTGGCAAACCTCGAAATAAACGCGCGGGCAGTTTACCAAAACCCATGGGATTTGGATTGCCTGGGGGTCCATGCCACTCCTTTGCATGTATTTTTCCCGATAGCAGCTGCCCCAACATTTCGCTGTGACAAGTGTCTCAAATGTGTCGCGAAACTGTGTCAATAGGGCAGTTATCATGGGTAAAATCCAAGGCGGATGGGTATCGGCGTAGGTGCACGTTATCCCTGTCTTCACTATTCAATTTACCTGCATTAAAAAGCTTGAAATCTGAGCAAAATCAAGAGGTTATTGGTTTTTCTCAAGCAAGATGTCGATTAATTTTAATTAGTGGTGGCGATGTGTATCCCAACCTATTGCCACTGATTGATAGAAGTGGTGTGGGTAAAAAGTAAGGCTTGGTTATTTACCGCGACTTGTGCGGCCAACAAGATTTAAGCCAGCAAATACGTAATAGCCGGATGGTATTTGAAGGACCTCTTGGAAATGAGTGAATCCAGCAAGGTAGTTTCCCTTTCAGAGAAAAGCGCAGAGCGATCTACGGCGCTTGCAGGTAAAGCCATGGTGCTTCCATCGGCCGTTGCAATGTTGAAGGAGAAGGCTTGCGCCGAGTTATTCGAGCGGGTCAAGTCACTGTTTGGCAAAGTGGATGACTCACTTTTTGCCATGGCCGAGCGTGCCCATGGTCAGGAAGAGCAAGATGGATTGTTCCAAGCCTTGCGCCTGTTGCGGGTTGAGCGCCGCAATATTGCAGAAAACTTCATCGGCAATGTCCAACAGGCTTTTCAGATTCGCCAGGAGGCTCAGGACACACCCAGCTTTGCTCCAGATAACCTGTCACTGGTCCACAACGATGATCTAGAGCAGTTGGTGGCTGCAGATACCATGGTGGCTTCTGCAAAACGCGATTTTGCAGAACCTTTAACGGAATTGTGTCTGCGCCTGGATACCCTTTATTCGGTTAAGATTTACGACAAGAACAACCCCTTGGGGCCCGATGTTATTTGCGACGCCTTTGTGGAGGCAATCCAACCCCTCGATCTACATATTCGCGCCCGCCTCACCCTGTTGAAAAAGTTTGAGCAGCTTGTTATGCAACAGCTGCGGGGGTTTTATGATTTTTGTAACCAGTTGTTGGTGGAGCAGGGAGTATTGCCCTCTCTGAGGGAGCAACAGCGTGCGGCGCGCCAACGGCCTGCTGCACATTCTACGCCGGTGTCAGGTGGTGCCCAGACTACAGTGGGTACCGGCCATGCTGCGGCTGAGGGGCAGGGGCCGGTTGCTTCAGGCGTTCCAGTTAGCGGCCACGTTGCTCCGGGCCTAGTACCTGCTACAGCTGGTATGACCCCCATGCCGGCGGGAGATCTGCTCAGCCACCTGGGCGCCTTACAGAGCGGAGCTCATTACCAGGGCGGTGGTACGGCCCAATTGCTCAATGTGGGTGAGCTATTACAGCAGCGTTTGGTAGAGGCAAACCAAGCGGCATCGCTGGCGAAAGTGGACAGTGATGTTATCAAGCTGGTGGAGATGCTGTTCTCCTTTATCCTGGAAGATCGCAGCCTGGCAACGCCCATTAAATCCTTGTTGGGTCGTTTACAGCTGCCCTTGCTAAAGGTGGCTATCGCCGATAAATCATTCTTTAGTAAAGGGGGGCACCCCGCACGTAAGCTGCTCAACGAACTCGCCGATGCAGCCACGGGTTGGCAGGCTCCGGAAAACTATGAGTCCGACCCTCTTTACCGGGAAATCTCCCAGATTGTTGAGCGTGCCCTGAATGAGTTTGATCAGGATATTCATATCTTTTCAGCCTTGTTGGAGTCCCTGCGTGAGTTTATAGCCCGCGAGCGCAAACGCGCCGAGATGCTAGAACGCCGGGTGGTGGATGAGGCCGATGGCCGTGCAAAAACCCAGGCCGCACGAGCGCGCGTTGCCGCTGTTATGGATGCGTTGGTGGCGGAGCGCGATCTGCCGCCGGTTGTGCAGGACTGGCTCAATAAGGTTTGGAATAACGTTTTATTCCTCACCTGCGTTAAAGAGGGTACTGACAGTGAGGCCTGGAGTCGCGATGTGCGCACCGCTCGAGACCTGGTCTGGAGTGTGCAGGCGCCGATGCCGGAAGCACGCAAGCAGCTTTTGAGCCTTCTGCCAACTTTGCAGGAGCGCCTGAGGGAAGGTATTGAGGCGCTTTCCTACAATGCCTTTGAGGCCCGTAGTCTGTTTGCCGGCCTTAAGGAAATTTATCGCGAGCGCTTCGCCTTGGCACAACGCTTAACAGAGGAGCGCGAGCGCTTAGTCAAAGAGCAGGTAGCCAGGGAAGTTCAAGCGGCTACTGCCGTAGAGGTGGTGGCGGAAACACCGGCTGAAACAGCCAAGATTGAAGCAGTTGCAGAATCGCCAGAAGCTGAAGTGGCCTTGGCTGAGGATCGGGTAGCGGTTGATAGTGCCGAAGCCAAGGAGGAAATTGCTCTGCCGCCTATGGAAGAGATAGAGCAGGCGGTGGCCCAAGCTGAAGTCGCCCCGGTTACTGAGGAGCAGCAGGGACTGGCACAACTCGATGAAGACGATCCCCACTGGCAGATGACCTTCCGCCTGGCTCAGGGAAGCTGGTTCGAGCTGAAGCGATCCGAAGAGGAACAGTTCCGCTGTCGTTTGGCGGCGGTGATCCGGGATATCGACCAGTTTATTTTTGTAAATCGCAATGGTGCCAAAGTAGCGGAATTTGCCCGCCTGGAACTGGCCCATGCCCTGCGCTCAGCACAGTTGTTACCCCTAGATGACGGCATGCTGTTCGAGCGCGCCTTGCAGTCAGTAATTGGTAATGTACGTAAAAAACGCAGTGAACAGCGTTAGGGAATAAAAAGGCAATTTCATATACCCGGCAGTCTAGACCGGGTTTCCACTTCTGTCGTCAGACAGTTCCAAACGGATTGGCATATCGATCAACGCTTCCATAAAATGGTTACTGCTGAAATCCCGGGCTACTCGGGTTGGTAGTTTTTTTGGAGCGGAGATCGCAGATTGAAATATCAAGTGGATTCCGGCTGGTTATCAGGGGTGCGTCGTGTTCCCAGCCCACACTGCAACAGCCGGCCGGATAACTGCCCTGTAGACCTACTGGTGATTCACAGCATAAGCCTGCCCCCTGGTCAGTACGGTGGCCCTTATATTGATACGTTTTTCCTTGGGCAGTTGGACATTGATGCCCACCCTTACTTCACGGAAATTGCCGCTTTACAGGTTTCTGCCCACTTGCTTATCGATCGCGACGGCATCGTCACTCAATATGTGCCTTTGGACCGGCGAGCCTGGCACGCGGGCAAGTCGGAGTTTAGGGGGCGCAGCAACTGCAATGATTTTTCCATTGGTATTGAGCTGGAGGGCCTGGATACGGATATTTATACCGATGCTCAGTATCTGGCGCTGGCAGAAGTTACCCGAGCGATTATGCAGGCTTATCCAGGGATAGGAGTCGATAAAATTACCGGGCATTCTGATATAGCTCCTGGGCGCAAATTAGACCCGGGCCCAGGCTTTGACTGGCAGCGCTATCTGGGGCACGTAAAAAAAGTCGCCGAGTAATTGTGAGCGGTATTATTGGCGCATATTTATCAATAGAGTCTTACAATCGAATCTCGGCACTTTTGTGCCGGTAACTGAATTTCTTTACGCACTATCACGGCAACGTTATGACCTTGCTGATTATTTTATTGACCTTAGGTTTGGTACAAATTTGGGGATCGGGCGCGCCTTTACATCGCGATCACTGGTTCGATCGCTGGAGTACCCACATCGAGGGGCTTTCCCCGCTACAGGGAAAAGAAGGCTTGCTAATCGGATTTAGCGTCCTGCCGCCGGTTCTGGTGGCGGCGCTGGCAATGGCTTTTGCCCAATCTTTCGCTGGGGCTTTGGGGGGGCTTTTGCTAGGGGTCCCTCTATTGCTCTATTGCCTGGGGCGTGGAAATTTTAATGAGACTTTGAGTGCTTATCTGCGCAACTGGTATCGGGGTGATTTT
Organism: Microbulbifer variabilis; assembly: GCF_023716485.1. Lineage (NCBI taxonomy): Bacteria > Pseudomonadati > Pseudomonadota > Gammaproteobacteria > Cellvibrionales > Microbulbiferaceae > Microbulbifer > Microbulbifer variabilis. The sequence goes on from NZ_CP092418.1 coordinate 1,266,176, forward strand.
AACGGGGCCGCCGAAGCGGCACGCCCCCTGTTGCGGGAAATTCACGAGAGTGCCGCCGAGGGCGGACGTTTGCATGAGCAGGTATTTCGCGGAGCGGCCTATTCCGCTTTCGAGCGACTTTTTGCCGTTTTGTTTTGGTTTATCCTGCTGGGTATTCCGGGGGCGCTGCTGTTTCGCCTGAGCGCTCTTTACGCGGAGCGTGCTCGGGGAACCGAACGAGAGGCTGTGGCCGCGCGCTGGCTGTGGTTGCTGGAGTGGGTGCCAGTAAGGTTGATGGGGCTAAGTTTCGCCATTGTCGGTAACTTTGCCGGCTGTTACAGGGCCTGGAGGCAGTGCCTGATGTGCCGGGAACGGGATACTGATCAGGTTCTCGAATCCTATTTGGAGGGGGCCCTGGGAGGGATTGATGCCAGTGAGTGCAGTGCCTCTGCAGATCTCTCCCATATCCAGCGCCAGAGTGGTGCGGAGATCGAAGGTTTGCAGGCGTTACTATCCAGGTCCCTACTGCTGTGGATTACCGCACTGGCACTTACTGTCTTGTTTTTCTAAATGTGAACACTCGCACCCATTGGAATCAAAGTTCCACAAAAAATTATAAAATGGGATTAATTTGCTAACAGTTACTTGACTTAACACCAGTATCCAAGAAGATTGCGCCCGCTACAAAATCCAGGTTCTTTGCCTGGCTGCGGGCGACATATACTTAGTGGAGGATGTAGGGGTTGAAGGTTTCATTACTGGAAGCACAAATGCTGTCAGATCTCAGTGTGGCAAGTGGTGGCAATACCGCAGCTTTGGTTGCTGGCCTTAGGGCTTATTTCCGTAGTGGTGCCACTGTGGAACTGAGCTGGAGACGCCGGCAGTTGAATCAACTGCGCAAGATGCTCAGTGAAAATGAATCCCGCTTTATTCAGGCCTTGGGTGAAGATTTACATAAGGCGCCACAAGAAGCTTATCTGACCGAGATTGCTTTCCTCTACGCTGATATCGAACATACTCTGAAACACTTGAAGCGCTGGGTTCGCCCTCGCAAAGTATCCTCACCACTTTTGACCCAGCCCGCAAACAGTTACATCCAGCCGGAACCGCTTGGGGTGGTTCTGATTATTGGTGCCTGGAATTACCCTTTGCAGTTGTTGTTGTCGCCATTGGTTCCCGCGATTGCTGCGGGTAACTGCGCAGTTGTGAAACCCTCGGAGCTGGCTCCCAGTATCTCCCAATTGATTGCTGAACTGCTGCCACGTTACCTCGACCACGACGCTTTTGCCTGTGTTGAAGGCGCTGCGGCCGAGACCTCTAAGTTACTGGAGCAGCGCTGGGATCATATTATGTACACCGGTGGTGCTAGAGTCGGCAGGATTGTTATGGCGGCTGCAGTTGAGCACCTGACCCCGGTTACATTGGAGCTGGGGGGCAAGAGCCCCTGTATTGTGGCTGACGATGCCGATATTGAACTCGCCGCCCGCCGCATTGCTTGGGGAAAGTTTACCAATGCAGGGCAGACCTGTATCGCACCGGATTATGTGCTGTGCACCCGTCACACCGCCGATCTCCTGGTGCCTGCTATTCAGCAGGCGGTGACAAAAATGTTCGGAGAGGACCCGCAAAAGAGCTCGGACTATGGACGTATCGTCAATAGCCGGCATACCCTGCGCCTGGCGGATCTTCTCAGTGGTGGAGATGTTATTTATGGCGGTGAGGTAGATGCCGACAACCGCTATATAGCGCCGACACTGATGCGCTGCGTCGATCTCGAAGCTTCAGTGATGCAGGATGAGATCTTCGGGCCAATCCTGCCGGTAGTCGAACTGGATGACTTCGGAAAAGTGGAGGGATTTGTCAATCAGCGGGAAAAACCGCTGGCCCTGTATATTTTTACTAAAAGCGATAGCTTGGCCGAACGGATTCTTTCCAGCTGCAGCTCCGGTAACGCTTGTGTGAATGACTGCATGATGTTTATGCTGGCCCAAGATCTGCCATTTGGTGGGGTGGGAGCCAGCGGTATGGGTTGTTATCACGGTGAACATGGCTTTAAAACTTTTAGCCACTATAAAGCGGTAATGAAGCGCAAAAATATTTTGGATGTTAATTTACGTTACGCCCCTTACAGCAAACGCAAATTCAGTTTGTTGAGAATGCTGCAGAAGTAGAAATACTGAGAAGTGTGACCAGCAGCGGGGATTTTACTGGTTTTTTGGGGGGCTGAATTGGTACATTCAGCAAAAATTATTTAGATAAAAATGCTATGCCCTCGGATCGTAATGACCTACCCACCAGTGCGGATGTTTTTTGTGCCGCGCAAACCATTGCTGACTCTGTCCACCGAACACCGCTAATTCGCTCCCAATTACTCGACCAAGTGGGGGGCGCTAACCTCTGGTTCAAGTGTGAACACCTACAGAAAGTAGGTGCCTTCAAAGCCCGCGGTGCCACCAATGCCCTTGCCAATCTGCCCGCTGGAGCTGAAGTGGTAGCGACTCACTCCTCGGGAAATCATGGTGCTGCTTTGGCCTGGGCTGCTGCTGAGCTGGGCCTACCCTGCATTGTGGTGATGCCCGAGACGGCGCCCAGGGCTAAGCGTGAGGCTGTACAGAGTTATGGCGCACAAATAATTATTTGTGGTCCTACTCAATTGGAGCGCGAGACCGCACTGCAAGCCGTAGTAGAGGAGACGGGAGCCCATGTGGTTCCGCCTTTTGACGATAGTCGTATTATCGCCGGGCAGGGTACCGTTGCCCTGGAAGTGGTACAGCAATGCCGCGATCAGGGTTTTACTCCGGATGTGCTCCTGGCACCCGTGGGGGGCGGAGGGCTACTCGCCGGAATTGGTTTGGCCATGGCAGCCCTGGCACCAGATGTCTTGGTAATTGGTGCGGAACCCGCTGGCGCAGATGACGCTCAGAGATCACTACGTGGTGGTGTGCATGTCACCACCCAGCAGCCGCAAACTATCGCAGATGGCCTACGCACCACACTGGGGCGCAGAAATTACTCTGTAATTCGGCGCACGGTGCGAGATATTGTGACAGTTTCAGAAAATGGTATCGTGCGGGCAATGGAGCTGTTGTGGACGCGTACCAAGCAATTGGTTGAGCCCTCTGCGGCAGTTGGCCTGGCAGCTGTGCTAGAGCACAGCGCGCGCTTTCGCAATAAGAATGTTGCGATTGTCCTCACCGGCGGCAATATGGATTTGGACCGGGCTTCGAGCTTGTTGGCCGGAGCCGAAAAATAACTACAGGACGATTGAATATGAATTTAGGATTTGGCCGCTTTATTTACTGCAAACTCAGTTCGGGCCTGGTGGCATCGGCCCTTTTCCTGGCGGCAATGGCTGCACAAGCTGGGCAGCTGACGCTCACTTCCAGCTCATTAAAACCCGGTGGCAAAATGCCTCTGGCCCATGTGTACAGTGGATGTGGCGGAGAAAACCTCTCCCCCGAACTGAGCTGGAGCGGCGCCCCTGAAGGAACTAAAAGCTATGCGGTAATGGTTTACGACCCCGATGCGCCAACTGGCAGTGGCTGGTGGCACTGGGTGATGTTCAATATTCCCGCTGAGGTAACCAGTTTGCCAGAGGGCGCGGGCGATCTGAAAAATGGTTTGGTACCAGAGGCCGTTCAGGGGCGCAATGATTACGGCAACCCCGGTTATGGTGGCGCCTGTCCACCAAAGGGGCACGGCGATCATCGCTACCGTTTTCGAGTCTATGCCCTGAAAGTAGACTCGCTGCCATTGGATGAGAACTCCTCCCCCGCTAAAGTGGGTTTCAATGTAAATGCCAATAAATTGGCGGAGGCCGAGCTCGAGGTTCTGTGGGGTCACTGAGCGCATCAGTTCTAAATTGATGGCCAAGTGCGGGCTAGTTGCCCGCATTATTTTACCAAGGCCAATTATGGGGTTTAAGGGGAAAGGTTGAATATGTCGCAGCAGCAACTGACATGGGGGCAAGCCCTCGGTGCTTACCTTAAGCCTCGTGTACTCACCATGTTTTTTCTTGGCTTTTCTGCCGGCCTTCCGCTCTTATTGGTCTTCTCTACCCTGACCGCCTGGCTGAGAGATTTTGGTGTAAGCCGCACAGCTATTGGTTTCTTCGCTTGGGTGGGAATTACCTTTTCGATAAAAGTGCTTTGGGCCCCAATTATTGACCAACTACGATTGCCTTTTTTCACTGATAAGTTGGGTAAACGCCGCGGTTGGATGTTGGTATCTCAAGTGGGGATTGCTATCGGGCTAGTGGGTATGGCCAGCGTTAACCCGCAGCAATCACTGATGGAAGTAGCCCTGCTCGCTTTATGGGTTGCCTTCTGTTCGGCTTCGCAGGATGTGGCAATTGACGCATACCGAATAGAGGCCATGGATGAAGATTACCAGGGTGCTATGGCGGCTAACTACGTATTCGGTTACCGAGTAGCAATGCTGATTGCCGGAGCCGGGGCGTTATTTATTGCGGATGCTTTCAGCTGGTCAGGTGCTTATCTTATGATGGCAGCCCTCATGGGGGTGGGGGTGATTACATGCTTGGTTGTCTCCGAGCCTGATCACAGCAAGGTGAACAAAGAGGCAGATAAGCTGCAAAGTGAGTGGGAAGAACGCCTGTTGGGGAAGGGGGAGCACGGCCGCCTGAAACAGTGGTTTATTCGAGCTGTAGTGTGCCCTTTTGTTGAATTCTTTCAGCGCAATGGTCGCTTTGCCCTCGTTTTATTGGTTTTTATCGGCATTTTCCGTCTCAGCGATATTGCGATGGGGATAATGGCGAATCCGTTTTATCTGGATTTGGGTTTCACCAAGACTGAAATCGCGGAAATCAGTAAACTATTTGGGTTTTTCTGTACCATTATCGGTTCTTTTCTCGGCGGGGTTTTAGTTGTTCGCTATGGTGTGCTGCGCCCATTAATACTCGGTGCAGTGATGGTGGCGTGTACCAATCTCTTGTTTGCTCAGCTTGCACTGATAGGACCGGACAAGGCGTGGCTCGCGCTGGTGATTAGTGCCGACAATATCAGTGGTGGTATGGCTAATGCTGTGCTCGTTGCTTACCTTTCCAGCCTGGCCAATAAGGCCTATACAGCTACCCAATATGCACTGTTCAGTTCACTCATGACGCTGCCGGGTAAATTTATCAGTGGCTTCTCCGGTATCGTGGTGGATGCTCAGGGCTACGCCCAGTTCTTTATTTATGCGGCACTAATGGGGCTGCCGGCCATATTCCTTTCTATCTATTTTTGGCGGCGGGAGAGACGCGGCTGGAGTGAAGAACAGCCCCAGCCGGGTTAAGGGCTTATCGCGGCCATAGGGTACCCCCTCACTTTCCGTTTTTCCTATCGAAGGCTTATCGATTTTCTTTTTGGCCACTGAACGTGGCCTTTAGCGTTTTTGCTTACCAGCTATTTGTGCATTGGGTGACGGTAGTCACCGAGCATTTTTGTCAGCTTGTGTCTATGTTGGTGGAGGGGAAACCACTACCTCTCCTGTGCGCCGCTAATACTCCCCCCGCATTTGGGTTTATCGCTGTGTTAATTGGAGAGCGCACATTTTCAATTGCCGAGTTAACGAATAAACGCGACAAACTATGTCCCACGAAACAGTCAGGGAAGCGGTATTTAACCGGAGAATGCTGATCTGTATCGGCACCGGCTTTTCCTCGGGGATGCCGCTGTTTGTGCTGATTCAGCTGGTACCTGCCTGGCTGAGAACTGAAGGGGTGGACCTGGCGACGATAGGCATCTTCTCCCTGTTGGGATTGCCCTATACCTGGAAGTTTATCTGGGCGCCGCTTATGGAGCGCTACGCGTTTCCAATACTGGGGCGCCGCCGAGGGTGGATGTTGGTGATGCAGCTGCTGCTGATCCTTTTTATTGGCGCATTGGGTATGTTCAATCCTCAGTTTAATATTTGGACGATCGCGGCCCTGTGTTTTGGCGTAGCCTTCTTTAGTGCAAGCCAGGATATTGTCCTGGATGCTTTTCGCCGGGAAATTCTACCGGACTGGGAGTTGGGGCTCGGTAACTCTTTTCATGCTAACGCATACCGGATTTCCGGTTTGGTGCCGGGCTCTCTCAGCTTGATTCTCTCTGATCATCTGGCCTGGGGACAGGTCTTCTGGGTGACGGCAGCTTTTATGCTGATCGCAGTTTTTATGACCTTGATGGTTGCTGAGCCGCAACACCCGGCGGAGCGGCCTAGGTCCTTGCGCGAAGCAATTGTCCTGCCTTTTGTGGAATTCTTCGGTCGTAACGGTGTTAAGCATGCCATTTTAGTATTGGCATTTATGTTTCTTTACAAGCTGGGCGACAGTATGGCAACAGCCCTGGCGACACCCTATTACCTGGATATGGGCTATTCCAATACAGATATTGGTATTGTTGCTAAAAATGCTGGACTTTGGCCGGCGGTAATTGGCGGCTTTCTAGGCGGCCTGTTAATCGTACGTATCGGTATTAATAAGTGCCTGTGGATTTTTGGGGTTATTCAGCTTGTTTCGATCTTCGGCTTTATGATTCTGGCCCAAGCCAATGAGGGCTTGGTTGGCACCCCTGGCTTTAAGCCCAGCCTCTGGTTACTGGCAGTGGTGATTGCTTTTGAATACTTAGGGGTGGGGCTCGGGACAGCGGTGTTTATTGCCTTTATTGCTCGAACAACCAGTAAATTACACACTGCGACACAACTGGCACTTTTTACGGCATTGACCTCCCTGCCCAGAACTTTTGCCAATGCCTCCACGGGGTACTTGGTAGAGTCTATGGGATGGACCAACTTCTTCCTGTTGTGCGCAGCGCTTGCGGTGCCGGGGATGCTGTTACTCTTTGTCGTAGCCCCCTGGCGAGGCGAGGGCGAAGAGGCTTAATAGTGGCAAGATCATTCCATGACTGTGCAGAGGATGCCTGATTTAGGGCTTCCAGCGATATTTCGCCATATCTACCCGTCCCTTAAGAAAACTAACCCCTTCACTTTCCAGCCGTTCCCGCTGGCGAGAGGCTCCGGGCTCTGGCAGCGAGATACGGCCCTGGGCATTAATCACCCTGTGCCAAGGAAGAGCAGTGTCTTTGGGTAACTTCCTCAGTTGTTGGCCCGCGAGTCGTGCAGCTCTGGGGAAGCCGGCCATTTCCGCCAGATCCCCATAGGTGACTACATGGCCACATGGGATTGAGGCCAGAACGCGGCATATTCTGGCAAGTGTATCGCTGGCTTGTTCTTTGCTCACAAAATTTCTCTGCTAAACCATTTACCGGAAGTTAGCTTCAGTTTGCCGCAATTGATGCCGAATAGGCTATAAATGAGCATCTAAAGAAGTCTTGCCCATGTATTGCCATAAGTAGTTGGGTAGTAACGGCGTGCCAGATTAATGACAGTTATGGCATTATTGCAGCTTGTTTTGTTTTTTTAGAACGGTTTTCACTGTTGGTTCACCCAGAAACTTTAAGGTCCTCCTGTGGTTCTATCGACACGCTTGTCTAGGTTTTTCACGCAAACTCTTCTCTGTCTGGCGTCTTTGCCACTCCATGCTGGTGTGCTCACCCTTGAGAATGGTGACCGTATTCAGGGAGAGTTGGTGCTGGTTGATAGCGAACAGGTAATTTGGAAGTCAGAAACTTTTGGCCAGGTCAAAGTCGATAAGTCCAAAGTCGTCTCTATGGACGTTGATACCGACTTGAAGATTGCCGGGCGCGATGAGCCCTGTACCCTGGCGGGGCACCGGCAGGAGCAGTGGGAAGTCTATTGCGCAGAGGGAGATGGTTGGTTAATTGATTTCCCTGGAGTCGAGCGGGCAGAGCCGTATCCGCACTTTGTCAGTAACCCACTGACTTTCAAAGGCAACGTGAGTGCTGGGGGTGTCTTTGAATCTGGTAACCGTGAGCGAAAAGACCTGGATACCAAACTCAATTTGGATGTACGTCATGGGGATTTTCATCATCTGATAGGAGCTCTCTACCAGAACCAAGATAGTGAAGATGATGGTGCCCTGGAAAAATACCAGCTGACCTATGACTTGCGCTGGATCTTCGCAGAAAAGTGGTTTGCCGAGGCTAACACTGAGTGGGAGCATGAAGAGGCGCGCAACTTGGATTTGGGGACCACTATGGGTCTCGGTCTCGGTTACCTATTTTACAATACAGATAAAACAGCATTTTCACTGGCAGGTGGTGTCAGTAGTCTTCAGGAAGATTTTATCGATACCGAGTTGAGTGAAGACCAGGATGACCAATATGTGGCAGGCCGGCTTAAATTAGATTATGACTATAAATTTTCTTTTGGCCCGGAAATTTACTTCAAACAGGAAATCTTACAGTCTTTTGACCGCAGTGATGATTATCAGACAAATGCCGAATTGGGTGTACGCACACCATTGGTTGAAGGCATATTGATGGAAATCGGCTACCAGTGGCAGTACGACAACACACCATCACTCGAGAGTGAAAAAGAGGATACCAAGGTAACCGTGGGTGTCGGTTATGAATGGTAGTATCTTGCTGGCAACCTGCTTTTAAGAAGGTTGCCAAGGCACAGCAGCAATAAAATTTAAAAATAAGGAGTTCATCATGCAGATTGCCGGCAGCATAGTGGCGATTACTGGCGCAGGCCAGGGTTTGGGGCGAGCAATGGGGGAATACCTGGCTGCACGCGGAGCACGGCTGGCATTGATTGATGTCAATGAGGAAGGCCTCAAGCAGAGCGTTGCCGCTTGTGAAAAGCATGGCGCCGAGGTTCGTAGCTATATTATCAATGTAGCCAGTGAAGAAGAGGTAGATAAGGGCTTTCTGCAAATTGCCGAAGATTTTGGTGGCCTGCAGGTGCTGATCAATAATGCCGGAATTATGCGCGATGGCATGTTGTTGAAATGCAAAGAGGGCAAAGTTACCGATCGTATGTCTCTGGCCCAGTGGCAGTCTGTTATTGATGTGAATCTGACAGGTGTCTTTCTTTGTGGCCGAGCGGCAGCGGGCATTATGGCGGAGAGTGGCAAGGGCGGGGTGATGGTTAATATCTCCAGCCTTTCCCGAGCAGGTAATATGGGGCAGACCAACTACTCTGCCAGCAAGGCGGGCGTTGCCGCTATGACCGTAACCTGGGCCCGTGAACTGGCTCGCTACGGTGTGCGGGTAGCTGCAATTGCTCCAGGTTTTATTGGCACTGATATGGTTGCGCAGATGCGCCCGGAAATCCTGGAAAGTCTGGTTAAGCAAGTGCCATTGAGACGCCTGGGTGAGCAAGAGGAAATTGCCTCAACCGTGGCGTTTATTCTGGAGAATGATTATCTAACTGGTCGAGTTTTGGATATCGATGGTGGTGCACGTATTTAATAATTAAGCAGTGCGCGATCAGAAGAGGGTGAACTTTGTTCGCCCTTTTTTATTTGCCTTTCAGTAATGACTCTAAGGTTTATCTATCCCTTCCTTGCATATCGCGTGTTGAGAGTCTCTCGATAAAACAGGTATACAAATAAGGAAATAATGAGCCAGGCCAGGATGGATGCCACTTCGTGAAATACGGTTTGCTCTAAAGATAAGTGAAAATCCCGCATCACAAAACCTTTGATTAGTGCCGACCAGGCATACAGCATCTTGCACATATGCAGGGCCCACCATGGTCGGCCTGTTATTTGCGGTCGGAAAAAAAACGTATAGACATCGAGTCCAACAAAAAACAGCATTAACGCGGATGGAGCCAAGTAAATGTTGGCATAATTGGGGTGTTTACCAATATCGTAAAGAAAAACCTGGAAATAGAAGACTGCGACCCAGGCAGCTATAGCAGCCAATACCCAATCGATAATATTGGAAGTGATTCTGCCATCATTAGAGTGCTTGATTCTCGGCCATATTCGGTAAGCAGAAAATATGGAGTAGCTGAATATACTGATCAATCCCAGTAATAAAAGGTCTGGGTGGGTATTGTAGACATAGGCAATATCGATCTGGTACTTAGGAATATCTGCCTTGAGATGCGGGATGATGTAAGGGTTGAATAGCATCAGCAGGGCACTGATGGAAAAGATAATGGCAATCAACAATGAGCTGAGGCCACCGATCCGATGGTAACGGCTGCCCTTCTTCATCAGAAGAGTTAATGGGATAGTAATAAACGTTAAGATGATGGCTGCAACCGTATGAACCTCTATAAATAGATTTAGTCCTTCAGGGGTTGTGAATAGATAATGCATTTAGTAAAGACCTGGCGGCAGCAAGTATTAATAAGGCTTACAGGCAAATGGCGATAGTTAATGGATTTGATTATCAGGAGAATGGTCTGGGTGAAGCTTTGATAGAAGTAAAGCTAAATTGCTGCTACCAATTGCTCCCCCAGACTTTTGGAACTCTCAATGTTGGAAGAATTTGAAGTCTTTAATCAAAAGTTTCTTGATCTAGCAAATTCTCTCCACACCGCCAACCCTATTTTTTGAGAGCATCCATTGCCAGAGCTGTACTCTGCGAACTCTAAATGTAGCGGCGCAGAACAACAGGTAATAGCGCCACATACGATAAAAGCGTCTGCCGTAACGATCGGCAAAGCGCGGCCAATTTTCCTCGAAATTTTTATGCCATGCCATCAGGGTTTTATCGTAGTCAGGCCCAAAGTTATGCAGATCTTCAAGTGTGAGAAGGTCCTGGGCTGCCTTGGTTATCTGCGTTGCAGCCGGAATTTCTCCATTGGGGAAAATGTATTTTTCAATCCATGGATCGGTATTGGCCGGTCTTGCTTTACCGATAGTATGGAGCAGTAAAGTTCCATCTTTCTTTAGGCAGCGTTTAGCCACTTCCATAAAAGCTCGATGATTTTTACGCCCAACATGTTCAAACATTCCGACACTGGCAATACGGTCGAAAGGCTCATCAAGCATTCGGTAATCCTGTAGGGAGACGGTAATCGGTAGGTTGGCATAGCGTTCGGAAACATAGGCTCTTTGTTCGCGGGAGATCGTTACTCCGACACACTCTACCTGGTATTTCTGGGCGGCATAGCCGATCAGGCTCCCCCAGCCACAACCGATATCCAATAGACGCATCCCAGGTTCTAGTTGCAGCTTACGGCAGATAAGGTCGAGCTTGGCTTCTTGAGCTTCGTCCAGGGTTTGAGCATCCTTCCAATAACCGCAACTATAGGTAAGGCGGTTATCGAGCATACCTGTATAAAACTCGTTTCCGAGATCGTAATGGTGCTCACCAACCTCGAAGGCGCGACGACGGCTTTGCAGGTTGATTAAGAAACTGCGCAGGTAGCGCCAAGCATAGCGCCAGGTCTTGGCATGGCGGCCAAGGTCGGCTTCCAGAATTTTGTACACAAATTGGTCCAGCGCTTGGACATCCCAATCTCCGCGCATATAAGTCTCACCGAGCCCCATACTGTGACGAGCGACAATCTCGTCTAGGGCCTCCTCGCGGTGGACTTGTATATCCCAGGGCCTATCACCATTCACCTGGATGTCGGCCTCGGCTAATATTTCGTCTACCAAGTGGCGACTGCGGCCAATGGCCGGCACTTCTATGGTGTCCTGCTGCTCGCTTGCCATCAAAGCCTCCCTCTCTCCTAGTTGCTGTGGGTTGATTGAGGCGCCCTTGAATAATTTGCCTCCCCACTCCATTTACTTCAGCATATTGAAAAACCTTGATCGTCCCAGCTTCGTAGAGCTGGTTTATTAGGAATTCCCTCAATGCGCCCATTACTGCTTCTATTTATAGTCCTACCTGTACTTGAAATGTGGGTTTTAATCACTGTAGGGAGAGAAATCGGCGCCTTGCCCACGATTGGATTGGTATTTTTAACCGCTATTGTTGGCGTAACCCTGTTGCGGCGGCAGGGCATATCGACCCTAATGCGGGCTCAGGAGAAGATGCGAACAGGCGATATACCTGCCCAGGAGATGGTTGAAGGAATCTTTCTTGCCGTGGGCGGGGCATTGTTGCTCACTCCCGGATTTATCACCGATGCCCTCGGATTTGCTTGCCTGATACCGGGTTTACGCCAACTGATACTGGGGAGACTGGTGCGTCATATCACCATTGTGCGGCCTGGTGACCCCCGCAGCTCGGACCCCAACCAACGCGGTCCAGATATTATCGAGGGGGAATTTTCTCGAGATGAGCGAAAACCTATGGATCAGGTAGGTCATAAGCATCATAAAGATTGAGCTGGTTAAATAGTGCACTATTTTGTGCTTCAGCCGGCACTTTTGTAGTTTTTTTATTGAAGAGTGTTGAAATCCATTCTCGCGCCCATAGATAGGGTTCAACTGAGAATTAAGCCCCGCCTCTGGGAATCAGGGAGGGGTGAGGTTACCGGCCCATAAAGCCAGTACCGCCGATGTTGAAAACCTTAAAAAAACGACTCAATGGAGAACTTATCCATGAAAATTCGTCCTTTACACGACCGCGTCGTAGTACGCCGTAAGGAAGAAGAAGCGATGTCAGCTGGCGGTATCGTGCTGCCAGGTGCTGCCAAAGAAAAGCCGAACCAAGGTGAAGTGGTAGCCGTGGGTGAGGGCAAGCAGCTGGACAATGGCGATGTTCGCGCACTGTCTGTGAAGGTGGGTGACACTGTTGTTTTCGGTCGCTATGCCGACAGCAATACCCTCAAGGTGGACGGCGAAGAGCTGATCATCATGAGCGAAGGTGACATCTACGGCGTGTTGGAAGGCTAAGAAAAGCCTTTAACTTTACTCGCAAAAAGAATTTGAGGAATAAGAATCATGGCAGCTAAAGACGTAATTTTTGGTGACGACGCTCGTCAGAAAATGCTGAAAGGCGTAAACATCCTGGCAGACGCCGTTAAAACTACCCTGGGTCCTAAAGGCCGCAACGTAGTGCTGGACAAGTCCTTCGGCGCACCTACCGTAACCAAAGACGGTGTTTCCGTAGCAAAAGAAATCGAACTGAAAGACAAGTTCGAAAACATGGGCGCGCAGATGGTGAAGGAAGTTGCTTCCAAAGCTTCTGACACTGCAGGTGACGGCACCACCACCGCTACCGTTCTGGCCCAGGCTATCGTAACCGAAGGCCTGAAATCCGTAGCCGCTGGCTTTAACCCGATGGATCTGAAACGCGGTATCGACAAAGCGGTAACCGCAGCGGTCAACCACATCGCTGGTCTGTCCACTCCTTGTGCAGACACCAAGTCTATCGCTCAGGTAGGTACTATCTCCGCTAACAGCGACGAGAGCGTTGGTACCATCATCGCCGAAGCCATGGAAAAAGTGGGCAAAGAAGGCGTTATCACTGTTGAAGAAGGTTCTGGCCTGGAAAACGAGCTGGACGTAGTAGAAGGTATGCAGTTCGACCGCGGCTACCTGTCTCCTTACTTCATCACCAACCAAGAAAACATGACTGCTGAGCTGGATAGCCCTTTCATCCTGCTGGTAGACAAGAAAATCTCCAACATCCGCGACCTGCTGCCCCTGCTGGAGCAAGTAGCTAAGGCTTCCAAGCCGCTGCTGATCATCGCTGAAGACGTAGAAGGCGAAGCGCTGGCAACTCTGGTTGTAAACAGCATGCGCGGCATCGTTAAAGTTGCTGCTGTTAAAGCTCCTGGCTTCGGCGACCGTCGTAAAGCCATGCTGCAGGACATCGCTATCCTGACTGGCGGCACCGTAATTTCTGAAGAAGTTGGTCTGGAGCTGGAAGGTACTACTCTGGAGCACCTGGGTACTGCAAAGCGCGTAACCCTGTCCAAAGAAAACACTGTAATCGTTGATGGCGCTGGTGATGTTAAAGACATCGAAGCTCGCGTTGGCCAGATCCGTGCACAGATCGAAGAGTCCTCTTCCGACTATGACAAAGAGAAGCTGCAAGAGCGCGTAGCCAAACTGGCTGGCGGTGTTGCAGTAATCAAAGTAGGCGCCGCTACTGAAGTGGAAATGAAAGAGAAGAAAGCTCGCGTAGAAGACGCTCTGCACGCTACCCGCGCTGCAGTAGAGGAAGGTGTAGTACCTGGCGGTGGTACCGCTTTGGTTCGCGCTACTCAGGCTATCTCTGTAACTGGCGACAACGAAGACCAGAACCACGGTATCGCTGCAGCCCTGCGCGCTATGGAAATGCCTCTGCGTCAAATCGTTGCCAACGCTGGTGATGAAGCTTCTGTAGTTGTTGATAAGATCAAGCAAGGCGAAGGCAACTTCGGTTACAACGCTGCTACCGGCGAGTACGGTGACATGCTGGAAATGGGCATCCTGGACCCTGCTAAAGTAACCCGTTCTGCACTGCAAGCGGCAGCTTCTATTGCTGGTCTGATGATCACCACCGAAGCTATGGTTGCTGAGATCCCGGAAGACAAGCCGGCTGCTCCTGACATGAGCGGTATGGGTGGCATGGGCGGTATGGGCGGCATGATGTAAGCCGGCCTAACAGCCTATCTAAAAAGCCCCGCAATTGCGGGGTTTTTTTTTGTCCAGAACAAAATGCTAGATAGCTGCTGTGACGAGTCGAAGCATGCCTGGATATTCCCAATGATGGTTAGACTTGGGAAAAGTTTATGGACTCAATGTGAGTGCCTTAGCTTGTTGTGCAAGTAACTCTGCTGTTTCTTCGGGAATACCCGTGATGGGAGGAGTATTTAACTGCGATAAGCCTACTAGATGGAAAGCAAAGACTAGAGAAGATAGATAGACACCCTTACGGTTGGGATGGCTTCCATCATGAGTGTAAAGGTCGATGTTTTTATCTAAAGATTGAATTGCCTCCCACGCAAGGCCGACTGGAACGATTTCTGAGAATGTTGTTTTAGCCATATTTTGGTAGCCTTCTAGCAGACGAGTTTGCATTTTGCTGCGAGTATCGTCAGGAATATTTTGAATATCTCCATGTTTGCGTCCCCAGGTTAGAAAGAGCAGAGGGGTGGCTCCGGCTTTTCGAACCTCATCCGTCAGTTTTTTCGCGTAAGGGTAAATCTCTTTTCGTCTCTGTTCTTCAGGAAAAGATGGAAGCTGGCTCTGTTCCTGAAGTCCCATT